>NZ_VFOO01000001.1:1245902-1557377 GCF_006716115.1 Subtercola boreus | reverse complement strand
GACGGCGTCGTACGCGGTCGTGATGCGTGCGCTCGCGACCGGCGGTGCCGGTGGTGCTGCCGGGGCTTTCCGCCCTCGCGGCGACCTCATCTTCGCGGCCGTCGCCGACGAGGAGGCCGGATCGGGTCTCGGCGTCGACTGGCTCACGAAGAACCGCCTGGACTTGATCGACGCCGACTGTGTGCTCACCGAGTCGGGTGGGGCGCCGACGGGGGCGAAGCCGAGTATCAGCGTGATGATCGGCGAGAAGGGTCTGGCGGGCCGGGTGCTGCGGGTGACGGGGCGTCCGGGCCACGGATCCGCGCCCTACGGTGCCCGCAACGCTGCCGTCATCGCGGCCGAGGCCGTCACCCGCATCGCCGCCTTCCGGGCGCCGACCGTCATCTCGCCGCTCTGGCGTCAGTTCGTGGACGCGCTTGCCGCCGATGGGGTCACCCACGGGAGGCTTGTCGATCCACTGCACTTCTTCGAGGGACTACCGGGTGTGGGGGCGCTCGCCGGGTACGCACACGCTTCGACGCACACGACGATCTCCCCGAACATCCTGCAGGCGGGGGAGAAGGAGAACGTGATTCCGGGTTCGGGGCGAATCGTGCTCGACATCCGGATACTGCCGGATGTCAGGCCCGCCGACGTGGAGGGTTACCTTCGTGAGGCCCTCGGCGACCTGATGGAGGACATCGTGATCGAGGGCGACCAGTTCGGCGAGTCTACGGTGTCGCCGACGGATACGCCCCTGTACGGCGCGCTCCAGAATGCGGTGCGGCGGGTCTACCCGGGCGGCGAACTGCTGCCGATGCTGGGGGTCGGCGGATCCGACGGGCGGTTCTACCGGCGCCGGGGCGTTCCGGCGTACGGATTCGGGCTGCTGAGCGAGCGGTGGGACTACGGCACGTTCCGCCAGCTGTTCCACGGCAACAACGAGCGCATCGACCTCGAGTCGCTCGAGCTCACGGTGTCGGCGCTCGATCACGTGGTGCGGGAGTTCCACGGCTGAGCGGCGAGCTCGCCGGGACGCGCCCGGCTGACCGCCGGCCCGGGTGCTGGCCTCCGACACGCGTGTCTCGCGCCGAACGCGCGACGCAGCCCCATCCAGAGGACGCAAAGTGCTGGAATACCGCGACGATGGAGCACTTAGCGTCCTCTGGATGGGGTGGATGGCGGGTAGGTTGGCGGGCGCACGAGGCGAAGAGAGAGTCGCACGCGCCGAAAGATGTGTCGAGCATCGGATGATCCTGGCGAGACCATGCGCGCTCACAGCGATCCGCAATACGCTGGACGGGGCGTGGGAACGCGGGAATAGAACGCCGCCCGCGCCCGTTGACTCGAGTATCGATGCATGCGCATAGAAAAGAGAGCATCATGCAGTTCGGAATCTTCAGTGTCAGTGATGTGACGACCGACCCGACGACCAAGACGACCCCCAGCGAGCAGACGCGCATCAAGGACATCGTCACGATCGCACAGAAGGTCGAAGAGGTCGGCCTCGACGTGTTCGCCATCGGCGAGCACCACAACCCGCCCTTCTTCTCGTCGAGCCCCACGACCACGCTTGCCTACGTTGCCGCCAAGACCGACAAACTGCTGCTGAGCACGAGCACCACCCTCATCACCACGAACGACCCGGTGAAGATCGCGGAAGACTACGCGATGCTGCAGCACCTCGCCGACGGCCGCGTCGACCTCATGATGGGCCGTGGCAACACCGGCCCCGTGTACCCCTGGTTCGGCCAGGACATCCGCCAGGGCATCCCGCTCGCCATCGAGAACTACGCTCTCCTCCACCGCCTCTGGCGCGAGGACTACGTCAACTGGGAGGGCAAGTTCCGCACGCCGCTGCAGGGCTTCCAGTCCACGCCGCGCCCGCTCGATGGAGTGCCTCCCTTCGTGTGGCATGGCAGCATCCGTTCGCCGGAAATCGCCGAACAGGCTGCCTACTACGGCGACGGATTCTTTGCGAACAACATCTTCTGGCCCAAAGAGCACTACATGCAGCTCATCGGGTACTACCGCAGCCGCTTCGAGCACTACGGCCACGGCACCGCCGAGCAGGCGATCGTCGGCCTCGGCGGCCAGGCGTTCATGGCGAAGAACTCGCAGGATGCTGTCAATCAGTTCCGTCCGTACTTCGACAACGCGCCGGTCTACGGGCACGGCCCCTCGCTCGAAGATTTCACCGAGCAGACCCCGCTCACCGTCGGCAGCCCGCAGCAGGTCATCGACCGCTACGCCGGCATGCGCGAACACTTCGGCGACTACCAGCGCCAGCTGTTCCTGATGGATCACGCCGGACTGCCGCTGAAGACCGTGCTCGAGCAGCTCGACTTCCTCGGAGAGGAGGTTGTGCCCGTGCTGCGGCGCGAGCTCTCGGTGAACCGGCCCGCCGGCATCTCCGACGGACCCACCCACGCGTCGCTGGTCGCCGCACGCGATGCGGCCGAGGTGGCTGCTGCCGCGTCGTTGGTTGCTTCGGCTGATTCGTCGTCGGCTTCGGCGGTCGATGCTCTCGCGACATCCGGCTCCGGCTCCTCCTCCGACCGGAGCTAGACCGAGGGGACAGATGGAGAACACACCCGTCCCGATCGACCTCGCCACCTGGCCGCGGCGCGAGCACTTCGTGTACTACCGCGAGCAGGTGCCGTGCTCGTGGTCGATGACGGTGGAAGTCGATGTGACCGCCTTCGTCGAAGTTCTGCGCGCGTCCGGCCGCAAGACGTACATCGCACAGCTCTGGGCGCTCGCCAGCATCGTCAACCGGCACGACGAGTTTCGCATGGCGCTGACACCGGATGGCGATCCGGCAACGTGGCCCGCGCTGCATCCATCGTTCACCGTGTTCAACCCCGGGCTCGAGATCTTCGCAGTGCTGTGGGCGGCATACGACCCCGACTTCGGCGCGTTCCACGACGCTGTGGCCGCCCTGCTGCAGGAACACCGGACCGCGAACAGCCTCTTCCCGCGGGGCGAGCCACCGGCCGACGTCTTCGACGTGTCAAGCCTGCCGCGCACGTCTTTCAGTGCGCTGCACATCCAGACGCGGGGCGGCGTCGACCACCTGCTGCCGATCTTCACGCTCGGACGTTACGTCGAGCGGGACGACCGCACATTCCTGCCGCTCGCGCTGCAGGTGAACCATGCCGCGATCGACGGGTTCCACGCCTCGCGGTTCGTCTCCGAGTTCGAGGCGCTGCTGGCCGATCCGGGGTGGCTCTGACGAGCGGGTGACGCGCCCGGCGCCCGCCACCCGCACCCGCACCCGCGTCAGGGCGCCAGCGGGTCGACCGCCTCCGCTTTCGCGAGCGGGCGCTGCGTGGGAGCCTCCGGCTTCCCGGCGTCGGCGGGGGTGACCGGCGCCGTCGAATCGGTCGGGGCGCCGGGGCCCGGTTGCCAGACTTTCGCGCTGGATCGCGCGCCCGCATTCGCCGCAACGTACTGCCGGGTGCCCGCTTCGGTCTTGTCTTTCGTCGTCTCGACCACGATCGGGTTGTCTTGTGCGTAGTCGTCCTTGCGGATGCCCGTCACCTGCCAGGAGACCTCGATCTTCGGCTTGTCGGTCTTGATCGAAAAGCGGTTGCCGTCGACCTTCTGGGAGACGATGGCCTGCGCGAAGGTGCCGATCACCGTCAACTGGTAGCGGAAGTCCCGATTGAGTGCAGAGAAGTACGACGGCAGGTCGATGGTGGCGTTCCCGCTGCCATCCGTCGTCACGTTGCCGTTGTAGACGTTCATCATGTCGGGTGACTCGACGAAGGAGTGGCTGAGCCACTTGTTGTCGGGGTCGAGAGGATGGTCGATCCTGAACGACCCGGCGGCCTTCGAGAGCGTCCCGTTGACGTGGGCGTTCCCCTGCGCGAAGACAGCGTACGCGGGGGCCGTGGCTTTTGCGAAGATGGCGTAGTTGCCGTCGGCCGCGGCCGTCGACTCGGCGTAGAGAGCGAAGGTCGGTGCCTGCGCCCAGACGCCCACGTAGTTCGAGTCGCCTCGCACCCCCGCGGTTCGTCCATTGACGCCGTGCACACCATACTGCCCGCCACCCCCGTAGACCGCGTTGCCGTTCGGGTCGGCCGAGTAGCCGCTCACACCGGTGGGGCCGCTGCCGTAGACGCCGGTCGAGCTGCCCTTGCCCTCCACACCGGTCGCCCCCTCGCCGTGGACACCGCTTGTGGTACCGCTGGCGTAGACGCCGACGGGTCCCGAGGCATACAACCCGTAGGAGCTGCCGTTGAGGTATCCGCCGTAGGTGCCGTCTGTGCCGATGAGGCCGTAGCTGGTGCCCCTGGCCCACACCCCCGTGTACGAACCCTTGCCGAAGACACCGACATTGCCGCTCGATTCGCCCCAGACCCCGTACCCGTTCGACGAGAGTCCGTAGACGCCGTAGCCGCCGGATGCCGTACCGACGACTCCACGACCGGCCGAAGTCGTGCTGGTGCAGGTGCCCTTCAGCCCGACCGTGCTGCTGACCGCGTCGAGCCTCGCCTGCGGATCGGTGACCCCGAGGCCGAGCCGGCCCACCGACGTCAACCGCATCTTCTCTGTGACGCCTGTCGCGACGCTGACTTTCGTCTTGAAGACGAGGTTGGCTCCGCTGTTCGTCGGGCCGAGGAAGTTCGTACTGGCGACGGTGCTGTTTCCGCCGAGCATCCATGCCGTCGTACCGGGTGCGGCGACGGCCGGCGCCGCGGATGTCGCGGCCGTGCCTGCGGCGACACCGGCGGCTCCCGCGGCGGCCGTGGCGAAGAGCATCCGGCGGGGGAACCGCCTTTCGAACGAGGTCGACTCCGACTCCGTGCCTTCGGTACTGGTGTGACGGTTCTCTGACATGACGCACTCCTTTGAACGTAAGGTCTTTCACGAATTGATGGGGCCAGATTACTGCTCCCGGGGCGGCTACGCTGGGGATGTGACGGAACCCGGGGGCGGAGCGAACTGGCGAACGCGCGTGACCTCGCTCTCGGGCAAGGTGCCGACGAAGTGGCTGGTCACGGCGGTCGTTGCGCTGTTCCTTGCGGGGTCGGCGGCGTTCGGCGGGCTGAACGCGGTGGCGGCGGATGCCCTTCCGGAGGTTCAGGCCGGTTCGGCCTACAGCGGGGCTCAGCTCCGCATCACGGTTTCGAGGGCCGTGCTCATCGATGGGTTCCCCGAGCAGAACATCACGCCAGACGACGGAAAACGCCTGTTCGTCGTGATTGCGACGGTGGAGAACGTCTGGGACCGGCCGGTCACGACCTACGACAACATCGGCGCGGCAGACAATCTGCGGCCGGTCGGGGTGGAGGGCATCCAGTCGGATACCCCGCCCGACGACGTCGTCGTGATCAGCGATGGTACGAAGGCGCCGCGACTGCAACCGCGCGTTCCGATCGAGCTCGCCTACGTCTGGCAGGTCGCGGACACCGCGACGGTCGGCCCGGGTGACGTGCGGGTCGACATCTACGACAAGGTGTACGCGGCGGGCGGGTTCGTCACCTTCGGCGCCCGGTACGAGGATCCGTACCTGGCGGCATTCGCGACGGTTCCGCTGAAGGATGTGGGCGCAGGCGCGAACACGGACCAGAGTGCGAACACGGACCAGGGCGCGAACACGGGCCCGGCTGCGAGTCCGACCCCGACCGCGGAGCCGACATCGTGAGCGGCGAGACCCCGGCCGCACGTGAGGGTGCTGGCGCGACATCCGGTGCCGAGACCCTCGCCGCAGAAGGCGCCACCACACCCGCCAAGCCTCGCACCCCGCCCTGGCGGCATGTGCTGAACGGTGCCCTGCTCGTCGTCTTCCTCGTCGTCGCCGGCATCGTGCTGCACACCGCGCCCACCGAGGAGCAGTGGCAGGCCGCCATCCCCGTGACCGGCCCGGTCGGCCAGACGCTGACGGGACGCAACATCCAGGCGACCGTCACCGACGTGCGGGTCGCCGACGCGGTGACCGCGAGCAACGGATGGTCGGGGGAGACCTCGGGCGTCTGGGTGGTCGTGGATGCCCGTGTCGAGGCCGTGCTCACCGACTACGGGGTCAGCCTCGGCACCGCGCAACTGAAGATCGGCGACACGCTCTACGGAGCATCCGAACGCCCGGACCAGGCCACCATCGAGGGTGCGGTGCTGAGCGTCGGGCTGCCGCAGACCGGGCCGCTGATGTTCGAGGTTCCGGAGGATGCGGTGGCGGGGGACGACGCCCGCGGGGCCGAGATCCAGCTGGCGGCGAACGACGATCCGCGCACCGATTCGATGGTCGTGGTTCCGATCGACCTGGCCGCCCTGCCACGCGAGGCCTCCGTCACCACTGACAAGCCGGTCTGGGGCATCGGATGACCGGGGGCTGGCTGCGCCGGAACGCGATCGCCCTCGTCGCCGTCGTGGTGCTCGTGCCGGCGACGCTCGGCGTGACGTTCTCGAACGAATGGGTGCGGTACTACTCGAGCAGGCCGAGCCAGCCCGTGGTCGTCGACTCCGGCGCGGAGGCCGACTTCGCCGGTACCGGCTGGCGGGTCGACAGCACCCGGCGCATCGCGTCCACGAGCCCGGAGGGGGAGGCCGCGCGCCTGCCTGCCGGCAGCGACCTCGTGGTCGTCACGGTCGACGTCACCCCGCGCGAGCTCGACGAGAACGGCGCGTCGCCCTACTGCGAGCTGCGCCTCGAGGAACAGGGCGGCGGCGAGCTGGCCCGGAACTGGGGCGATGCCGCCTTCGACCCGATCGACTATGAGGGTGCGGAGGGCGTGGAGTCCGGATGCACGACCGACCTCACTTCGCCATACCAGCTCGAGGCGCTGTTCGTGATCCCGAGCACGGTCGACAGCGCACTCGCAATGCACCTCGAGGTGGGCGACCAACTGCCGCGGTACCTCTCGCTCAGGCTGTAGGGGTGCCCGCGGCATCCGGAGCGGACGTGCCCGCAGGCTGCGCCGCGGCCGTGCCAGCCGCCGCCGTGCCCGCGGCAGCCGTGCCCGCGGCATCCGCCGCAGCCGCCACCTCGCGCCGCTCGCCGAGCGCGACCAGGCAGAAGTTGTAGGCCGCCGCCACGAGGCAGAGCCGCAGCGGTTCGACGATGACATCGACGACGAAGCTGAGCAGCTGGTCGAAGTTCATCCACCACGAGTTGAGGTCGTGCGGGCCGATGAGCCGCACGCCCGCGAGGTCGAGCCAGGCGGTGGCGCTCTGGAGCACGGTGTACGCGAGGATGAAGATCCCCATGGGCACGACTCCTGCGCGCCAGATGAGCAGCAGGGCATCCGCGAAGGGGCGCCAGCGGCCGGCCCAGTCCGAGCCGAGATCCTTCAGGCGGGAACTGACGAACGTCGGGAGGGCGTCGAAACGCTGCCGGGCCGTCTCGTAGGCGCGGAGGCGCGGCTCCCTCAGACGGAACCGCGGGGCCACGAGCGCCCGCCCGTAGACGATGCCGGCGAGGGTGAGCCAGGCGAGCGGCAGCAGCACCAGTCCGCCGGTCTCGTTGATCGCCCACTGCACAGCGGCGTAGATCGTCTCGAAGGGCGAGAAGAATCCGACGATGCTCTGCCGCAGATCGTCGAGCCAGCGCATCGCCTGGCGGTCGGCGAGCCAGGTCTGGAAGTCCTGCTGGTAGGTCGTGATGAGGAAGAGCGTCAGGTAGACCCAGACGGCTTCGAGGTAGACGGCGACCAGGTTCGTCCAGCGCGGGAGCCTGTCGCTGTAGCGCTTGATGAGGAAGCGGCCGGCGAACGCGACGACGATCGCGCCGATCGAGTACGGGCTGACCTCGATCGCGAGCACACCTCCGGAGTGCGCGCCGTCGAAGAAGTTGATGTTCTTCAGGGCCGCCTGAGCGTACTGCTGGGTGTCGTCGGCGAGCAGCTGCCAGGCGGCGTAGAACGCGAAGAACGGGAGGATGGTCACCAGCAGGATGTCGTACAGGCGCGTTCGCGGGCCGGATGCTCGGCCGCTCGTGGTGCGGTCGACCGCGTCCTCGCCGCGCTCGCGGAGGCTCACGAAGCCGGGGAGCGCCGGCCGGAGCGTCAGGAACATGGCGATGTAGCTGCCGAGGCGGGCCAGGATGGCGAGCGGCATGATCATCAGGCCGACGAGGGCGCTGGTGGCCCCGAAGAACGCGGCGAGCTCGATCAGCAGGTACCGCGCGAGCCAGCCCGCGAGGTACCACGCCAGCAGCTGCGGCCAGCGGGCCGCCACGAGCTGGAGTGTGCGGGACAGGATCGAGAACACCTGCTCAGCGTAGCGCCGCGCCGCTCCGCTCCGCTCGCGCTCTTCTCCTCCCCAACTGCGTGATTGGCGCCTGTGTACACAGTTCACCGTGGCGGCCTGCTCTGCTACCGAGATCGTGCGGGATCGGTCCGGAGAGCTGACCATCGGTGATGAGAGGGACGACGAAGCGTTTCTGCGCCTCGTCGGCTGTGATGATCACGACGGTGCTGGCTTCGAAGGCGCGAGGCCGGCGCTGATTCCGGCAGCGAAACCCTCCGACTGCCTGGCCGAGCTCGGATGGACCGAGGCCGTATGTGCCACGACTGGTCGGATCGCACCTCTGGCGGTTCTGGTGGGAGTGATGGTTGACCAACTAGAGTTGGTCAACATGACCGAGATGCTGAATGTGCAGGATGCCAAGACACGACTGTCGGAGATCCTGAGCCGGGTGGAGCGCGGGGAGGAATTCATCCTGGCCCGTGGCGGAAAGCCCATCGCGACGCTGCGGCCGGTCGAGCCTGCGCCCCGACGGGAGCTCGGATTTGCCCCGGGTCCGCCCTTGCCCGAGTCGTTCTGGGAGCCGATGACCGAAGAAGAGCTCGCCGAGTGGGGGGCGTGATGCGCCTTTTGCTCGACACCCATGCGGCATATTGGGCGATCCGAGAACCAGACCGGATCCCTTTCGCGGCACGAGAACTGCTCGCAGACATCAAGAACGCGGTCTTGGTGTCGGCCGTCACGCCGTTGGAGCTCGGGATCAAGTTCCGAAAGGGCCACTTTCCGGAAGCGGGGCCGTTCCTCGCCGCCTTGCCGCACCATCTGGAGACGTTGAGGGCGACCGAGTTGCCGGTCACGACCGAGCATGCGCTGGTGACCGCCCAACTCGACTGGGCGCACCGCGATCCGTTCGACCGGATGCTCGCCGCCCAGGCGATCGTCGAGAACGCTGTGCTCGTGACCGCTGATCGCGCCTTCGCCGAGCTCGGCGGTCTGCGGGTGGTGTGGGGCTGAGCCCCGCCGAGCCGCGCTGAGTTGAGACGCGCTGCGGCCGGGGTGGCACAGAACGCAATCGGCGGCCCCAGCCGGATCCGGCGCAGATAGCGCGGAGGATCGGGCTGTGGCCGCCGATTCGGTGACGGGAGGGACGCGGTTACTCGAAGGGGAGTGCCGAATCCATCAGTTTCGAGCGGATCAGGAACCGCACGCCCTCCGGCGCCTCCACCGAGAATCCGCTGCCGCGACCCTTCACCACGTCGATCGTGAGGTGGGTGTGGCTCCAGTATGCGAACTGCTCGGCCGACATCCAGAAGTCGATCGGTTGCGAGGCGCCACCGGCCGGGGCGATGTCGAGCACTCCGAGGAGCACGTCGGCGTCGGAGGTGATGAAGTCCCCGGCCGGGTAGCACATCGGGGAACTGCCGTCGCAGCATCCACCCGACTGGTGGAACATCAGCGGGCCGTACTGCTCCCACAGCTTTCGCAGAAGCGAGACGCTGACATCGGCCAGCGCGACGCGCGACTGCGTCTCATGCGGGAGCGTCACCGCGGCATCGACAGGCATCGGCGGTTTAGAAGAAGCCGAGGGCGTTGTCGCTGTACGACACCAGCAGGTTCTTGGTCTGCTGGTAGTGGTCGAGCGCGAGCTTGTTGTTCTCCCGTCCGATGCCCGAGCTCTTGTACCCACCGAACGCGGCACCGGCGGGGTAGGCGTGGTAGTTGTTGATCCACACCCGGCCGGCCTGGATGTCGCGGCCCGCCCGGTAGGCGGTCGTGCCGTTCCGCGACCAGACGCCAGCACCGAGGCCGTAGAGCGTGTCATTCGCGATGGAGATCGCGTCGTCGTAGTCGTCGAACGAGGTCACAGCGACGACCGGGCCGAAGATCTCCTCCTGGAAGATGCGCATCTTGTTGTGGCCTTCGAAGATGGTGGGCTGCACGTAGTAGCCCTCCGACAGGTCCCCGCCGAGGTCGGCGCGCTCGCCGCCGAGACGGAGTTTTGCGCCCTCCTGCTTGCCGATGTCGAGGTAGCTGAGGATCTTCTCGAGTTGGTCGTTCGACGCCTGCGCACCGACCTGGGTGTCGGTGTCGAGCGGGTTGCCCTGCACGGCCTTGGCGGTGCGGGCGGTCACAGTGTCGAGGAACGAGTCGTAGATCGGCTTCTGGATGAGCGCGCGGCTCGGGCAGGTGCAGACCTCGCCCTGGTTGAAGGCGAAGAGCGTGAAACCCTCCTGCGCCTTGTCGTAGAACGCATCATCCTGATCGGCGACATCCGAGAAGAAGATGTTCGGCGACTTGCCGCCGAGCTCCAGCGTGACGGGGATGAGGTTCGCCGAAGCGTACTGCGAGATGAGGCGGCCCGTGCTGGTCTCACCGGTGAAGGCGATCTTGCGGATGCGCGGGCTCGACGCGAGCGGCTTGCCGGCTTCGACGCCGAAGCCGTTGACGACGTTGATCACCCCGGGCGGCAGGATGTCGCCGATGAGCTCCATGAGCACGAGGATCGACACCGGGGTCTGCTCAGCAGGCTTCAGCACCACCGTGTTGCCGGCCGCGATCGCGGGGGCGAGCTTCCAGACGGCCATCAGGATGGGGAAGTTCCACGGGATGATCTGGCCCACGACACCGAGCGGCTCGTGGAACTGGTACGCGACGGTGTCGTTGTCGAGCTCGGCGTGGTCGCCGTCCTGCGCGCGGATGGCGGCGGCGAAATAGCGGAAGTGGTCCGACGCGAGCGGCAGGTCGGCGTTCAGCGGTTCGCGGATCGGCTTGCCGTTGTCCCACGTCTCGGCGACCGCAAGCAGTTCGAGGTTCGCGTCGATGACGTCGGCGATCTTGTTGAGCACGGCGGCGCGGTCGGCGGGGGAGGTCTTGCCCCAGGCGGGCGCGGCGCTGTGCGCGGCATCCAGAGCCTTCTCGATGTCTTCGGCGGTGCCGCGGGCGACCTCGGCGAACGGTTTGCCGTTCACGGGGGAGATGTCCTCGAAGTACTGGCCCTTGACGGGTTTGGTCCACTCGCCGCAGATCCAGTGCTCGTAGCGTGGTTTGAATGTGACTTTCGCGTCCGGTGTTCCGGGGGCTGCGTAGATCGTCATTTCGGTGATCCTTCGACGTCGTTGTCTTCTCAGGAGGCACGGATGCGTCCTCCGAGCCTGACGTTACGCAGGGGAAGGTTGCGGGCAGGTTGCGAAAGATTGCGAGCAGCCGCGGTCGCTCAGGGCCCCGCGAGTTCCGCCTCGATGTGCTCGATCCGCGAGACCACGGATGCCCGTTTCGGCGAATGCGCGGGCAGGCGTCTCAGGCAGGCCAGCCAGACGTCGCGGTCATAGGCGCACTCGTCGGAGCGGGCGTAGCCCAGCAGAACGTCGGCCGAGGCATCCGTCAGCAGCGACTCGCGCACGTTGGCGCTCACCTCGCGCCGGATCTCGACGACACCGGGTGCCTTCGACCCCGCGAGCACCTCGCCCGCGTACGCACCGAGGGCCACGCGGTGGGCGCCGCGCTCGAGGAAGGCCAGCACGCGGTGCGCGTCGAGCTCGAACGGCACCGGCAGGCGGTAGGGCCGCGAGAGCGGCTCGAGGGAAGGGTCGAGGTCGACGAGCACCGCCCGGAGGCGCACCATCTCGGCCCGGAGCGTGGCAACCGAGTTGTCGGCGATATAGAGCTTCTGGGCGAGTTGCTCGGCCGACAGCCCGTGCCGGTTCCAGGCGAGCAGGGTCAGGATCTCGGAGTGCCGCGCGCTCAACTCGATGCTGCGACCGCCGAAGTCGAGCCGTGCGACCTCCCGGCCGAGCACACTGAGGAGCGGGGCATCCGTCACCCGCTGCTGCACGGGAGAGGGGGCGGCGGGCCGCGGTGTGCGGTGCGACCGCGCGGGCGTCAGCTGGTGGATGCGCAGCTCCGCTTCAGCGGCAGCCACCGCAGCTTCGAGCAGGGGCAGGGTGACGGGGGAGACGGCATCGTCGCCGCCGGTGATGTCGATGACGCCGAGCACATCGCCCGAGGACGGGTCGTGCACCGGCACCGCTGTGCAGCTCCACGGGTGCACGATACGGTTGAAGTGCTCCGCCCCGCCGATCTGGATGCTGTGGTCGAGCGCCAGCGCGGTGCCGGGCGCGCTCGTGCCGACGACCCGCTCCGACCAGTTGGCACCCTCGACAAAGGCCATGCCCTCGGCGCGGCGACGGAGGTCGCGGTCGCCATCGATCCAGAGCAGCCGGCCGGCCTGGTCGCCGATCGCGACAATGAGGCCGCGTTCGAAGGTGTGCGCGATCAGCAGGCGGTGGATGACCGGCAGCACCAGCGCGAGCGGGTGCTCACTGCGATACTGGCGGAGCGCCTCGTCGTCGAGGTCGAACGCGGGGGCCAGGCGGTCGGGGTCGAGGTTCGACTGGAGCGACCGCTGCCAGGACTCCTCGACGAGGCGGCGCACGCCGGCTACGTGCGAGAGCCCGGTGCCGACGATCACGTCGTGCGCCCGCTCGGTGAGGCCGCGTGTGTCGGGATAACCGCTGCCGGCCACTGTGCTCCGATCGTCGCTGATCTGCCCGGGTGGGGAGGTTCTCAGAATACGCGCAACACACGGGCCGCGCCTGAGAAAACGGCAGGCCGCGCTGCCAGTAGGGTTTTCGCATGATCATCAGGCTTTTCGACATCGACACCGCCACGGCCCTGTCGCAGATCCTGCCGATCATCCTGCTCGCCCTGATGGTGGAACTTCGGCGGACCAAGATCCACAAGCGCGGCAACAACCAGCGGCGCACGCGCACCCTGATGGGGGTGTTCTTCATCGTCTTCGCGCTAATCGAGACGGTGCTCGTGTTGTCGATCGACGGCAGGGTCTACCCGTTCCAGCTGAGCGACCTGTTGGCAGCGCTGATCATCTTCGCGCTGCTGATCATGCTGTTCGTGCTGACGTTCCTGCCGGAGTTCGAGGAGGACCGTCGGCGACGCCACCACCAGGAGCCGGACGCCGAATCGGCCGACAAGACGGAGGAAGGTCTGGACGGCTTGTGACGGCGGGGGCGATCACTTCTCAGGGATCGTTCCGGTGGTGATGACGGGCGACGCGGGCTGATCACTGCACAGCACGACCATGAGATTGCCCACCATCGTGGCCGTGGCCCTGCTGTCGAGTTCCACGATGTTCTGCTCCCTGAGCTCAGTGAGTGCCATTCCGACCATGCCGACGGCACCCTCGACGATGCGTTTCCGAGCAGCGACGACGGCATTCGCCTGTTGGCGACGAAGCATCGCCTGGGCGATCTCCGCTGCGTATGCGAGGTGGCTGATGCGCACCTCGATGATCTCCACGCCGGCGAGGGACACCCGCACCGCCACCTCGTGCGCCAGTTCATCGGCCACCTGGTCGGTCGATCCGCGGAGTGAGGTGCCGCCTGATTCCGAGCCGTCGTAAGGGTGCGTGGTGGCGATGTGGCGAAGAGCCGACTCTGCCTGAACCGACACGAAGTCGACGTAGTTGTCGACGGCGTAGGTCGCCTTCGACGTGTCGGCCACCTGCCACACGACGATCGCCGCGATTTCGACTGGACTCCCGTCTGCGTCGTTGACTTTGAGGCGGCTGGTCTCGAAGTTACGCACGCGAACGCTCACGTTCCGCCGCGTCGATAGGGGCACGACGACAGAGAGGCCCGTTCGTCGCACCGTGCCGATGTAGCGACCGAAGAACTGGACGACCTTGGTCTGGCCCGGCTGCACGACGACGAAGGACGTGGCGACCAGAAGGATTCCGGCAACGAGCAGGAAGACGAAACCTTCCGCCGCCCTGGTGAACAGGGTCAGGATGATCATCCCCACCAAAAGCAGAAGAGCGCACAGAGCCAACCCGGCGCCGCCCGGAAGAGATGCAGCGGTGGATTCGGTGATGTCGACCCGCACGCCATCGTGACCGACGGGGACCGGCTCCTCTGTCGTGGACCGGGGCACTTTCGCCATAGGACACCTCTCGCAGCTCAGCAGAAAATGAGAGATTATCATGAGCGGGCGGTCAGCGCACGCGATGAGGCCGGCGACGTCACCGTCAGGGAGCCGGTCAACCCGATGATGCAGACGACGCGGACGGGCTCTAACCCGCAGTGGCCACGCGTCCGTCGGAGCGCAGTCGGGCATCCGGCATCGCAGCCGCAGCGGCGACGGTGGCGACGGCGCACACCAGCACCGCGACGAAGGCGGCACCGGAGGCCACCGCGACCGTGGCCGGATCGCTCTCGCCCCCCGGGTGCCCGGCGTAGATGCCGTTCGCGATGGCACCGAACACGGCCACCCCGACCGCGCTGCCGATCGAACGGGCGAAGAAGTTGGTGCCGGTGACCACGCCGCGCTCCTCCCAGGGAACGCTCGACTGGGCGGCGATGAGGGAGGGTGTGGCGACGAGGCCGAGGCCGAGGCCGATCACGAAACAGCTGGCAGCGACGACGAGGAGGTCGGGTCGCCCGGCGGTGAACGAGAGGCTGAGCGCTCCGAGAACGGCCAGCACCATTCCGATCAGGATGGTGCGCTTGAACCCGATCCGGAGATACAGGCGGCCCGACTGCGAGGCGGCGAGCGGCCAGCCCAGCGTGATCGCGGCGACGGCGAGGCCCGAGACGAGCGGAGTGATGTGCAGGGCGCCCTCGAGGAAGGTCGGCACGAAGGAGGTCACACCGAGGAGGATCGCCCCGACCCCGAGCGAGATCAGGGTGGTGGTCAGGAGCAGTCGGCGGGAGAAAACCCAGAGCGGCAGCACGGGCTCCGCTGCGTGCCGCTCGACGAAGACGAACACGACGAGCATCAGCCCGCCGAAGGCGAAGGCGCCGATGCTCGCGGGGGAGTCCCACGCCCAGGCTTCCCCGCCTTCGAGCACGGCGAGGATGAGGGCGCTGAGCGCCACGGTGAGAACGGCTGAGCCCGCGTAGTCGATGCGGTGCTTCGTCTTCTCGATCTTCTCGTGGAAGTGGGTCACGATCATCCACCCCGCAACAATGCAGAGCGGGATGTTGACGAAGAAGATCCAGCGCCAGGACAGGAACTCGGAGAACAGCCCGCCGAGCAGGGGTCCGGCCACCGAGGCGATGGCCCAGACGCTCGCGAGATAGCCCTGCACCTTGGCGCGCTCCTCCACGGTGTAGATGTCGCCGGCGATGGTGACGGCGATCGGCTGGACCGCCCCTGCACCGAGGCCCTGGATGACGCGGAACACGATGAGCGCCGGCATGCTCCAGGCCAGGCCGCAGAGGATCGAGCCGAGAAGGAACAGGCCGATGCCGAACAGGATCAGCGGCTTCCGACCCAGCGTGTCGCTGAGTTTCGCGTAGACCGGCACCGAGACCGCCTGGGCGAGCAGGTAGATCGAGAACAGCCAGGGGAACTGCGAGAAGTCCCCGAGATCACCGACGATCGAGGGCACGGAGGTGGCGAGGATGGTCGCGTCGATCGCGACCAGGCCGGTGGCGAGCATCAGCGCGACGAGGAGCGGCCCCCGTTCGGAGCGGAAACCGACGCCGTGCCTGTGCGGGTTCGTGCCCGGTTCGCTCTTCGTGCTCATGAGTACCTCAAGTATGGGGCGCTGTCGGATATTTCCTTGCCGTCACACAACTTCGCCCGGCGGCCGGGCTACAGGGTAACCGACGGGCGCCGGGTTCGCAGGCCCCGGCCGGGCCGGCGCTCCGGGAAGTACGCTCGAAGTATGACGACGTCGAAGACCCTCCTCATTCTCGGTGCCAGCGGTGACCTCACCGAACGACTCCTGCTGCCGGGCCTCGGCAGCCTGGTGGGCGGGGGAGTGGAAGCCGACCGCGACCTGATCTCGGGTCTTCGCATCATCGGTTCCGGCCGGTCGGAGCGGAGCCGCGACGAGTGGCAGAAGACGGTGAAGACGGCATTCGACGGGGTCGAGGCGAAGGGTGCCACGGCGCGGGCCCTCATCGAGTCCGCCGAGTACGTGGTCGGTGATCCGACGTCGAAGGATGATCTCATGAGCATCCTCGGGAGCGTCGAGGGTTCGCTGGTGATCTACTTCGCCCTGCCTCCCGCGATCGTCTCGAAGGTCATCCAGACGATGGCTTCGGTCGACCTGCCCGACGGGACGGTGTTCGCCCTCGAGAAGCCCTTCGGGTCGGACTCGCGGAGTGCCGCCACGCTCAACCGGCACCTGCTGAAACTGGTGCCCGAGGAGCAGATCCACCGGGTCGACCACTTCCTCGGCATGTCGACGGTGCTCAACATCCTGGGCCTCCGGTTCGTGAACCGGCTCGTCGAGCCGATCTGGAACAACCAGAACGTCGAGAAGGTCGAGATCATCTACGACGAAGACCTGGGGCTGGAGGGGCGTGCCGGGTACTACGACACGTCGGGTGCCCTGATCGACATGCTGCAGTCGCACCTGCTGCAGGTGCTGTCGATCGTGGCGATGGAGGCGCCGACGCGGGTCGATCCCGTCGACTTCCGGGCGGCGACGGCGGCGGTGCTGCGGGCGACCTCGGTCTGGTCGGGCGCGCCGATGCTGCCGGGAACGGATGCCGTCAGCCGCCGGGCGCGCTACGGGGCCGGCACCGTGGGAACGCGGAAGATGCCGGCCTACGCATCGGAGGAGGGCGTGGATCCCTCGCGGGAGACCGAGACGCTCGCCGAGATGGTGGTCGAGGTGAACACCCGGCGCTGGTCGGGGGTTCCGTTCGTGCTGCGGTCGGGCAAGGCGATCGGTGAGCCGGTGAAGCAGGTCGTGCTGACGCTGAAGCCGGTCGGTTTCGTGCCGTCGGGCCTGACCGGGTCGGCGTCGCCGGAGCGGATCGTCGTCGGGCTGCGCCCGCCGACCCTCACCTTCGAGCTGACGTTGAACGGTGACGGGGATCCGTTCAGCCTCGCGCGCCACGACCTGGCGACGACCCTCGAGCCCTCGCCGCTGACGGCCTACGGCGAAGTGATGCGCGGTGTTCTGGGCAACGACCCGACCCTCTCGATCCGGGGCGACGTCGCCGAGACGTGCTGGCGGATCGTCGCACCGGTGGTGAACGCTTGGAAGCGCGGCGACGTGCCCCTCGAGGAGTACCCGGCCGGCTCGCAGGGCCCGCACGGCTGGTCGCGCGACGTGACGGAGTAGCCCGCCTCAGAGGCGCCGCTCAGAATTGCACGGAGCGGTCGCCGGCCAGGGTAGCCTCGCGTCCTCCCAGGATCTGAGGGACCCGTGATCGCGCTCTGACGAGTCGTTCTGCTTCCGGTGCGACTGCCGCAAGGAGCGTGAGTAGTAGAGCATGATCGAAGTACAGATCTCGCCCAATGACGGGCTCGTGGTGTGCGACCCGATTTCGGAGTTTCCTCAGACGTTCCAAGCCTGAGTGCACCTCCGCTCGGCGGCCGGGGAAGTCGCGGAAGACGTCTGAGAGCGATGGTTGCCACAGATTCGCGTGGTACTTGTTTGCGACGAGACCCGTTCAGAATCCCAGTGTCAGTTCGGCAATGACCTGCCCAGCGACAGGTGCTTTCTTATGTCGTGTCCGAAGAACCCCTGTCACGGAGTCGACTCGGCGACGATCCTCCTTGGTCAGTGGCGCCAACTGCCACCAATCGGCTTGCCCAAAATGCTCGCGCAGTGCTCGGCACATGGCATTCCGAGTTGCCACTTCCAGGATATGGAAGCTACCCCAGAGGCTTCCGGATGCCTCGACGTTCCAGGCATAGAGCCGCGAAGCGCGTAGTGCGTCTCCGCGGCATGCAAGGAGATAGGTTGCGAAGCGTTCTGGTCCGAGAGTGGCCTCGATGTTGTCGACGGTACTCACGAAACTCGTTCCGGTTGCATCTGGATTATGAGGTTTGCTAAGCTTGAGAGGTAAGCCCCGGACGAAACGTGAAAGCGTTGGCGCGCCGGGGCAATTTTTTTTGCCACTCCGGCAGTATATGATTAAATATCATCTTATGGATGCCTGCGTGAATGCCACAGTGAGCCCCGGACGGAATGAGAAAGTGTTGGCGCGCCGGGGGCACTTCTGGACTCGACGTGCCGACGTAGACTTTCGGGGTGAAGTCGATCCTCGGGCACAGTGACCGGCGTCAGGAGCTGAAGGGGCGCGGTCAGATTGCGCGGGGGCGGCGCGGGGCTGCGGGGGCCGCTGCGGTGGCGGCCGCGATGGCGGTGCTGCTCGCCGGGTGCACGGCGGGAGGGTCAGGCGCGACGGCGACGAGTGCGGCGACCGCGGCTGCGGTGGTCGGCGTGGCGACGGCAGCCGACGTGCCGGTGGGAGCGGCCGCCGCGCTGCAGTTCCCGGAGGTGGGGGCGGGAGCGGTGGGGATCGCTGCGCCCGACGGGAGTGTGCGCGTACTCGGACAGGGCGGCGACACCGGCACGCGGCCGATCGCGAGCATCACGAAGGTGATCACGGCGCTCGTGGTGCTGGGCGAGCATCCGTTGGCCGACGGCGCCGACCAGGGCCCGACGATCACGCTCGGCCAAGCCGACCTCGATGTCACCGAGGAGGTCGAGGCCGAGGACCAGTTCACCGAACCCATGTACTCCGGCCAGCAGGTGACCCTGCACGATGCGCTCGCCATCACCCTGCTGACCAGCGCGAACAACTACGCGGAGTCCGTGGCGCGCTGGGCGTTCGGGTCCGAAGACGCCTACCTGGCCGCGGCCCGCGCGTGGCTGGCCGCGAACGGTCTCACCCAGACGACGCTCGCCGATGCGAGCGGGCTGGACCCGGGCAGCGCCAGCTCGACGGCCGACCTCCTGCACGTGGCGGCGCTCGCGCACGCGAACCCGGCGCTCGTCGCGATCGCCGGCATGCCGACCTACGACCAGCCCGATCTCGGCACGATCGCGAACCAGAACATCCTGCTCGGCGAAGACGGGGTCGACGGGCTGAAGACCGGGTCGACGAGCTACGCCGGCTTCACCCTGCTGACCTCGGCGGTCGTGCCGGTGGGCGCCCAGCCGGTGACGCTGGTGGCGGTGGTGCTGGCGACGCCGTCACTGGATGCGCGCTTCGCATCGACCCGCGCGCTGCTCGCCAGCGCCCGGGCGGGTCTCGCCCAGGTGCAGCTCGCGGAGGCGGGGCAGGTGTTCGGCACCTACACGCTCTCCGACGGGCGGGTGGTCGACGCGGTGGCGACGGCCCCCCTGTCAGCGGTCGTGTTCGGCGACGAGGCGGTGACGTCGACGGTGGCTCTGGATGACCTGCCCTCCGACACCGTGGCAGCAGCATCGGCGGGTTCGACGGGCGCGCGTGCCACGTCGGGCGCGTCCGTCGGGCAGGCGACGGTCGGGCAGGCGACCTTCGTGGTCGGCGGCGCGACACTGACGGCGCCGCTGTCTCTCGCCGCCGCCGGCTGACGCTGCTCCGCCAGCCGCATCAGCGCCGCATCGGCTGGCCGCGAGTGGGCTGGCCGGCCCACCCGCGATCAGGACGAGGGTTCGGCCCCTGTGCTGACGGTGTGGCTGCGGCTCCCGACGCGGAGGCCGGTGACGTGCAGGGAACCGGCGACGGCGGGCGTGATCGGGTTCGCGGCGAGGGTGCCCGAACGGGCATCCGGAACCAGGCCGAGGGCCGCTTGCAGAACACTCACCGCCGCTGCGGCCGACCAGGCCTGGGGGCGGCACGCGGCGGGGTACGGCACGGGGCGGCCCGTGGTGGCCAGCGGGTCGCCGGAGTGCAGTTCGGGCATCCGGTAGCCGAAGCCCTCGGCGCCGGCGAGCAGACCCTCGATGAGCACGGAGGCTTCTCGGCCGAGCCCCTCGCGCGCCAGCCCGGCGACGGCGATGGCCGTGTCGTGGGCCCAGACGGATCCACCGTGGTAGCTGAGCGGCCAGTAGCCCACCGAGTCGGTCGAGAGGGTGCGGAGGCCGTAGCCGGAACTGAGTTCGGGGGAGACGAGGCGCCCGGCGATCAGACGGGCCTGGTCGGGGGTGACGATGCCGGTGCCGAGCAGGTGCCCGATGTTGCTGGTGACGGTGTCGACGCGCTGTTTCGAGGCGTCGAGCGCGACGGCGGGGTAGGGGCCGTCGGGGGACTCGATCCAGAACCGTTCGGCGAAGCGCTGCTTGAGGGCTGCGGCCCAGGCGCGCCATTCTGCGGCCTCGGTGGCATCGTCAGCCTCACTGGCCTCGCCGGCCTCAGCGGCGGCAGACTCGCCGGGCGCCGCAGCGAAATGTTCGAGCAACCGGGCGCCCCCGACGGCGGCCTCGTATGCGTACCCCTGCACCTCGCAGAGCGCGATCGGACCCTCGGCGAGCCGTCCGTCCCGCCACTGGATCGAGTCGCCGGAGTCCTTCCAGCCCTGGTTCGCGAGGCCGTGCCCCGTGCTGTCGACGTATTCGAGAAAACCGTCGCCGTCGCTGTCGCCGTAGTCGCGCATCCAGGCCAGGGCCGCCCGCAGGTTCGGCAGGAGCGCGCGCACCGTGTCGTCGTCGAGGCCCCAGGTCCACGCATCGTGCAGCAGGATGACCCACAGCGCGGTCGCATCGACGGTGCCGTAGTAGAGCGGCGGGAGCGCGACGTCTTCGCCCGGGATCAGCAGTTCGGTGGCGCGGAGTTCGTGCATGATCTTGCCCGGCTGTTCGGCGGTCCCGGCGATCTCGCGGGTGCCCTGGATGCGCGCGAGCACCTTCAGGGTGGAGCCGGCCAACTCGGTGCCGAAGGGCAGCAGGAAGCGGGCGGCCCAGATCGAGTCGCGACCGAACAGGGTGAAGAACCAGGGTGAGCCGGCGGCCAGGAACGGCTCGTCGGGATGATCGCGCGTCACCATCCGCAGGGCGTCGAGATCGTCGAGGGCGGTGGTCAGCCAGAGGGCGAGGCGCGAGTCGCCGCTCCGGATGCTCGGCTTCTCGCTGCTCGTCTCGGCTGTGTTCGCCGTGGGTTCGCTCGCCCCGGCCACCACAGCCGCACTGTCGCTGAGGTCGAGGCTGAAGCTGAGGGTGGTCGAAGCGCCCGGGGCGATGTGCACGCTCCAGGTGGCGGTGGCGGTGGCGGTGGCGGTGGCGTCCGCGGCGGCGCCAATGGTGGCGCCGGTGGTGGCTGTGCCGGTGGCACCCGCGGGGGCACTGATCGTGGCGCCAGCCGCGGTGAGCACTGCGCGGGCCGTGCCGGCCTCGAAGACGACGTGACCCTCGGAGTTCGTCGTCGGCGGGTTCGTGGTGCCTCCGACCCCGCCGCGTGCATCCGCCGCAGCGAGCCCGGCCTTCACCGCCTGCATCTCCGAGAAGTCGGGCCGGAGGGTCACCGTCAGTGTCGTGTCGATCGGGGTGCGGAGCGCCGAGCTGAGGGTGAGCGTCTCGGTGACTCGGCCATCCAGAACCGTGCGGTGACGGTCGAGCCGCACGCGGGGGTCGGCTCCGCTGTCGTCGAGCCCGCGGAGGAGAGCGGTGAAGGTGGCCGATCGCGCACCGTCCCGCGCGGTGGAGATGTGCTCGGGCACCTCCCCGGCGACGGTCACGGCGAGCTCGCTGAACAGCCGGAGATCGGAGTGGTAGATGCCGTGGATGGGCCGGCTCCCGATGCTCCCGTCGTCGGCCGACCAGACCTGCGTCGGCGCGCTGAAGACGACGAGTTCGCCGGCCAGGAGCGGCTGGAGCGGCGGGTGCGGCTGGAGTGGGGGCGGCGCGGGCACTGAGTCGACGGGTTCTGAAGCGACGGGCTCGGAGGCGGCGGGCTCGGAGGCGGCGGGCCCTGAGGCGGTGGGAGAGATGGTGTCGTCCTGACGTTCGGATGATCGGGCGGAGGGCGGGGCGGGGGAGGGGGTGATCGTCATTCCTTGACCGCCCCGTCGCTGGCATTCAGGATGCGCCGCTGGAAGATGAAGAACACGACCGCGACCGGCACCGTCATGATCGCGGCGGCCGCCAGTTTCAGCGGGTACTGGGAGCCCTGGCTGAGCTGGCCGCTGGCGAGCGACGCCACACCCTTGGTGAGGGTGGTGAGGTCGGGTGACTGGGTCGAGATGATGAAGTGGGACAGCTCGTTCCACGAACCCTGGAACGACAGGATGATGATCGTGATGAGCGCGGGCCGGGCCATCGGGAGCACGATCGACCAGAAGGTGCGGAAGACGCCTGCGCCGTCGATCTTCGCCTGCTCCTCGACACTGGCCGGGATCGATTCGAAGAAGTTCTTCATGATGAAGATGCCGGCGGCGTCAGCGAGCAGAGGGATGATCATACCGGCGTACGAGTCGTACATGCCGAGCTGGTTGATGACGAGGAACTTCGGGATGAGCAGCACCACGTTCGGCACGGCCATCACCGCGATGAGAGCCGCGAACACCACGTTGCGACCGCGGTAGCGGAGGCGGGCGAGGGCGTAGCCGGCGAGCGAGTCGAAGAAGACCCGGCCTGCGGTCACGAAGATCGTCACGATGAACGAATTCTTGAACCAGACCGGAAAATCGGAGTTCAGGAACAGCCGCTCGTAGGCCGCCGTCGTGATGGTCTGGGGGAGGAGGGCGAGCGGGTCGCTCGCCGCATCCGCATCGGTCTTGAACGACGTCGCCACGTTGATGAGGAACGGGAAGATGTAGACCACCGCGATGGCGATGAGCAGGGCGTAGAGCAGCGACTTCGCAGCGAGTGCCGCACCGGGCCTCGGCCCGCCGGCCCTGCGGGAAGAGGTGGTTGCCGCGGTCATCGTTCCATCCCCTTCACCGCGATCCCGTAGGCCCGCAGCCTTCTCTTCGACACGGCCCTGTCGCGCAGCACGAAACGTTGCAGCAGGGTGAGCACGACGATGATCACGAACAGGATGAAGGCGATCGCGGAGCCCTGCCCCCACTGCTGGTTGTTGAACGCCGAGGTATAGGAGAGGTAGGCGGGGGTGACGGTCGTCTTGCCGGGCCCTCCCTGGGTGCCGGTGTAGATCTGGTCGAAGATCTGCCAGGTGCCGATGATGCCGAGGGTGAGCACCGTGAACAGCGTCGGCTTTAGCTGTGGCAGGGTGATGCGCCAGAAGCGCTGCCAGCCGTTCGCGCCGTCCATCATCGCCGCCTCCTGGGTTTCGCCGCTGAGGTTCTGGAGCGCCGCGATGAACAGCAGCATGAAGGTGCCGCTGGTCGTGAACACGGCCATCAGCACGAAGGCGGACATGGCGACGGATGGACCAGCGAGCCAGTCCCAGAGCGAGACGCCGAGCGCGGTGTTCTCGGTGAGGATGGCCGGCCCCGTCGTGATGCCGACCGCTCCGAGGAGGTTGTGCACGATGCCGGAGGGATCCTGGAACCAGTTCGGCCCGTTCACGCCGAAGTAGGAGAGCACCTTGTTGACGGCACCGGTGGCCCCGAACAGGAAGAGCCAGAGCACGGTGATCGCCACGGAGCTGGTGACCGAGGGGAAGTAGAACGCCGTGCGGAAGAACCCACGCCCCTTCAGTACTGCCCGGTTGACCAGCACCGCCAGGAACAGCGACAGTGCGGTCTGCAGCGGAACGACCAGCAGCACGTACCAGCCGTTGTTGCGGAGCGAGATGCCGAAATCGCGTTCGGCCAGCCCGCCTCCGCTCAGCAGCGTGTTGTAGTTGTCCGCGCCGACGAAGCCGACGCTGCCGGAGAAGGGACTGCCGCGACCGGTCCAGTCGGAGAAGCTCACCCAGAGCGCCATGCCCACCGGAATCACGAGGAAGAGTCCGAGGATGACGATCATCGGGGCGGTGAACAACCACCCGGCGACCCCCTCCCGGCCGGCGATACGCGACCGCCGGCGGGCGAGGGAGGGCCTGTTCGTGACGGCTGTCATGGCTACTTTCCGACGACCGCTTCGAGATTCTTCTGAGTGGAATCGAGGATCGCCTTCGGGTCGGAGGTCTCGAGCGATTCGAGCTGCGAGTTCAGATCCTTGATCACATCGGCGGAGCCCTGGGCGGTCGGCACACCCGTCGCGAACGTCGCGGAGTCGAGGAAGGGAGCGAGCGCCGGGTTGGCGCTCTTCCACTCCGCGGCAGCCGACTGCACCGACGGCATGACACCGAAGGCCTCGGCGAACGTCAGCTGCTGCTCGGTGGAGGTCAGCTGTTCGACGAGCTTGAGTGCGGCATCCTGGTTCGGGCTGTCGGCGGCGATGCCCCAGCAGTTCGAGAACTGGAGCGTGCCCTGGCCCGCCGTGCCGGCCGGGAGCTCGGCGACCATGTAGTTGACGTTCGGGTAGTCGGCCTTCATGGCCCCGGTGATCCAGTTGCCTTCGATGGTCATCGCGGCGAGCCCCTTGCCGAAGGCCTCTCCGCCCCAGCCGGCACCGAGAGTGGAGGAGTACTTGGCGGCTCCGCTGGTGAGCAGGCTCTTGACGTAGCTGAGCCCGGCGACGCTCGCGTCGGAGTTGGCCGTCGCAGCAGTGCCGTCGGCGTCGACGAGCCCTCCGCCTGCCTCAGCCATGAAGGCGCCGACCCGGGCGTACTCGGGCGAGAACGACAGGCCGGCGTGGTCGGCGGTGGTCAGCTTCTGGGCCACGGCACTGAGCTGGTCCCACGTGGTCGGGACGTCGGCATCCGTCAGGCCGGCCTGTGCCCAGAGGTCCTTGTTGATGACGAGGCCGAGGGTCGAGAAGTCCTTGGGGGCGCAGTAGAACTGGCCGTCGTAGGTGAACGACTTCACGAGCGTCGGGTAGAAGTCGTCTTTGTTGGCCAGCTTGTCACCGTAGGCGAGCAGGGAGCCGTTCGCGGCGTACCCTGCGAGGGCATCCGTCGACACGTAGAACACGTCGGCGGGTTTGCCGGAGGCGAAACCCTGGCTGAGCTGCTGGTTCAGGTCGCTGGCCGCGGTGACCGTGGCCTGGGTTCCCGACGACGACGACCACGAGGCCACGGCATCGGTGACGGCCTTCGTCTCGGCGTCACCGCTCGAGCCGATCAGGACGGTGAGCGGGGCCGAGGCGTTCTGGCTGGAACCGGCTCCGCTGTCGAAACTCGATCCGCTACAGCCGGTGAGGGCGAGGGATCCGGCGGCGATGACGGCGCCGAGCGCCAGCCATCTCTTCGTGCTTCTCTGCATGATGTCTCCTTGGGTTTGATCGGTCGAAGCACGGCTGTGTGTCGATTTGATCGATCAAATTGGCTACGATCACGGTAACCGCCGACTTTTGGGGTTGTCAAGCAGCTGTGGAGATTGGGGGTTGGATCGTTCTAAGCTGGGGCATCGGAGCATCCTGTGGGCGGCGGAGTGCGATCCGGTCGAGGAGGAGCCCGATGAAACGTGTTGCGACCATCTCCGACGTGGCCGAGGCCGCCGGCGTCTCCCGCCAGACGGTGTCGAACGTGCTCAACACTCCGGGCATCGTGCGGCCCGACACCCGGGAGCGGGTCGAGGAGGTCATCGCGCGGCTCGCCTACCGTCCGCACGCCTCAGCCCGGCGGCTCCGCACGCGCAAGAGTTCGACGATCGGTATCCGGCTCGACCCGATGACCGACGGCATCTCGGGGTCGGTGCTCGACCGCTTCCTGCACGCGCTCACGGAGCAGGCCGCGGGCAGGGGCCTCCGCATCCTGATCTTCACCGCAGACAGTCCCGAAGACGAGATCACCCAGTTCGGCCGGCTGCTCGACGGGGCCGACGTCGACGCCTTCGTGCTCACCTCGACGTTCTACGGCGACCCCCGCACGGAATGGCTGATCGAGAACGGGCACTCCTTCGTGACCTTCGGGCGGCCGTGGGGCATCGACGACATGACCGATGCCCGGCACCTGTGGGTCGATGTCGACGGATCGGCCGGTCTCCGGGCCTCCACCGGCCACGCCCTGGCCACCGGCGCGCGGCGGGTCGGCTACATCGGCTGGCCGCCCGGTTCGGGAACGGGGGATGACCGGCGGCGCGGGTGGCAGGCGCAGATGGCGGCCGCGGGAATCACCGATCCCGCCCTGCTCGAGGCACTGCAGGTGTCGGCGAGCGACACGGTCGTGGCGGGCGGACAGGCGATGCTCGAACTCCGCCGCCGCGTGCCGGACCTCGAGGCCGTGGTCTGCGCGAGCGACTCCCTGGCGCTCGGGGCGCTGATGAACAACCCGGAGCGGCTGCCGGTTTTCGGCTACGACAACACGCCTGTTGCGGCCGCGGTCGGGCTCACGAGTGTGGAGCAGCCGCTCGCTGAGGTGGCGGCGGCGGTGCTGGAGTTGCTGCACGGTGTGGGCGCCGAGGGTGCCGGTAGTGCCGAGGGTGCCGGGGCTGCCGGGTCCACTGATGGCGTCGGCGCGGCGCCCGGGGCGGCGGGCGGTGGTGCTGCGGCTGTCGACGCGTCACCCACCGACCCGCGGCACCGCCTCATCACCCCGCGCCTCGTGGTCAGGGAGTTGCTGGTGCCGGGCTGGCTGCCCGACCCGCGCTGAGCGGCAGCGCCGGTACGCTCCACGTCACGGGCACATTCCGCATCACGAGAACGCTGTCGAGCACGGCGGATCCGGCCGGCAGGGCATCGAAGTAGCTCGACCGCACCGCGAGCGGCGTTCCGCCTTCGATGCGCCAATCGGTGGTCGCCAGCGTCAATCCCTGCAACGCGCCATCACGCGTCGGCGACCAGCCGGTGCTCCCGGCCCGGAAGAACTCCGACGCATCGTCGAGGCTCGGGAACAGCGAGCTCCGCCAGGCTCCGGATGCCCGGCAACCCGCCTTCGCGCCGGGCTCAGCCCGATCATCCACCGCGACCTCGACGTCGACGGTCATCCCCGTCGAGCGCATGCTCACGTGCATCCGCCCGGCAGACTCGTCGCTCGTGAACCGGGCGTGCCGGTGGATGCCCGGGAACACGCGTTCGCCCGCCGCGACTGCCAGCCACGAAGCGCTGTGTCGCTCGGGAATGTACACGCCGGAAGCGGGTCCGCCAGGGGTGTCCCATTCGACGGCTATGCGGTGGGCGGCGTTCTCGGCGCGCCATCCGATGCGGGGCCGCACGCGCGCCGGCCGCAGGTCGCCGAGGCGGATCAGGCAGATTCCGGCTACGGCGCTCCCGTCGACGAGCTGTGGGCGGAGCCCTGGGGGGAGCAGGGCAAGGGCGACCGCGGGGTCGACGCGGTAGTTGACGAGCAGGCGGCGTTCGATCGTGGCGGAGAGGTCGGGCATCCGGAGCTTCATGCGGTCGCCGCCTTCGCTGCCTTCACCGTGGCTGGCTTCATAGCGGCCGGCTTCGCTGTGGACGCCTTCGCGCCCTTGCCGCCCGACGGCTTCGACTTCTTCGACGGCTTGCGGATGCTCCGCAGCACGATCTGCTCGGGGCAGACGCTCGACAGGAAGTCGCCGACAGAGAGCGCCAGCCGTTCGCCGACCAGCGAGTACAGGATGCGGTTCGAGTCCCGGCGCTCGGTCACCAGCCCGGCCGCCTTCAGCACCGAGAGGTGCCGGGAGATCGTCGGCCCCGACGCCTGGAACCGGGCGGCGATGTCGCCGGCGGCGAGCTCCCCGTCTCGCAGATCCTGGAGGATCTGCCGCCTCGTCGGGTGCGCCAGGGCGGAGAAGATGTCACTCACGGCTTCTTGCATACTCGCAAAATAGCACAGGTGCTAATTAGCACGCTAGCTAAGATTCAATCTGTTCATGGCGAAATCAACAGTGACGATACTTCACGTATGAGGTAAGCTCGATTCATGGAGACTACAGGAGAACCCACCGTGATCGTCGGCCGGGTGGGCCGGCGATTCACCAATGCGCTGACGATGACGTTCGTCGACGCGCCGGGCGATCCGGTGGCCACGGTCCGCCAGGGCGGGGCGGGCGGGTTCGGGGGCAGGTTCGCCATCGCGCTGGGCCTCCGCAACCACGGGCCGGGGCGGCACCTGATGCAGACGAGGGAGGGTGAACGGGTCGTGACCGCCAGCGGCTACAACTCCCCGTCCACGATCGAGCGCCGGGGGTCGACGGTCGCCACGGTCAGCTGCGGCGCGACCACGACGGTGACGGGTGCGGGCGGTGTCGTGCTGTACACGATCGAACCCGATCCCGACCGCGCCAGCACTGCGGATGTGCGGCGGATGCTCGTCCGCGGCGACGGAGGTGCAACTGTGGCCCGGGTCGACGTGATCCTCGCCTCCTCCGGGTGGGACATCAGCCCGGGGGAGGTGCTCGGCTTTGGTCTCGCCCTGGCGACCGAGGGTCTGGGGGCGCTTGTCAGTGAGGGCACACCGCGCGGCGGCAGCCTACCGATCCGCATCCTCGGTACGCGGCTGGTGCTGGTCGGCCCCGTCGCCGAAGAGCAGCGCGACCTCCTGCTCGGGCTGTGTGTCGACCTCGCCGTCGGCGGGCGCCAGTATGTTGCTGCAGCCTGACCCGGGCGCGCTGGCGGCAGCCCGGGTCGGCGGCAGGCCCTCTCAGAAGATACGCACCGCGATCTCTGCCGGCTCGGCGAGTAGCGCCTCGACCTCCTCGTCGAGCTTCACGAGGGTGAGAGACGCACCCGCCATATCGAGCGAGGTGCAGTACTCCCCGACGTAGTTGCGACCGACCATGAAGCCCTTGTCGGCCAGCTTCTGGTGAACGATGCCGTAGAGCAGGTAGAGCTCGCTGATCGGTGTGCCGCCCAGCCCGTTGACCATGACCGCGAGCCGGTCGCCGCTCTCGAACGGCAGGTCGGGAAGGATCGCCTCGAGCAGTTCATCGGCGATGTCGTTCGCGGGCATCCACTTGGCGCGGCGGCGGCCCGGCTCTCCGTGGATGCCGACTCCGATCTCGATCTCGTCGTCTCCGAGCTCGAACAGTGGCGACCCCTTGGCGGGCGGCGTACACGCGGTCAGCGCGATGCCCATCGTGCGGGTCACCGAGTTGACCTTCTCGCCGATGCGAACGAGCTCGTCCAGGTCGGCTCCGTTCTCGGCGGCGGCACCGACCGCTTTCATCACGAAGAAGTTGCCCGCGACGCCGCGGCGACCGACGGTGTAGGTGGAGTCCTTCACTGAGACGTCATCGTCGATGAACAGCGTGCGCACCTTCAGGCCGTCGGCCTCGGCGACCTCCTCGGCCATCTCGAACGCCATCCGGTCACCGGTGTAGTTGTTCACCAGAAGCAGCACGCCCTTCTCGCTCGCGAGCAGTTTCACCGTCTCGGTGATGAAGTCGAGCGGTGGTGCGGCGAAGACGTCGCCGGGGCAGGCTCCGTCGAGCATCCCGCGCCCGACCGTCATGACATGCGCCGGCTCATGACCGGATCCGGAGCCCTGGATGATCGTCACCTTGTTGTTGTTCGGCGCATCCGCTCGGTGGATGAGGTTGTAGGCCGGCACGTACCGCAATGTGTCGGGGTTGGCGAGGGCGATGCCCTGCAGCATCTCGGGAACGAACTGCTTCGGGTCGTTGACGAACTTCTTCATGGTCTTCTCCACGTCTCTGTGAGGGTGCTGCGGATCAAGCGGGCGGTGCGGGTATTGAGGGTGGTGCGGGTCGTGATCGAACGGGATGATCGGCAGCTGTCAGGGCGCCGGCCAGATGCTGGCGACTTTCTCGATGAGGACGGCGACGCCCACGGCGCCCGCATCGACGGAGCCGATGCTGCGTTCTCCGCTGTAGCTCGCCCTGCCTCGTCGCGCTTCGAGGGTGCTCGTAGCCTCGGCGGAACTGCGGGCCGTCGTGGCCATGGCGGCGAGAGCTGTGCGGGTGTCGTCGCCCGAGGCGAAAGAGGCTTCGAGTGCATCGACCGCCGGTACCAGCGCGTCGAGCAGGGTCTTGTCGCCGACATCGGACTTTCCGCGTTTCTTGATGCCCTCGATCGCTCCGCGGAGGGCATCGACGACGTCGGCGGTCCCGAGGTCGGATTGGCCTTTGAGCCGGGTACCCGCCCGGAGGAATGCGGTGCCCCAGAGGGGGCCCGAGGTGCCGCCGATGTGGCCGGTGATCATCGTGGCGACCTTGCTGAGGAAGGCGCCTGCGTCGGCGCGGTCGATGTCGTCCCATTCGGCGAGCACGAATTCGAAACCGCGGGCGAGCGAGTACCCGAAATCGCCGTCGCCGACGACGGAGTCGAGGTCCCCGAAGTACTTCTCCTGCGCGATGGCCTCCTCGGAGATGGTGCGCACAACGAGTTCGGCCGCCCTCAGATCGTGGTCGGGCTGCGGATCTGCGCTCGGACCGTCGTGTGAAGGACTGAGGCTCGCAGTCTGGTCGGTGGGGGAGTCTGTCATGGTCGAACCTCCTGGTCGGGCGAGGTGGTGGAAGGGTCGGTGGGGGTGGTCGTTGCGGCGTGCAGCACCGCGACCACGTCGTCGAGTGTGACGAAGCCCTGCGGCCGGACTCCGGCACGGGCATCCAGAATCGTCAGCTGTTCACCCGGCGACGGGTCGCCCAGCGAACTGACGACGAGTGAGGCGCCTGAGAAGTCCTCGTCGGCCGTGAAGCTCGACACCGTCACAATCGTCGTGAGCCCCGCGGCCCGGGCTGCGGCGAGTCCGTTCGCGCTGTCCTCGATGACCACCGCGTCGCTCGCGTCGAGTGACAGTGCATCGAGGGCGTGCAGGTAGATGTCGGGTGCGGGTTTCTTCGCGGGAACGATGTCCCCGGCGAAGATGGTGAACGCGCCCGCACGCTCCGTTCCCACCGCGTGTTCGAGTACCGCGCGAACGGCGGGCTCGGCCGATGTCGAGGCGACGGCCAGGGTGAAGCCCCGCTCGGCCGCCTCACGGGCCAGTCTGTCGATACCCGGGCGGGCCGGCATCGCCCCCGCCGCCACGAGCCCGGTGTAGATCTCCGTCTTCCGCCGGTGCCACCGCGCCACGAGGGCCGCGCGCTCACCCGGGTCAGCCGGTAGGCCGTTCTGGGCCACGAATTCCGGCGTCAGCGTGCTCGCTATGCGCTCCTTGCCTCCGCCGATCAGCACTTTTTCGGCATAGTCGGCCTCCGACCAGTGCACGGGCAGACCGAATTCCTCGAACATCTGATTGAACGCGGGGAGATGACCGAACCGTTCGGTGTCGGCGAGCACTCCGTCGCAGTCGAAGAGAAGGGCGGGCATCCGGTCACCAGGCTTTTCCGGCGCTGCCGAACGTGTGGGCGAGGCCGGAGGTGAGGTCGACGACCGCCCGGGAGACGTCGCCGAACAGGGTGGGCGGATCCCATTTGCCTGTGTCGCGTGCACGTTCGAGACTGGCGAGCGTCGACTGCATGAAGACCATCTTGAGGGAGGTCGAGATGTTCACTTTGGCGCAGCCGCGCGCTATCAGATCGCGGAACTGGGAGTCGGTCATCCCGCTGCCCCCATGCAGGGCGATAGGGATCGGGTGCGCCTCGACCAGCTCGGACACCTTGTTGAAGTCGAGCTCGGGCTCCTTCGCGTAGACACCGTGGGCGTTGCCGATGGAAGGAGCGAAGACGTCGATGCCGGTCGCTTCGATGAACGCCAGCGACACCTCCAGCGACTGGCGTTTGGATTCGGTGTCCGACCCGATGCCGTCTTCCACTCCCGTGATCGACTCGATCTCTCCCTCGACATGCGCCCCGTAGCGACGTGCCTCGGCGACCACTTCGATGGTCTGCCGCTGGTTCTCCGCCACCGGCAGTTCAGAGGCGTCGAAGAGAACCGAGTTCCAGCCGAGTTGCAGGCACTCGCTGATCACCTCCCGGTAGGGGCAGTGGTCGAGGTGCAGGCTCACCGGAACTTCGATGCCGTCGGTCATCGACGTCCACATCGAGAACAGCACCTTCGCTCCGATGGCGCGCACCGTCTTCACCGAGGTCTGCACGATCAGTGGGCTGCGAGTGTCGACGGCAGCCTGCAGAACGGATTCCAAGGTCAGGTCGTTCACGATGTTGATGGCGGGCACGCCGTACCGCTCGGCGAATGCCCGGTCGACGATCTCTTTCAACGCTACAACGCTCACGTGTCGCTCCTCCTGTCGCCCTCCGACTGTAGGCAGGGGCGTCGGGACGCCGCTATGCGGGATTTCCCCCATAGCCCAGGCGCTCGGGGTCGGTGCGTGCGGCGAGCATGGTGCGGTTGCGTGCACCGGTCTTCCGCAGGATGGTGCCCACGTGCTTCTCCACGGTCTTGGCGGAGATTCCGAGCCGGTGCGCGATGATCTTGTCGGGCAGGCCCCGGATGACCAGCTGCAGCACCTCGTTCTCGCGGGTCGTGAGGCGGTGGGGGGCCGACAGCCCGCGGCCTCGGTTCGGATCGGTGCCGGCGTCGGGCTGGTCCTGGCCGGCTCCTGCGTAGTGGCCGGTGAGCGCGGCGGTCACGGCGCGGTCGAGCTCCAGGCTGTGCAGTCGGGAGTTCACGATGGCAATGGCGGCGTGGGTGGCGAAATGGGTGAGCAGTTCGGCATCCGACTCGAGGAACAAGTGGCTCCCGGGCATCCCGAACACGATGAAAGCTCCGATCAGCTCGCCGTTGTGAGTGAGGGGAACGCCGATGACCGGGCTGTTGTATCGTTCGTCATCGGCCCCGACATGGCCTCGCGGAACATCGGCGTAGCGGTCGAACGAGACGAATCCGCCGGCTCTGTTGACGGCCCCGGTGACCCCTTCGCTCAGCTGGAACACCTGCCCGGCCTGGCAGTGCACGTCGAGGTCGACCTCTTTGCGGTACGTGCCGGAGGGGCCATCGATGGTGCAGATCGAACCGCTGTGGCACTGGAGGAGGCGCACCGCACTCGTGAGGATCTTCTCGAGCAGGGGCCGGAGCCGGAACTCGCCGGCCAGCTCCTCGGCCAGTGAGGAGACTGTCGCCGAGTGCGTCGGGGAATGTGTGGCTGATACCAGTGTCACGCTGCCGCCTCATCGTTGAGTTGTCGACGGCGGCCTCACGCCTTGCCACGTTCGGACGCCTCCTCCATCATGCGCTCTCGGGCGGGCGAAGGCCAAGAGCGCGGGGGTTCCGCCCCAGCGGCGTCAGTTGATGCAGGCGCCCTGTGCGTAACTGGTGCCCGGCGTCGAGGGGGCCGGTGTCGGGGTCTCGACGGGGGCAACCGGGTCGGCGGATTCCGCGACCGCCGGGTCGGTGACGGCGATACCGTCCGAACCCAGGATGACCGTCACGTCGCTCACGTCGGCTGACACCTCGACGGCGGCACCCGGGAGGTAGGCGGCGACCGCCTTCGCATCGCCCTCCTTGCCAGCCGGGTACTGGATGACCGTGGTCGCCCGCGACTCGGCGGCCGACGCGGGCTCTCCCGTGCTGAACCCGTAGCCGGCCAGCGCGTCCGTGGCCACGCCCGCGATACCGTCGGCGTCGCTGCCGTTGAGTACGGTCACGGTGACGTCGCCCGGCGCCGACGCCGGGGCGGAGTCGTAAGCCGAAGCGGTGGCGGGAGCATCCGGAGACCCGGTGCCGAGGATTCCGGCGATGAACCCTGGCATCGCCTCGGTGTCGACAGCGACGATCGACACGTCGGAGCCGTCGACCTCGATCGTCGGCGTGCCGGTGATCGGGATCGTCGCCGAACGGATCTTGTCGGCGCTCAGCCCGCGCATCTGCGTGGCGAGGTCGATGATGTTGAGCCCCGGATCGGTCTCGACCGACGCGCTGATGGCGTCGAGCACGCTGCCGAGTTTGACCGGGTTGAGCAGGGTGCCGGCCGAGAGGATCTGACGCGCCTCGACCGAGAGGAAGTACTGCTGTCGAACCTGGCGATCGAGGTCGCCGTTCGGCAGTCCGTGGCGTTGGCGAACGAACGAGAGGGCCTGCGACGCGTTCAGCGACGAGACGCCAGCGGGCAGGTCGATCGCCGAGAACGGATCGTCCACCGCCTCGTTCAGGCACACCTGCACCGGACCGAGTGCGTCGACCACGTTGTAGAACCCGAGCAGCGACACCCGCACGAAGTGGTCGATCGTCAGCCCGGTCAGGTTCTGGATGGTCGTGATCAGCAGTTGCGCCCCGGCTGAGTCGTTCCCGCCGGCCTCGACCCCGTGGATGAAAGCCGAGTTCAGCTTGTCCTGGCCGTAACCCGGGATGTCGACCCACGAGTCGCGGGGCAGGGAGATCATTGTGGCTGAGCTGCCGTCGGCCGGCAGGTGCACGACGATCATCGTGTCGGTGCTCGTTCCGCCGCCGTCATCCTCGGTGCCGAGCTGGGCGAGTTGTTCGGGAGTCGCGTTGTCGGGTCGGTGGTCGTCGCCGACGAGAAGGATGTTCTGGTCTTTGCCGGTCGTGTTCGTGCCGCCCGGAATCGCGTCGATGTGGTTGATTCCGCCGACGAACCGCTGGTAGTTGTAGACCACGTAACCGCCCGTCGCGACCACCGCGAGCACGACGGCGATGACGAGCCACCGGGTGGCGACCTGTCGACGGCGCCGGCGCCGGCGCTGTTCGGGCGTCAGGATGCGGCGGGGTGTGGTGGCAGAAGTCATCGGAGCGAGCATAGACACGGGGTGCTGTCCAAAGCCTGAGCGACCCGGCAGTTCCGCCGAATTGGCGGTCTTCGGTGCCGGGAATACTCAGCCGCCAGCATGGTTGTACTGTATACAAACGCATAGACTGTGAGAAGCAGAGACAAAGGATGGCAGGGTTTCGTCATGACCGAAGCAGTGGGAACAGATCGAATCGAATTCGGGCTCGACACCTTCGGGGACGTGACGAACGCCCCCAATGGTGAAGCCGTCTCGCAGGCCCAGGTGATCCGCAATGTGGTCGAGGAGGGTGTGCTCGCCGATCAGGTCGGCCTCAGCTTCTTCGGCGTGGGTGAGCATCACCGCGAGGACTTCGCGGTCTCCGCCCCCGATGTCGTGCTCGCCGCCATCGCGGGTCGCACCACGAACATCCACCTCGGCTCGGCTGTCACTGTACTCAGCTCCGACGACCCGGTGCGCGTGTTCCAGCGCTTCTCGACGCTCGATGCGGTGTCGGATGGTCGTGCCGAGGTCATTCTCGGCCGGGGGTCGTTCACCGAATCGTTCCCGCTCTTCGGGTACGACCTCGGCGACTACGAGAAGCTCTTCGAAGAGAAGCTGGAGCTGTTCTCCGAACTTCTGAAGGAGAAGCCGGTCACCTGGAGCGGCACCACCCGTGCGCCGCTCGACAACCAGTCGGTGTACCCCGTCACCGAGAGCGGAGCTCTCCGCACCTGGGTCGGCGTGGGTGGAAGCCCCGAGTCGGTTGTGCGCACCGCCCGCTACGGGCTGCCCATGATGCTCGCGATCATCGGTGGGGCATCCGCTCGCTTCGCGCCCTACGTCGACCTGTACAAGCGGGCCATCACTCAGCTCGAACTGCCGATGCAGGCCATCGGTGTGCATTCGCCCGGCTACATCGCCGAGACCGACGAACAGGCCAAGGAAGAGTTCTTCCCGCACTACCAGTTGATGCACGCGCGGATCGGCGCGAGCCGGGGCTGGCCGCCCCTCACCCGCCAGCAGTTCGAGGGCGAGGCGACGCCGAACGGTGCGATCTACGTGGGGTCGCCCGAGACGGTCGCGAAGAAGATCGCCGCGACGATCGAGGTGCTCGGGGCCAACCGTTTCGACCTGAAGTACAGCGCCGGCACGCTCCCGCACGAGAACATGATGCGGAACATCGAGCTCTACGGCACCCAGGTGGTGCCTCGCGTCGAGGAGCTGCTCGCCGAGTCGCGCGCGGCCCTCGTCCGCTAGCGCGCCCCCGCGCGCGCGCCCCTGCATCGAATCGATTCGATGGGACGCAAACTGCTGGAAATCCGCGCGCTCAGAGCACTTAGCGTCCTATCGAATCGATTCGCGGTGGCGCAGCACCTGCACAGAGGGGCGGCGGAAATCAACCCGTCGCCCCGGGCCGGGCGCGATCGGTACGGTGATGTTGTCCCGCAGAGCGCGCTGATGCATCCCGAGAGAAGGATCACCGTGAACACGAGCACACTTGTCAGCCACATCAACGAGGCCCTGGCTGCCCACGGAGGCGGTCCTCTCGTCACGACGAGCACCAAGGACGGCGAGGACAGGAGCACCGTGCTGGGGAAGCTCGGTGGGCACGACGTGCGCGTCGAATTCGAGATCACCAGCGGCAAGCCGGATCCCGGTCACACCGTCGCTCTGTTCGACGAGGAATCCGGCGAGCAGATCGGCCGCGGAGACAGCGGAGCGACGTTCGTCGACGCGATCACGAAGTACAGCTGGAACGGCGCGCTCATCGCGCTCGACGAGAGCCACTGACTCGCGGTTCGCCAGAGACCCCTGCACCTCACCTCCCGCCAGGACCCGCCGATTCCGGTCGGGTCTGGCGTAGGGTGAGGCCGTGGCGGAGGCGGACGAGTTCGAGCAGCAGCGTGGCCGGCTGGTTGCCATTGCGGCGCGCATTCTCGATGACCGCCACGAAGCCGAAGACATTGTGCAGCGGACGTGGCTGCGGCTGAACGAGAACACGGCTGTGATCGAGAACCTGCCCGGTTGGCTCACCACAGTGACCACTCGGCTGTGCATCGATCGCCTGCGGTCCCGGGTGCCGGTGCCCGTTCCGGCGGATGAGGGCAGCACTCCGATCCCGTCCCAGGATCGCGACGCTACAGCAGGGGGCGCGCCCGATCCGGCGCATTCGGCTGAGCAGCGCGAAGCTGTCGGCCAGGCGTTGCACGTGGTGATCGACCGGCTCAGCCCGAACGAACGGGTCGCCCTCGTGCTCCACGAGTCGTTCGGATTCGACTTCGACACCATCGGCGAGATCCTCGAGCGTGGGCCGGCTGCAGCGCGCAAGCTCGCCTCGCGCGCACGGGCCAAGATCGCTGACGCAGAGCCGGGCGGGCCCATCTCCGACCAGCAGGTCGTCGACGCCTTCATGGCCGCTGCGCGCGGCAGCGACCTTGTGCGTCTCCTGTCCCTTCTCGCTCCCGGGGCCAGCGTGAGCGCCGACGCGGCCGCGATCGTGGCGGGTACACCCCGGCAGATCGAGGGCAGGGAGGAGGTTGCGGCGTTCTTCAACGGCAGCGCCCATGCGGCGCTTCCCGTTCTCGTCGCCGGTCGGCCCGGCTTCGCCTGGTTCCTCCGTGGCGTCGCCAGGGTCGTCTTCGACTTCACCGTCGTCGACGGAGTCGTTCAGTCGATCATGTTCCGGGCCGAACCCGAGGTGCTGCAGGGCGTCGTCCGCCGCGCGAAGAACGATGTCACATTCTCTCCCTCCCCGACGTCACTGGAGTAGAAGCCGTCGACCGCGACGGCAGGAGGAGAACACGATGAAGACCATGACCTGCCAGGACCTCGGCGGCCCGTGCGAACTCGAGCACCGCGCCGCGACGGCTGACGAGATCATCAAAGCCCAGGACAAGCACCTCAGAGAAGCCGTGAAGTCGGGTGACGAGACCCACGCCGCGGCTCGCGATGCGATGAAGGGTCGATGGATGCACCCGAAGAAGTCGCTCGACTGGTACAACGGCGTGAAGCGCGCCTACGCCGACCTGCCGGCGAGCTGATCGCAGGCGCGGCTCGGCCGCACCTGTCCACGAGCGACGATTCCCGCTCTCACGAGTTGGCTAGTCTGGGCCGATGAGCGACAGTGAAGAGCGCACCTGGAAACCGTGGCGGTGGCCCATGGAGTAGTTCCGGGAGGAGAAGTTCTGGCGGGATGTCGGCACCCGCACGTTTGCGGGCATGATCACGGCGGGCATCCTGTACCTCGGCGCCCTGCTGCTCGGCTACCTCGGCGCACCGCACATCGCCGGTACGGTCGCCTACGTGCTCGCTGGAGCCCTGCTCGTCGCGCTGCTGGGCTTCGCCATCCGTATCGTGGTCTCCCTGCCCGGGCGGAGGCGGGCGGGCCAGTCCCTCGTGCCGAGCGTCGGGCTGCTGGCGCTCACCGCGGCGCTCGTCGTGGTCATCGTGCTCCTCGCCGTCATCGACCTGAGCACCTAGCTTCGACACCCCGGTGCCGCGAGGCGAGGTGCGCCAGCGCAGGCGTCAGCCCTGTCCGCTGATGCTCTTCGCTTCGATGGTCAGGATGACGCGCTGCTGGTCACGGCCGCCGTACCAGGGGTAGGGCTGGCCGGTGTACTTCTGCGACAACGCCTCGATGCTCTCCGCGCCGCCGTCCGTCGTCATGGCGATCACCTCGCCGCGCACCTGGATGTACCGGAACGGGTTCTCAGGATCCTGGATCGCCACAGCCACCCGCGGGTCGCGCTCGACATTCCGCACCTTCACGAAGCCGACCACGGTATTGATGATGATGTGCTCCCCGTCGGTGTCGACCCACGTCTCCGTCACCTGCGGAGAGCCGTCAGCCATGATGGTGGAGAGAAAGCACGGACTGGGCTTCTGCAACAGGTCGAGCAGGGTGTCGGGGAGGGTCATCGTGGCTCCTTGGTCGAAAGGTGTCCGCGGCCACGATTCCTCGTCGGCACGGATGATCCGAGGATACCCTCGCGCAGGCGGCGCCCTGTTCGCTCCGACGCTGGTGCTGTCTCATACTGGAGGCATGGCCCGTGCTCTTCTTCTCGTTGACATCCAACTCGACTACTTTCCCGGAGGCGCGTTCCCTCTCGTCGAACCCGACGCCGCGGCTGCGGCCGCGAGCACGGTTCTCGAATCGTTCCGCGTATCGGGCGAACCCGTCGTGCACATCTTCCACGTCGCAACGGAGCCCGATGCGACCTTCTTCCGGCCGAGAACACCCGGCACGGGCTTCCACCCGAGTGTCGCACCCGTCGACGGTGAGACTGTTCTGGAAAAGCACAGACCGAACAGTTTCATCGACACAGGATTGCAGGGCATCCTCGACGACGCGGGAGTCACCGAGCTGGTGATCGTCGGCATGATGAGCAGCTTGTGCATCGATTCCACCACCAGAGCCGCCCATGAACTCGGCTTCGCCTGCACGGTGATCTCCGACGCCTGCGCCGCACCCGACCTGAGCCTCGGCGGCACCACGGTTCCGGGAGCGAGCGTGCACGCCGCGTTCATGGCAGCCCTCGACGGCAGCTTCGCCACCGTCATCCCCAGCACCGACTTCCACTGACGGGCCGCACCCTTCAGCTGCCCCAGAATCGGGTCGGGGGTGCACCAGACGTCAGCGGGTCCAGTTGAACGGTGTGGTTGTGGAGACCTTGACGAGCCCGGACCGCTCTAGGATGGGCCTGGAGTCTTCGGTCGAATCGCTGTGAACGAGCTTCTTGCCGCTCTCAATCGCCGATCGGGCTCTCGCGGCCGTCAGTGCTCGGTAGATTCCCCGACCGCGGTACGCCGGAAGCGTCGCACCGCCCCAGATGCCGACGAAGTCTGTTCCCGGGACCGGTTCGAGCCGGCCACCGCAGACCATCGCACCATCGGTCTCCGCCACCCAGAGCTCCATGCCGTCACCGCGCCCCAGACGGGCGATCAGGGCATCCGCGAGGCGGGTGTCGACGCTCTCGCCGAACGCTTCGTCGACCATCGCGCTCATCGCTCGCACCTCACCCTCGCCGACAACACGTCGCACTGTCACGCCGTCGGGCACGGGAACTCCTTCGCAGAGCGCTTCCAGGGGGCCGATCATGATGGACTCGGGCTCGTCCGGTTCGAACCCGCTGGCGATCAGGGCTTCTCCGAGTCCCGGCGCGCGATCGTGCCCACGGGTCTTCCACTCGACCCGCGTGATCTCGGGGTCGACCTGGAAGTGCTTCAGGCCGGTGACAACGAGCTCGGCGATTTCGCCGGCATCAGCATCGCCCAGGTCGCGGTAGGTGATGAATCCGCGGCCCCCGGCGAAAGTCACGAGACGCAACGGACCCAGGCGGGTCACGCTGACGGCGCTCGGCGTTTCGGCGTCCGTTCGCAACTGTTCGTCGTAGGCGTGGAGGTACTGCTCAACCGATGTCATAGACGTCAGGCTAGCGCGGGCTCAGAAGGCCCTCTTCAGGCCCTGTCCGCTAGAGGCTCTATCCTGCGGCCGAGCGGCAGCCGCACAGCGCTGGCCCTGCTCGTCGACACTGTCGCAGCACCAGCCTGGGCTGCGTCCGCGTCTCCGTTGTCCTCCGACCAGGCGGACCTCGCCCCCACTGGCTCGACGTCACTGGTCGCGATGGTCATCGCCGCCCTCGCCGCCGTTGTCGCCGCCGAAAAGGATTCACCTGGTCTGGGCGAAGACGACGACCTCATTGTTGGCCTGGTCACAGACGAACTGCAGGGCGGCGGGGCCTGGGAACGCGGTACGGAGGTCGTCGGGGTATCCGTCCGCATCGGGCCTGAACTGAACGATCGCGGGGAACTCGCCGGCGGCGCATCCGCCGACCGCCTGACCGGAGAATGAGCCGGAGGATGCAGCGCGCATGTCGGCCTCGGAGAAGATGCTGAGGCATGGATCGTTCGGGCTACCGCCGATGGTGAAGAACCCGGGGGTCGTCACCACTGTCCGGAGTCCGTGGAACTGCTGGAATCCGATCACCTCACCCGCGCCGGCAGAGAGGAAAGCAGGGGTCTGATACCCGTCGTCGAGTTGCAATCGTGCGACTTGGGTCGCGCCCGTCTGAAGCGGATCGACCTGCACCCTCTGTACAAGAACCACTGCCGTCAACACCATCACGATGATGACAATGAGCCCGGCACCGGTGAGCACCGTCGACCGTCGAGCGCCACGGATGGCCCGGTAGACCTTTTCCGGCCACGCCCTGCCCCGCTCATCCGAATGTCCTGACGGTTCGTCTTCAATCAGGGCGGCCGGGTCGTGACGCTCTGCTGCTGGCTCTGTGAACGTGCCAGGCTGCGCCTCGATCTCGTGCCGCTTCCCATTGCCCTCGAGATCGCGAAGTCGGCCTAGAGCGACGGGGTCGTTGTGGATGTCGGCGGCGGGCCCGTAGGCCCTGTTCCGCAGCACAGAGAACTCGTCATCATTTCCTCCCGGCATACCCAAGATCCTCCCACTACCCTCGACCAGCCCCAACGAAGGTGATTGAGAGGGCTAGGTGTGGCGGGCGAGGAAAGTGACCGTCTTCAGGGGCCTCTGGTCGTGAAGAATTGTCTGGTAGAGGTTGTGGTCCTGCCAAACCCCGGCGATCTTCAGGTACTGCGGGGCCATTCCCACCTTCTGGAAGCCTGCGTTGAGGAGCACCCGCTGGGAGGGGCGATTGTCCGGGAGGGTGCTGGCTTCGATCCGGTGCAGCCCGAGGTCATCGCGGGCCATCCCGATGATCGTTCTCACAGTCGCCGTAGCAAGCCCTCTGCCCGCGTAATCTCCATCCACCCAGTACCCCAGTCCAGCGCTCTGAAATGGGCCTCGCACAATTCCAGCGAGAGTGAACCTTCCGACGACAGCTGCCCCATCGAACAGACCGAAGGAATACCCGTTGCCCGCATCGCTCGACGCGATCCTCTGAGCGATGTCTTCGAACTGCCAGGCCTCGGTGAAGAAGGCATCCTGTCGGCTGGGCTCCCACCGTCGCAGATGGTCGCGATTGCGCGAGTAGGCTGCCGCTAGTTCCTTGGCATCGCCGAGACCCAGGAGACGCATATCGATGCCCTCTACCAGGTTCAATTGCTCAAGCATCCGTCAATGCTAGGTGTGGCCTCGGCGGAACGACCATCCATGCAATAGCAGAGCCCTAACGATCGTGTTCAGCAAGCAGGTCGGATTCCTCGTGAGGGGTCAGCCCCGAGCGCCGCTGCCGGTCCATGCCACGAGCGATCTCGTCCTGAAGTGTCCTGCTGACGGTGTCGCGGAGAGACCGAAGGACGCCTCCGGCCGCCCGGAATGCTGCATTGCTTCTTCCCGCGAACGCCGCATCGGAAAGAGGAAGCCAAAGCGGTAGGGAACGCGGCCCCGCCCAGAATTTGACGTCGTGCTCGCCAAGCCACTCATCGTCGGCGTGGTGAATGTCTCCGTCGAACCCGGCAACGTCGGCCACGGTTGTGAAGAATGATTCCATCGGATGCTGATCGCCGACCGCGTTGACCGTCCCGGCAAACTGGTTGTGACCTGCCTGCACGATGAAATGCGCCAGGTCAGTCACGTCGATGACTTGAACGGAGCGGCCGGCGGTGGTTGGTGCGAGAACGTTCCCGCCCCGCGCTAGGCGGGCGGGCCAATAGCCGAAGCGATCACTTGGATCCCCAGGGCCGGCGATCAGGCCAGGCCGTACGATCAGTAGCCGGTCGCTCGTCCATCGAGCCGTCGCTCCTTCCGCAGCGACCTTGGCGGCGCCGTAGTCACCCCCGGCGAGCGGTTCGACGAGTTCGGCTGATTCGTCGGCGTCCTGCTCGTCATTGCGTGCGTACACGGAGACCGTTGACACGAGAGTCCAATGGCGGGCTCTGACCGCCAACGCTTCGAGGGCAGACTCGACGAGCTCCAGGTCGTGACTGAGTTCGATCACGTCATCCCAGTCGCCGTCCAGCTGGTCGTACGCACCCGGTATTCCCCTGTCAGCTCGGATGAGGACTGCGCCTTCAGGCACGGCGCCGGAGATGCCGCGGGCCAGACAGACCACCTCGGCTCTGGTCGCAACTGCTTCTCGGGCGATCTCCTGGCCAAGCCAGCCCGTTCCCCCGAGGATCAATATTCTTCGCATAGGGCCAGCCAACACGAAGAAGCCGCTCACCGGGCTGGATTCTGCTCAGAGCAGAGCAGAGCAGAGCAGAGCAGGCTTTCAACCGACCGGTGTGAGGGCGGAAGGCAATGTGCCTACGCGATGCTTCGGAAGGGGTTTGTCGAGCCCGAATGCAGATACGGGAGCGGGGAAGTACTTGCATTAATGGAAAGTTGTTGCAAGGATAGGGACAGCCGGAAGGAACATTATGGACACCACGCCCACCATCACCGCTACGGAGGCCCAGCTCTTGCTTGATCGTGCTGATCGGTTGAGCAGGTCAGCTCACAACGCGACGAGGTGGCCGTACATCTCGTTCATACTTGCTCTGGGGGTGGCGACGTCGATGGGAACCCTCGCGATGGGGATGACCACCGGGGACGCTTTCGGTTTGGCGTATTTCGGGACGCTGACAGCAACGTTCGCGGTTCTGATGTTCTTCATGATCTCGATCCGAGGCAGGTCTGCTTTCTCTCGGAGCCGGCGTTGGACCGCATACATTGCGAGCTGGTTCGTCACCTATGCCGCAGCGCTTACCGTGATGATCGGGGCTCATGGGGCCGTTGTCCCGCAGGCGATCACGTCCGGGCTGATTCTTGCCGTTTCGGTCGGGTGCGCGGCTCGCGAGGCGCGCCCGTGAGCGTCACCGAACAGCACCCCAGGCACCGGCTCAATGATGTCTTGCACAACCCGGTGCGGTTCTCCATCATCGCAGCGTTGGATCGCGCGGGCACGCTCGGTTTCAGGGAGGTTCGGGACGCGGTCGAGATCACCGATTCGGCGCTGAGCAAGCAGGTTTCGTTGCTTGAAGCCGCCGGTTACGTGTCCGTTGGCAAGTCCTTCGTCGGGAAGATGCCGCGCACTTCGCTCACTCTCACTCGCCCGGGTCGCACTGCCTGGCAGACCCACCTTGCGGCGCTTCGAGAGATCGCTGGCGACGCGACCCCATGACACGGACCCTCTGCGGGACGATGTCTCCTATCAGGCCGCCAGTGTTGCTGATCCGCGACTACGCCACCATCTGATTGATACGAGTGACGCTAGTGCAGCGCCAGAAGCATTGACGATTACGTCGTCGATGGAAGCAACGCGTCCGAGGCCTAGGAAGAGTTGCAGGCCTTCGAGCACGGCTGACATCGACGCGGCGACGAGGAATATGACGAGCATGACCGTCGGGGGAGGGCCGAGACGTAAACGCACGGGGAGAAGTGCGCCGAGGGCCGCGAAGACGAGAAGGTTCCCGACGAGCTGAACGATGGCGTCTCCTCCTCCCAGAACATCGGCGAGGTCGCGGAATGGGGTCAGCTGAACTCCGCCAGGTCCGTCGGTGGGAGTCATGATCATCCACACCCAGGGCGCGGTGCCGAGTACGATGCCGACCTCCGAGACCGCAGATCGCCTCGCCCACCACGCGGGCCACCCGACACGTGCACGATGCCGGCTCACTCCTTCGGCAACGGCGGCGCCGAGGGGAAAGCCCACCAGCAGCGCCACGACAATTACGCCCCCGAAGCGGTCCGCGATGGAAAGGATCACGTCCACTGCGGTCACGCGATCCGCTCTCTCGGTTGCGGGTTCATCCGTCGAAGACCTCGGCGCTGGCGAAGACGGCATCGTCGGCGAGTTGGCTGACGAGGGTGGGCGGGCACCCTGTGAAGACCGTTCGGTCTGTGGAGGGTGGGAGTTCGGATCCGAAGTCGACGGCGATCGCGTAGCAGGTGTAGACCTCGCTGGGGCCGCGGTAGGCGTGACCGTCATCTGCGGCGGTGTTCGGGCGCGGGCCAGAAGCGATGAAGATCGAGAATGACGCCATCCGGCCCACTGAGTTGACGTCATAGAGGATCGCGCCTCCGCCGTCGATTCCGCTTTCGTAGCCGTGGTACTCGGTCGCGCAACCGGTCGGGGCCGCCATGACGGCAGCGAGATGGACAACGCCGGCTCGTCTGGGTGGAGGGCGTCTGGTTCGGTGAAGGATGCGAGTCATTTGTGGCCGCTCAGCGGTCGAGGTCGATTGTTGCGGTACGGATTCCGGGAGTGTCTGCATCGGTCTGGTAGGTGAGGGTGAAAGTGGTGGGTGTCCAGGCGGTTGAGAAGGTGCCAGCAGCGACGGGTAGGTAGTAGTCGTCGGCGGAGTACACCGTGCCGACGGCATAGAGAGGCCCCCAGACCTGCTCGGCGATCTGGCCGTGCCCCCAGTCGTCTTCGGTGATCAGCACGATGGTCTGGCCGTCGGGCGATGAGAAGGCGTGATATTTCGTCGGCCCCGTCACCACAGCGGAGACGAACGTCACGAGGAGCGCCGCGCCTCCTCCCACGATCAAGACGCCGAACAGCACGACAGAGCCGACGAGTCGAAGCACCCGCCAGGGAACACGACTGTTGAGCGCGAACCCGAAGCACGCGACCGCGACGATGCCGCAGACGACCACCACGGCGACGGCGGCGGCCTTCAGCTTGGTCGTGCCCGTCCAGCCCAGCCAGAGGACGACGGATCTGCGCTGCGCCTCAGACACGGCTGCGAACACCGCCAGAGAGAACAAGCCGCCCGCTGCGGCGACGATGCCCGCGCCAACGCGCCCGGACACCGCGCTCCAAGCTCGCAGAGCCATCGACCCTGCCTGCTCGTCGTCCACTAGACCCTCCTCCTGAGGCTTCACCTGTGCTGCTCCGATGACCGTAACATATCGAATAACAATACATATCGCGCGATCTTCGATATGCTTCAACCGTGACAGGGTCTGTAGATGTGTTCCTTCGGATGCTGCTCGTTGCACTGTTCGGTGTCTGCATCCTGATGGCAAGCGCACTGGGTGGGGTGCTGAGATGTGAGTCGGCGCGGTAGAGCTCGGCGGCGCCCCAGATAATGAACTGATGAACATTCACAGGGATGAGCGCTCCGAGCCGGAGCCCACCGTGACCATGCTGTACCTCGTGAAAGAGGTGGAGCTCGCGGTACGGCACTTGCTCGACCAGATCGTGGGTACGGCCGAACTCACATCGTTGCAGTACACCGCGCTCACCGTGCTGGAAAGGCAGCCTCGAGTCACAGCTGCGGCGCTGGCCCGGAACTCTTTCGTTCGTGCGCAGACCATGGCACAGATGATCAGCTACCTGGCTGATCGAGGCTTAGTTCGTCGTGAGGCGGACATCGCCAACCGTAAGCACTTCCTGCTCTCACTGACCGACGAAGGCAAGCGGGTGGTCGACTCCTTGCGTGGCCCGGTCGCCTCGCTCGAGGCATCGATGCTTCAGGCGCTGAACGACGACGACAAAGGACGGTTGCGGTCTTCACTGCAGGAGTGCAGGATCGCGTTGGAGGCGATTCGGCGGGGCTGATCTGCCCGATCGATTGTCTCGGGCGAAATCAATGCACTCGGCGGAGGGTTTCTGATGGGTGTTCGCCGAACGTCGAAGCGTAGTTGACCGCGAAGCGCCCGGGGTGGGCGAAGCCCCATTTCGCCGCGATTTCGGCGATCTGGTTGTCTCCGGGTTGAGATTCCAGAAGTTCCTCTCTCGCACGCTGCATCCGCACGTCGCGCAGATACGTTGTCGGAGTCGTTCTCATCACTTGTTGGAAGCCGAGCTGCAGCGATCTCACGCCCACGTTTGCGTACGCAGCGATTTGGGCGAGGGTGATCGGCAGGGCGACATTTTCCCGAATGAAGTCGACTGCCCTGCGTACAGCTCGGGACTCGGCTGTGACCCGATCGGTGCCGGGTATCTCGTCGGAGTAGTCGTGTTGTGCCGCGAGCAGCAATCCCCTGATCACGCCTTGGGTGATCGATTCGGCCATGATGTCGTGGCGAGCCAGCGAGTCCGGATAGCGAAGACGATGCACGAGGAGTTGCACGAGCATCCACCATTCCCTGGCGACAGTGTCGTCGAGGTCGAGGGCGTCGGCGAAGGTGATCGGACCGTCGAGATCACGACCAATGATGGCGGTGAGCTCCTGCTCAACCGCGGTGCGTTCGATCTTCAGGCCAAGCATCCGGGTCGGTTGGGACCATCCCCTCACGGTGGTCGGGCGGTTTGGACCGTGGATGACCGCCCGCCGAGGATTTCCGATCGCTGCGCGATCGCCGAATGTCATCGCCAGGGAGCCGATGACGGGCACGTTTATTTGGTAGGCGGTGCCGAGCTCGCGCGTTTCGATGTGAACTTCACTGCTGTATTCAAGCCAGCCGAAGGTGATGGGGCCGACGGCGGCAGCCTGCAGCTTCATGGAGAATGGGCGACTTCGGTCAAGCAGTCTGAGGGTGTGGGGGTGGTAGACCTGGCCGCCCACGAAGAGGGCCTCGTCGACGACTCCTGTCTGCACAAGCAGAGAGGGCGCCTGGATTCCAGACCCTGTCGTTCCCGCAACTTCGATGTCGCCCACGATCACATCCTCACCTGGCTGGAGTCTTTTCGCAATCGCTGGACTATCCAGATTGCGAAGAGGTTCCCGGTAACGGCGCGGAACGCCGAATAATCAGTAAACCTGATAATCGCTGCACAACCCCCAGACCGATTGCACGAGCACAGAAGTGCCGCTCGATCTCAACGATGAGAGGACTTGGCGATGACCATCACCGAACCACAGACAGGCCGCCGAGGCTCCGGACCGTCACCGTTCCGGCCGGGCCAGCTGTTCATCGGCGGAGCCTGGACCGAGAGTTCCGATGGAGCTCGTCGCGACGTCATCAACCCTGCAACAGCCGAGGTCATATCGAGTGTGGCGTGGGCGACGGAAGGCGACGTCGATGCGGCGGTCGCAGCGGCTCGCGCGGCGTTCGACAACGGGATCTGGTCCGGGCTTTCCGGCCGGGAGCGGTCGCGCATCCTGCACCGGGTTTCGCAGCTCATCCGAGAGCGTGCCGACGAACTGGCTTTCGCCGAGAGCACCGACGTCGGTAAGCCCATCACGTTCGCGCATGTCGTTGATGTCAATACGGCTGCGGACCAGTACGAGTACGTCGCAAGCCTCGCTCAGCATTTGGATGGAAGCACTCGCGAGACTCCGCTACCGGCTTTCGCGTACACGCGCCGGGAGCCCCTCGGTGTCGTTGCGGCCATCAGCCCCTTCAACTTTCCCCTTATTCTGTCGAGCACGAAGATCGCACCGGCGCTGGCCGCCGGCAACACAATCGTGCACAAGCCCGCCAGCGACACTCCACTGAGCGCTCTGATCATGGCGCAGATTCTCGCCGATGCAGGGGTGCCAGACGGTGTCTTCAACCTGATCACCGGATCCGGGTCGGCACTCGGCGACAGGCTGGTTGCGCATCCTGGCGTGAACAAGGTCGCGTTCACCGGATCGACCGAAGTGGGCCGACACGTGGCGGCACTCGCCGGCGAGACGCTGAAGCCCGTGACGGCGGAACTCGGCGGGAACGCCGCGAACATCCTCTTCGCAGACGCCGATCTCGACCAGGCGATCGGTACCATCATCGGCGCATTCGTCTTCAACGCCGGCCAGTTCTGCATGGCCGGGCCGCGACTACTGGTCGAACGGCCGATCTACGACACCGTCGTGGGCATCCTCTCGCAGGCCGTCGCGGGCGTTCCGATCGGTTCTCCGACCGACCCCGCAACGGTCATCGGACCCCTGGCGAGCCTCGACCAACTGCACAAGATCGAGGCGATCGTCTCCGAAGCCCGCAAACGCGGAGGCGATGTCGTGGTCGGCGGCGAACGCCTCGACCTGGACGGCGGCTACTACTACAAGCCAACCGTGATCGCGGGCCTGCCCAACGACGACTCCGCCGTGCAGGAGGAGATCTTCGGCCCTGTACTGACCGTCCAGCCGTTCGACACCGAGGAGGAAGCGATCCGCTTGGCCAACAGCACGGCCTTCGGGTTGGCTGCAGGGCTCCAGACCGGAAGCATCGCCCGCGCCCACCGCGTTGCAGCACAGCTCGAGGCCGGCATCGTCTGGGTGAACGCCTGGGCCCTGCTCGACCCGGCGATTCCCTTTGGCGGTGTCAAGGACTCGGGGTGGGGTCGTGAGTACGGGCCGGAATCGCTGCACTCCTACACCCGAACGAAGTCCGTCGTCATTTCTACCGGCGAGGCCCACGCATGACGACCATGGCGCGCGCCGCGGTGCTGCCCGCCCCGAACGAAGCATTCGTCGTGCAGGACGTCGAGCTCGATGAGCCCCGTGCCGACGAGGTCCTCGTCAGGATGGTTGCGACCGGACTCTGCCACACCGACCTCGGGGTCAAGGCAGGGGCATTGCCGTTCCCCATGCCGGGCATCCTGGGTCACGAGGGCGCGGGGATCGTAGAGAGAATCGGCTCGGCCGTCACGTCCGTCTCCGTCGAAGACAAGGTGCTGTTGAGCTTCACCTCGTGCGGCGCCTGCGAGAGCTGCCTCTCGGACCACCCGGCGTACTGCACCACCTGGCTGCCGAGGAACATCTTCATGGGTTCCCGATGGGACGGTACGGCCACAGCCCATCGCGGCGGTGCCGATCTCGGATCCCACTTCTTCGGCCAGTCGTCGTTCGCCGAATATGCGATTGCAGACGAACGCAGCGTGACGAAGGTCGACGCCTCCGCCGATCTCGCCGTGCTCGCCCCGCTCGGCTGTGGCGTGCAGACCGGTTTCGGATCCATCTGGAACGTGCTCGGCGTCACGAAGGGGTCGACGGTCGCGGTCTTCGGAACCGGCGCCGTCGGCCTGTCCGGCATCATCGCCGCCCACCTGTCTGAGGCGGCGGTGGTCATCGCTGTCGACATCGTCGAAGGGCGTCTTGCCCTTGCTGGGGATCTCGGTGCAACGCACACCATCAACGGCTCGACCGAGGATGCCGTGGCGCGGATCGCGCAGATCACGGATGGTCGGGGGCTCGACTTCGCCCTCGACACGACAGGCAGCCCCCGGGTGGCGCGCAACGCGATCGACGCCTTGGGGATCGGCGGCACCGTCGCCGTCTGCGGTGCCCCGCCACCCGGCACCGAGATCGCCGTGGACATTCAGGGAATCCTGCCCGGCAAACGCCTCGTCGGCGTCACCATGGGCGACAGCTGGCCACAGGAACTCATTCCGCGGCTGGTGCAGCTCCACACCGACGGCAAGCTACCGCTCGAGAAACTCATCAAGAACTACTCACTCGATGACATCGAACAGGCCGCGCACGACATGCACTCCGGCGCCACTGTCAAACCCGTCATCGTCTTCTGATTCATTCAACCCCAGCAAAGGAGCTAAAAAATGACTGACATCGAAACCCGTCCCACCAGTCGAGTACTGCCGCCGGATGTCACTGCAGAACAGTTCGAGAAAGCGCTCGAAGCATTCCGCGACGCCATCGGCGCCCAGCACGTCTTCGACACTGATGAGACCGTCCGCCCGTATTACGACGCCTTCCCGGTCACCCCGAACGACGCCGACTTCGCGCCGAGCGCCGTCCTCGTTCCCGGAACGACCGAGGAAGTGCAGGCGATTGTCCGCATCGCCAACGAGTACCTCATCCCGGTACACGCCGTGTCGACCGGCAAGAACCTCGGATACGGGGGCTCGGCTCCTCGCACAGCGGGCTCCGTCGTGCTGCACCTCGGCGCTCGCATGAACAGGATCCTCGAGGTCAACGACAAGTACGGCTACGCACTCGTCGAGCCGGGTGTCACCTACTACGACCTGTACGACTACATCCAGGAACACAAACTGAACCTCTGGATCGACGCGCCCGACCTCGCGTGGGGCAGCATCGTCGGCAACACAATGGACCGCGGTGTCGGGTACACGCCCTACGGCAATCATTCGATGTGGAAGTGCGGACTCGAAGTCGTGCTGCCCGACGGCGATCTGCTGCGCACGGGCCTCGGTGGGCTGCCGGGCAGCAACGCCTGGCAGTTGTTCGCACCGGGCTTCGGGCCGTCCCCGGACAACATGTTCGAGCAGTCGAACTACGGAATCGTCACGAAGCTCGGCATCCAGCTCATGCAGCCCCCGCCCGCCGCTCAGACCTTCCAGATCACGTTCGAGAACGCCGACGACATCCAGGCGATCATCGACACAGTCCTGCCGCTGCGCATCAACATGGCCCCTCTGCAGAACGTGCCGGTGCTGCGCAACATCTTTCTCGACGCCGCCCAAGTCTCAACCCGGGAGGAGTGGTACACGGGCGATGGGCCCATCCCTGACGACGTGATCAAGACCATGCAGAAGGAGCTGAACCTCGGCTATTGGAACTTCTACGGCACCGTGTACGGGCCGCCGCCCATCATCGACATGTACCTGTCGATCATCGAAGGCGCGTTCAGCCAGATCCCGGGGGCAAAGTTCTACACGACCGACACCCGCCCGCACACGGCAGACGACCGCGGGGCACACACTCTCCACGACCGCCACAAGATCAACACCGGTGTACCCACGACCGAGGAGGCCAATGTCTTCAACTGGATTCCGAACGCCGGTCACTTCTTCTTCTCCCCGATCTCCGCTCCTGACGGGGAGGACGCGGCCCGGCAGTTCAAAGCCGTGAAGTCGCTTGCCGACGAATATGTGAAGGACTATGCGGCGCAATTCATCATCGGCCTGCGGGAGATGCACCACATCTCGCTTCTGCTCTACAACACGAAAGACGAAGCATCCAAGGCCGAGACCCTGGCGCTGACCCAGCAACTCATCGCTGACGGTGCACGGGACGGCTACGGCGAGTACCGTGCCCACAACGCACTGGGCGACCAGGTGGCGGAGACCTACAGCTGGAACAACCACGCCCAGCGCCGGTTCAACGAGAAGATCAAAGACGCCCTCGACCCGAACGGCATCATCAACCCCGGCAAGTCGGGCATCTGGCCGGCGCGACTGCGCGGGCGCGGCCTCTGACCGCGTCGGCAGCCGGCCGGCAGCACGTCGTCACACGATCACGTCACGCATCACCGAAAGAAGGATCCATCATGACCCAGCAGTTGACCGGCAAGGTCGCCATCGTGACCGGGAGTGGGCGCGGCCTCGGCCTCGCCTACGCTCAGGAACTCGCCCGTCACGGGGCATCGGTCGTCATCAACGACGTCGACCAGGCCGTCGCAGACGAGGCTGTTGCGAGCATCGTCGCTGCGGGCGGGTCGGCGACAGCAGTCGTGGCGCCGGTCGGCACGGCCGAGGTCGCAGCCAAGCTGGTCGCACGGGCTGTCGAGGCGTTCGGTCGCCTCGACATTCTCGTGACCAACGCAGGCGTTCTGCGTGACAAGTCCATCCTGAAGATGACCGACGACGACTTCGACACTGTCATCGGGGTGCACCTGCGGGGGACCTTCACGTGCGTTCGCGAAGCATTCGGCCATTTCAAGGAGAACGGCGTCGCGGGTCGCATCATCGCGATCGGCTCGCCGACCGGGCAGCGCGGAAACTTCGGGCAGACCAACTATGCGGCAGCGAAGGCGGGCATTGTCGGTATGGTGCGCACCTGGAGCCTGGAGATGAAGCGCTCCGGTGTCACCGTCAACGCGGTCATCCCGGTCGCTGCGACCGCAATGACGCGCACCGTTCCCTACTTCGCTGCCGCCATCGACGCGGAAGACCGCGGCGAGCCGATGCCCGACTTCTACCGCAAGGAGCTCGGTTTCGGAACCAGCGCCGATGTCGCGCCGGTCGTAGCGTTCCTCGCAACAGACGTCGCAGCGTCCGTCACCGGTCAGGTGATCGGCGTCGGCGGCGACAGGGTGCAGGTCTGGACGCACCCTGAGGCCATCGTGACCGAGTACCACAACGGTGGCTGGTCGCTCGAGGCCCTCGAGGCCGACTTCGCCCCGGTTCTCGCCGCGAACCTGCAGACGGTCGGCGACGAGTTCCCCGCCCTCCCGACCGAACTGCAGCCTGAGAAAGTCGGCTGATGTACTCGTCTGCGATCGACCTCGACACAATCGAGGCCATCGACACGCACGTGCACATCGAGGTCGCCGAAGACGGCCACTCGGCACTGCCGGCCGATCTGGCCGAGGCTGCAGCGAAATACTTCCGCACCGACGGCATGGTGCCGACCCTGGACGCCATCGCCGACTACTACCGGGTTCGCCGCATGGCAGCGGTCGTGTTCACGGTGGATGCCGAGCAGAACCTTTCGCATCCACCGATCTCCAGCGTCGAAGTGATCGAGGGCGCCGCGCGGAACAATGATGTGCTCATTCCGTTCGGATCGGTCGACCCGAACAGGGCGGATGCGGTCGGGATCGCCGAGGAGCTCGTCACCGGGCACGGGGCGCGTGGGTTCAAGTTCCATCCGACGATGCAGGGGTTCGACCCGAGCGACGAGCGGTTCTTCCCCCTCTGGGCGGCGATAGAACAGCTGGGCGTGCCGGCGCTCTTCCATACCGGGCAGACGGGCATCGGTGCGGGCACTCCCGGCGGTCGCGGTCTCCGACTCGCGCTCTCCAACCCGATGCTGCTCGACGTCGTCGCCGCGACTTTCCCCGCGCTCAGCATCATCATGGCGCATCCGTCGGTGCCCTGGCAGGACGAGGCGATCTCTGTCGCCACGCACAAGTCGAACGTCTACATCGACCTCTCGGGCTGGAGTCCGAAATACTTCCCTGCCCAGCTGGTGCGAGCGGCGAACTCACTTCTCAAGGAGAAGGTTCTGTTCGGGTCGGATTTCCCTCTGATCAGCCCCGACCGCTGGCTCGCAGATTTCTCCGAACTCGACCTCAAAGCCGAAGTTCGGCCCCTGATCACCAAACAGAATGCCGTGCGCCTGCTCGGCCTGAGGAGCACTCATGAGTAACACAGTCGTCACCCTGGAAAACCTTCCCTCACTGGTCGGTACCAACCTCGGCCACACCGGATGGTTGGAGATCACACAGGAACGCATCGACCAGTTCGCTGTGGCGACAGGCGATGACCAGTGGATTCACGTCGATCCGGTCCGCGCCGCCGACGGCCCCTTCGGCACCACCATCGCGCACGGTTTTCTCACGCTCTCGCTGCTGATCCCGTTCTGGGGGGAGCTGCTCGACGTCGACGGAGTGCGTTCGAAGGTCAACTACGGGCTCGATCGGGTGCGGTTCACCTCACCGGTGCCCGTCGGATCGCGTCTGCGGATGACGGCCACAATCACCGAGATCACCGATGTGAAGGACGGGGTACAGATCACCATCGACGCGATCATCGAGGCGGAGGGAAGCACGCGACCAGCAGTCGTCGTGACATTCCTCTGCCGCTTCTACGCCTGACCCCCGGAACTCCGGGCAGGGATCGGAAGAGGATTCGATGAAGAATCAGGGCGTGGGCTCGTGGATACATCGCCGACGGGTCAAGTCGGCGGGGGCCGACGCGCTCATACACCGGGGTCATGCCACCACCTATGACGAGTTGGCCGAGCGGGTGGATGCGTTCGCCGTCGCGCTGATGGACCGCGGTCTCGCTCCGGGCGACCGCGTCGCCTATCTCGGGAACAACCATCCCGCCTTCCTGGAGACACTGTTCGCCTGTGGGGTCGCCGGTCTGATTTTCGTGCCGTTGAACACACGCCTCGCCCCCGTCGAGCTTGCTCACTGCATCAACGACTCCGGCGCCACGGTCCTGGTCGTAGCGGGCAGTCTCGAATCACTCGCCGTCTCGGCGCTCTACCTCTGTGGGCCTGTCACCAGCATCGTGGTCGACGAGGGAAGTACGCCGAACCAGACCGAGGTCGAGCACCTCGAGAACGCTGAGCAATTCGAAAGCGTTCTCGCCCAGCCGTCGAAGTTCCACCCTGATCTTGAGGTAGGTCTCGATGACCCCGCCATGATCATCTACACCTCAGGTACGACAGGGCGCCCGAAAGGGGCCTTGCTGACGCACGGAAACATCACCTGGAACACCTACAACGTGCTGGTCGACTACGACATCACCAGTACGGAACGGGCGCTCATGGTCGCACCGCTGTTTCACGTCGCAGCGCTCGGAATGGGATGTTTCAGCACCCTGCTCAAAGGGGGCACTGTGATCATCGAAGAGAAATTCGATCCAGGACGAGCGCTCGTACTCGTGCGGGATGAGCGCATAACTCTCCTCAGCGGCGTACCGACGACCTTCCAGCTCATGTGCGAGCATCCTGCCTGGAACGAGGCCGACCTGTCCAGCCTACGTAGCCTGACGTGTGGTGGTTCCGCCGTGCCCGCCCGGGTGCTTGACGCGTTCGAGGTACGCGGGCTCTCGTTTTCACAGGGCTACGGAATGACTGAGACGGCTCCCGGGGCGACATCCCTGCAGCCGCGTTTTTCCCGGTCGAAGGCAGGTTCGGTCGGCCTTCCGCACTTCTTCACCGACATCCGCATCGCCGACGGCGATGGTCGCGCCCTTGACGTCGGTGGTCGAGGCGAGATCCAAGTCTCGGGGCCGAATGCTGTGCCGGGCTACTGGAACCGGCCTGAAGACTCGGCGGCGCTATACACGTCAGATGGCTGGCTGCACACCGGAGATGCCGGCTACGTCGATGCAGACGGCTTCCTGTACATCGCCGACCGGATGAAGGACATGATCATCTCGGGGGGCGAGAACATCTACTCCGCTGAAGTGGAGAACGCGATCCTCGAACTCGAGGAGGTCACGGCAGCGGCCGTGATCGGCCTCCCCGATGATCGATGGGGCGAAGTGCCGCACGCCGTGCTCGTGATTGTCGAAGGCGTGACCTTCGACCGCGACCGTTTCGATGCTCATCTGCGCGAACGACTCGCCCGGTACAAAATTCCGAAAACCTTGGAAGTCGTCGACGAGCTCCCGCGCACTGCGAGCGGTAAAGTGCAGAAGAACAAGTTGCGTATCACCATGGGGCACCGCCGCTGATTCTTCGACGACCCGCACGGTGAGCAGGCGCGTCAGGCCAGGCCGGTCATCCGCTCGCTCGCGTCCCACAGGGCGGCCGCCAGGGCCGGGTCGTAGGCCTGCTTCGTCGCCTTCTGGATCTTGCGGCGCTCGTAGTACTCGCCCGGCACCCAGTCGGCGCCGGGCTCGGTGGTCGCCAGCCAGACCAGGGTGTCGCTGCCCTTCTCGGGGCTCATCATCAGGCGGCCGAGCACGGTGCGGTAGACGAAACGGAGGTTCGACGTGGAGCCGGCTGCGAAGCTGGTGCCGACGATTCCGGGGTGGAATGCCGCAGCGCGGATCCCGGCGCTTCCGTGCCGCTTCTGCAGCTCCCGGGTGAACAGGATGTTCGCCAGTTTCGCGTTGCCGTAGGCGAGGTTCGGGCGGTACTTCTTCTCCAGGTTGAGGTCGTCGATGTCGATCTTGCCGTAGAGGCTGTTCGCGATGCTCGCCGTGTTGATGACCACGCCTTTGGAGTGCTCGAGGCGTTCGAGCAGCAGGTTCGTCAGCAGGAACGGTGCCAGATGGTTCACCTGCATCGTCTTCTCGAACCCGTCGACGGTCTCTTCGCGGGCCGACATGAGCCCGCCCGCGTTGTTGGCGAGCACGTCGATGCGGTCGTGGTTCTCGAGCAGCGATGCGGCCAGAACCCGCACGTCGTCGAGCTTCGCGAAGTCGGCGACGTAGAAGGGGACCGCGAGCTCGTCGGCGACGGCCTTGGTCTTGGCGGGGGAGCGCCCCACGATCACGACGTCGTCTCCGCGCCGCTTCAGGGCCCGGGCGGCTGCGGCGCCGATACCGTCGCTCGCACCGGTGATGACGACAGTTCTCTGGGGCATGGATCTCTCCTCGAGCGACGGGGTGCCGGGCCCGCGGAGGTGCGCAGCCGGTTCATCTCTATTGTCGCCGATCGCCGATGCACCAAGTGTTCACACGGCAGGCCTCCCCGAAACACGACCGTATTCCGCATGAAACCAAGCCGAAACAGCCGCGACTTTGACTTGACTGCATGGCCCCCACCACTTCAGACGCCCACCGGCACATCGGTGTTCTCCCGGCGTACCCATTCTACGGCGGGCCTGCCATCAGCCCCGACACGACGGCGCGGGCGACGATCGCCGAGTTCATGGCCGATGTGGATGCCGAACAGACCGATCGCGCCCTGGTGCTGCCGAACTACGGTGTTCCGGTCGCGTCGGCGGCCTTCGATCTGAATCCGCTCGCCATCGAGGCGGCCCAGCAGAACGAGCGCATCGTCTGCGGGCTCTGGGTGTCGCCCCGGCCGCAGGACATCCTGCTCACCGAGAACGCGCTGAAGCTGGCGGGGGAGCAGGGCGTGCGGGCGTTGAAGACGAGCTTCCTGCTCGGCGGCAGTGCAACCGACGAAGCGTCGGTGCCGGCCCTCGACCGCATCTTCCAGACGGCGAAGGACCACGACCTCGTGGTGCACGTGCACACGTCGCCGGGCGGGGCCTCCGACATCGACCAGGTCGGCACGCTCGTCGAGAAGTACGGCGACGACGTCAAGATCCACCTCGTGCACCTCGGCGGCGGTATGAGCGGCAACATGAAGCTCATCGGCGGCCGGCTCTTCGACTGGATCGCCGCCGGCAAGAAGGTCTACACCGACACCAGCTGGACCATCGGCTTCGCTCCGCGCTGGCTCGTGCAGGAGATCGAGCGACGCGGTTTCGGAGAGGACCGGATCCTGTTCGCCAGCGATTCCCCGTGGGGCGACCACGAGGGCGAGTACGCCCGCATGCACGCCGCGGTGAAGGACACCGAACTCGCAGACCTGTTTCTGCGCGAGAACTTTGCACGTCTGTATTCCTGAAACTGCGTACGCCTGATCCACTGACCCGCCTGATCCACCGACCCGCCTGAGCTCCACCCCAACAGAAGGAGAACCACCGTGTCAGACGACATCGAAACCACCATCACCGAGAACATCGCCACGTCGCTCGCCGAGATCGCGCACCCGTCGCTCCCGAAGGGCAGCAACATCTACGGGTCGACCAAGATCTTCCCCGACTACCAGGCCGAGCCCGGCCAGTCGTACTTCACCCTCGTGCACGGCATCGCCCACGAGTCATCCGTGAGTTTCGTGGCGATCCTGCAGGCGACCCGTGCGCTCCGCAAGGGTTTCGAGTCGGCGATCTACTTCTACGGCCCCGGCGCGATGAACGCGATGGCGACCCGCGGTTTCCCGACGACCGGCGACAGCGCGTTCCCGGGCGAGCAGAACATCAACGGCTCGCTCGAGACGTTCATCAAGGAGGGCGGCAAGGTCTTCGTCTGCCGGTTCGGCCTGTCGCTGCACGGCCTCCGCGAGGAGGACCTGATCGAGGGCGCCATCCCGGCACACCCGCTCGACGTTCAGGATGCCCTCATCCACTACGCCCGCAAGGGCGCCATCATCAACTCGACCTACAACTTCTAGGCCGGCATGTCCAACGCCCTCTCCACCCGAGTGGATGTCGCGATCCGCGGCATCCGGGTCGACGCTCCTGTCACGCGGCAGGCCGGTGCCGGCCCGAGCGACGACGCGCACGTGATGTTCGGTGGCGAGCAGGCGGCCATCCCGCAGAATCCGAACAGTCCGTACCTGGTCAAGAACGGTCGACTGCTTCTGGATGGCGCGGACATGGGTCTCGACGTCGTGCCGGTGACACGGCCGAAGTTCTACGACCTGTCGACGGCCGATGGAGTCTCGTACGAGCAGATCGCGCGGCTGCACGGCGCGAATGTGCTCGCCACGACGGTCGTGCAGACGTGCATCCGGTACGGCGAGACCGACCGCTGCCGGTTCTGCGCGATCGAGGCCTCGCTCCGGTCGGGTTCGACGATCGCGGTCAAGACGCCCGCGATGATTGCCGAGGTGGCGCTCGCGGCATACGAGCTCGACGGCATCCAGCAGATGGTGATGACCACCGGCACCTCGAACGGAAAGGATCGCGGCGCCAAGCATCTCGCACGCTGCGTGAAGGCTGTGCGGGCCGTGCTGCCCGACCTGCCCATCCAGGTGCAGTGCGAGCCGCCCGGCGACCTGCAGACGATCACCGACCTCTACGAGGCGGGGGCGCGCTCGATCGGCATCCACGTCGAGTCGATGGATGACGACGTCAGGGCGAAGTGGATGCCCGGCAAGAGCTCGGTCAGCCTCGACGAGTACCGCGCGGCCTGGCGTGAGGCCGTTCGCGTGTTCGGCCACAACCAGGTCTCGACCTACCTGCTCGTCGGGATGGGCGAAGACCCCGACGAGATGGTGGCCGGCGCGCAGGAACTCATCGACATGGGGGTGTACCCGTTCGTCGTTCCGTTCCGGCCGCTGAAGGGCACCCTCGCGACCGATGTCGACCACGTTCCCGCGCCGAACCGGCTCGTGCTCGAGGACATCTCGCGCCGCGTCGGAGCGTCGCTGGTCGCGGCCGGGATGCACGGGGCCGACCAGCAGGCCGGCTGCGCAGCCTGCGGTGCGTGCAGCATCCTGAAGACGGCGGGTGCCTGATGAGCGTCGACGTCCCGTTCCTGACAGGGGCCCCGCGGGCACCGCTGGCCGGAGCCGGTCCCGTTCCGGTGCCGTACCTGGTGCACGAGGCCGACGCCGCAGAAGTGCAGGCGTACAGAGTGCTCCGCCGGGAGACGTTCGTCGAGGAGCAGGGGCTGTTCGAGGGGCACGACCTCGACGACCTCGACCTCGACGCGCGCACGGTCGTGCTTGTCGCGCGGGCCCTCGACGGCACCGTGCTCGGCGGGGTGCGACTCGCCCCGGCCACGCCGGACACCGACCTCGGCTGGTGGACGGGATCGCGCCTGGTCGTCGCCCGCTCGGCCCGCGGCCAGCTCGGCATCGGCCCTGCTCTCGTGCAGGCTGCGTGCGCTCACGCCGAAGCCCGCGGGGTGCTGCGGTTCGAGGCCACGGTGCAGCCCGCAGCCGAACGGATGTTCGCGCGGCTCGGCTGGGAACGACTCGGTGAGACGACCGTCGCCGGTGTCACGCACGCCCGACTGCGCTGGCCGATCGGGCGGATCCAACGGGCATCCGACGCAGCGAAGGCGCACCTGGAGGCGCTGCTCGACCCGTTCGGCGGCTGGGTCAACGCGCATCCGCTCTCCCTCGGCGGGCCCGACTACGTCGGCGACGACGGCGCGCCCGTGCCCGGCACCGACGTGATCGCCGCGTGCGACGCGATCCTGCCCGCGATGGTGGAGCGCGACCCCGAGTGGGCTGGCTGGTGCGCCATCCTGGTGAACCTGAACGACATCAGCGCGATGGGGGCGACCCCTGTGGGAGTACTGGACTCGCTCGGTGCTCGGGACGCGTCGTTCGCCCGGCGCATCCTGTCCGGGCTCCGGGAGGCGACGGAAGCGTGGGGCGTGCCGGTGCTCGGTGGCCACACCCAGCTCGGCGTGCCGGCGTCGCTCAGCGTGACGGCCCTCGGCCGCACCGACTCTCCCGTGCGGGGTGGGGGCGCCCGCGCCGGACACGCCGTGACGGTGACCGCCGACCTCAGCGGAGGGTGGCGGCGCGGGTACGACGGCTCCCAGTGGGACTCGTCGTCCGGCCGTTCGGGGCAGGAGCTCCGCGCGCTCGGTGCGCTGGTGCCGACCGCCCGGCCCGCTGCCGCGAAGGACATCAGCATGGCCGGCCTTGTCGGCACGATCGGCATGATGGCCGAGGCATCCGGTGTCGGGGCCGAGCTGAGTGTCGCCGACATCCCGCGCCCTGGCGCTTCCGGGATGGCCGACTGGCTGACCTGCTTCCCGGGGTTCGGGATGGTCACGGCCGACGCACCGGGTGCGAGCCGGATGCCCGGGATGCCCGGAGTCGTCGCTGCGGCCGGTTCGTCTTCGCGCACGGCCGCCGCCGGGCATCCACCGCTCGCCGCCTCGGCCGAGTGCGGCACCATGACACACCAGCGGGGCGTCCGCCTGCGCTGGCCTGACGGAGAACTGACGACCGTGGTCGAATCCACGGTCACCGGATTGGGACGAGCATGACCAACGACGTACGCGTCGCGGCGGTGGCCGAGAACTTCGGCCGCGACCTCGAGCAGAACTACCACCTGATCGGCACACTGCTCGCCGAGGCACGGGCCCAGGGCGTCGCGCTCCTCGCCCTGCCGGAAGCGGCCCTCGGCGGGTACCTGTCGAGCCTCGGCGGTGGGCGGGATGTCGCGGAGACCCTCAAGCGCCGACCCGACTCGCTCCCGCCGGCGTTGCGGCTCGATGGGCCGGAGCTCGCGCGGGTGATCGCGATGGCGGGCGACATCGTCGTGGTCGTCGGATTCTGCGAAGCCGACGGCGACCTCCGGTACAACACGGCTGTCGCCCTCGACGGGTCGGGAGTGCTCGGGGTGCACCGCAAGGTGCACCAGCCGCTGGGGGAGAACATGTCGTACGCCGCGGGCGTGGAGTTCGAGGCGTTCGACACCCCCGTCGGCCGCATCGGCCTGCTGATCTGCTACGACAAGGCCTTCCCCGAGGCGGCGCGTTCGCTCGCCCTCGACGGCGCGGAGATCGTGGTGTGCATCTCGGCCTGGCCGGCCTCCCAGACGGCTTCGAGCGACGACCTCAGCGAGGACCGCTGGACGAAGCGCTTCAACCTCTTCGACCAGGCCCGCGCACTCGAGAACCAGATCGTCTGGGTCGCGTCCAACCAGAGCGGCACGTTCGGGTCGCTGCGGTTCGTCTCGAACGCGAAGGTGGTGGGGCCGGGTGGCGACATCCTCGCCACGACGGGCACGGCGAGCGGGATGGCCGTGGCCTCCGTCGACGTCACAGAGCTGCTCGGCACCGCCCGCCGTTCGATGTTCCACCTGCGCGACCGGATGCCCGCGACCTACCGCGTGACCGAATCGGAGGTCTCCCATGCCTGAGATGACGTTCACCGTGCGCTGGCCCGACGGCAGCGTAGCCGACTGCTACTCGCCGTCGCTCGTGATGCACGACCACCTGCTCGCAGGGGAGAGCTACCCGCTCGCCGAGTTCGTCAACCGCACGAACACCGCCCTCGACCTGGCAAGCGAACGGGTTCGGGCCAAGTACGGTTTCGAATGCACGTCGGCCCGGCAGCAGCAGAGCGAGATCGCGCTGGCTGCGTCGCGCTTCGCCGCGGCACCGGATGCCCGCGTCGAGGTTCTCGCGATGGTGCCGCCGCTCGGGGTGAACCCGTGAGCGGGGAGAGCCGGGCATCCGGAGCCGTCGAGGTGACCACCGAGTCCGCCGTCGACCCTGCCAGCCCTCAGCACCACGCCGTCGTCATCATCGGCGCCGGCCAGGCCGGACTCTCGGCCAGCTGGCACCTCACCCAGCAGGGAATCGAGCACGTGCTGCTCGAACGCGGCACGATCGCGCACGAATGGAAGGACGGGCGCTGGGACAACTTCACGCTCGTCACCCCGAACTGGCAGTGCCGGCTTCCGGGCCACGAGTACGCCGGCGACGACCCCGACGGGTTCATGAAACGCGACCTCGTGTACGACTTCGTGCGGGAGTACGCGGAGCTCTTCGGCGCGCCCGTGCGGGAGAACGTGTCGGTCGACCAGCTCACCGAGGGGGCGGCCGGGGGTTTCGCGCTCAGCACCTCGGCCGGCCCGATGACGGCCGACAACGTGATCGTCGCCACCGGCGGGTACCACAAGCCGATCATCCCGGCCTCGGCCGAACGCCTGCCCCCGTGGATCACGCAGGTGCACTCCTCGGAGTACAAGAACGCCGGCGCACTGCCGCCCGGTGCCGTGCTGGTCGTCGGAACCGGACAGTCGGGCGCCCAGATCGCGGAGGACCTGCACCTCGAGGGCCGGAAAGTGCACCTCGCGGTGGGCGGTGCCCCGCGCGCGCCGCGTTTCTACCGGGGCCGCGACAGCCTCGACTGGCTGAACGAGATGGGCGTCTACGACATCCCCGTGCAGCTCCAGCCCGGCGGGCTCGCTGCGCGCGAGAAGACGAACCACTACTTCACCGGTCGCGACGGCGGACGGGACATCGACCTCCGCCAGTTCGCGCTCGAAGGCATGCGGCTCTACGGCCGCCTGAAGCGCGCCAACGGCACCTCGCTGCAGTTCGCCCCGAACCTCGCGGCTTCGCTCGACTACGCCGACTCCGTGGCCGAGTCGATCAAGAACGACATCGACCGCTACATCGCCCGGGAGGGGATCGAGGCACCCACCGAGGCGCCTTATGTGCCGGTGTGGCATCCACCGTTCGAAGCCACCGAACTCGACCTCGCCATCAACGAGGTCTCGACGATCATCTGGTCGATCGGCTACCGGGCGGACTACAGCTGGATCCGGGTCGGCGTGTTCGACGGGCTGGGCCAGCCGACGCACACGCGAGGCGTGACCGGGATCCCGGGGCTGTACTTCCTCGGGCTGCCGTGGCTGCACACCTGGGGATCGGGCCGGTTCGCGGGCATCGCGCGCGACGCGGAATACGTGGCGGGGGCCATCGGCGGAGCGCTGGGCGGGTCGGCTGCGGTGGCCGGCGCCGCGGCACCAGCGGGTACGGCACCGGATGACGCGGAGGAGTCGACGGCGGTGCGCCAGACCGTCTCGTCCCCAGCGGGAGCCTGACGGGCATCCGCTCGCTCGTACACTCGACTCCATGGCAGAAATCACGCTGGCCGCCGTCGCCGCGCACTTCGGGCGCGACATCGATCGCGCGATGCCGAAGATCGAAGGAATCATCGCCGACGCGCGCTCGCAGGAGGTCGACCTGCTGGTCTTCCCCGACGCGACGCTCGGCGGTTACCTCGCGAGCCTGGCGAGCCCCGACCCCGCGGAACTGCCGCCGCCGGTGGCGATCGACGGGCCGGAGATCAGCCAGATCATCCAGTGGGCCGGCGACATGGTGGTGTGCCTGGCCTTCACCGAGGAGGTCGTGGTCGCGGATGCCCGGCACCTCTACAACACGTCCGTGTGCGTCGACTCGACCGGGGTGCTGGGGGTGCATCGCAAGGTGCACCAGCCGCTCGGGGAGTCGCTCGTGTACGACCACGGCGACTCGTTCACCGCCTTCGACACGCCCGTCGGCCGGATCGGCATGCTGATCGACTACGACAAGACCTTCCCCGAGGCGGCCCGCTCGCTCGCCCTCGACGGGGCGGAGATCATCGCCTGCCTGTCGGCGTGGCCGGCGAGCACGACGAACCGTGCGGAGCGGCTGCCGCAGGATCGACAGTCGCGCCTGTTCGACCTCTACGACTGCGCGCGGGCGGCTGAGAACCAGGTGATCCTCGTCTCGTCGAACCAGACCGGGGTGATGGGCGGGCTGCGGTTCCTCGGACAGGCGAAGGTGGTCGGGCCGGGCGGCGACGTGCTCGCGAAGACGTGGAACAAGGGGGCGCTCGCGGTGGCGCACATCGACGTGCAGCACGAGGTCGGGCGTGCGCGTCGGAAGCTGCACCACCTGCAGGAGCGGGCGGTGGGGGCGTACCACCCGGGGATCCTCGGCGGCGGGGTGGGTGCGCCCGCTGGTGTCGCCGCGGATCTGCCCGCCCGGGCATCCGTCCCGCTGGCCGGGCTGGTCTGAGCCGTGCGCATCGCGCTGCTCACCTACTCGACCAAGCCGCGCGGCGGCGTCGTGCACACCCTCGCCCTCGCCGAAGCGCTCGCCGCGGCCGGCGAACAGGTCGACGTCTGGACCCTCGGGCGCGGCGGCGACCAGGCCTTCTTCCGCCGGGTCGACCCGCGGGTGGGGCTCCGGGTCGTGCCGTTCGCCGCGCGAGACGGAGAGACGGTGGGGGAGCGCATCCTCCGTTCGATCGAGAGCCTCCGGGCATCCTTCACCCCCGAGGTGTACGACATCGTGCACGCCCAGGACTGCATCTCGGCCAATGCGGTCGACCGCTCGATCCGCACGGTGCACCACCTCGACACCTTCACGACGCCCGAGCTCGTCGCCTGCCACGAGCGGGCGATCGTGCGCCCGCTCGCGCTGGTCTGCGTGTCGGCCGCCGTCGCGGGAGAGGTGCAGGCCGGCTGGGGGCGCACCGCCACGGTCATCCCGAACGGCGTCGACTCAGCGCGCTTCGAGGCCGCCGCCTCCCCGGCCGATCCGGCCGCTGTCGCCGCCGTCACCCGCTGGCAGCAGTCGCTCGGGCGCTACGTTCTCGCGGTCGGTGGGATCGAACCACGCAAGGGCAGCATCGACCTGCTGGAGGCGTTCGCGCGGGTGCAGGCCGCGGTTCCGGATGCCCGGCTGGTATTCGCGGGCGGCGAGACGTTGTTCGACTACTCGGACTACCGGTCGCGGTTCGAGGCGCGGGCCGCGGAGCTCGGGGTGGCGTACGAGCTGCTCGGGACCGTGGACGACGGCGACCTGCCGTCCCTCGTGGCGGGTGCCGCCGTGCTGTCGTTCGTCTCGACGAAAGAGGGCTTCGGGCTCGCCGCGATGGAGGCGCTCGCGGCCGGCGTGCCTGTGGTCGCGCGCGACCTGCCGGTGCTCCGCGAGGTGTTCGGCGCGGCGGTCACCTACGCGTCGGATGTCGCGGGCATCGCCGCCGCGCTGGCCGCCCTCCTGGCGCTCCGCGCCCCCGCCCGCCTCCCTCGCGCCCCCCTCCCTCTCGCCCCCACCCCCGCAAACCATCGAGTGGGCGAAAAGGGCCCCAAAACCAGCGTTTTAGGGCCCCTTTCGCCCACTCGATCGAGCGCGAGCGATGGTGGGAGCCTGCGAGGCGACGGGAGTGCGACGGAGTGGGATCCCGAGCAGGGGCGTGCGCTCGCGCGGACGTACAGCTGGGCATCCGCCGCCCGGAGCCACCGCGACCTGTACCGAATGCTGCTCGCCACGGCCGCCACCCCGCCCGGCCCCGCCACGGCGGCCCCCGCGCCCGGCCCCGGCGCGGCTCCCACCCCGTCCGGCCCCGCCACCCCGTCTGGCCCCGCCACGGCGGCCACCGCGGCCGGCCGCGCCACGGCGGCGACCCCGGCCGGCCCCGCCACCGCGGGCCGCCCGTCGAGCGCGGACTGACCACCGTGGCGCGGATGACGATCTCGCGGGCGATCTCGTGGCTGGCCGCCAAGCATCCCGACGCCGTCGCCGTGCGAGACGACACCACCGCGCTGACGTGGCGGCAACTCGCCCTCCGCACGAACCGGCTGGCCCGCGCCTACGCCGAACTCGGGGTCGGCGTCGACTCGCTCGTCACCGTCGCCCTCACGAACCAGGTCGCCTTCGTGGAGAGCTGCATCGCGGTCTGGAAGCTCGGCGCCACGCCTCAGCCACTCTCCTATCGGCTGCCGCCCGCCGAGCGCGCCGCCGTGCTGGCGCTCGCGCGCCCCGCCCTCGTGATCGGGCTGCCGCCTGACCCCGCCACCCCGCCTGCCGAGGGGGCCACCCCGTCGGCCGAACCCGCTGCCCCGTCCGGCTGGCCCGTGCGGCAGGCCGCCCCGCCCGCGGCATCCGCCGCCCCGCCCCACCTCCCCTCGGACTTCGCGCCGCGCGCCGACCTCTCCGATGCCGAACTCCCGGACGCTGCGGCCGCCTCGTGGAAGGCCCCCACGTCCAGCGGCAGCACCGGGCGTCCGAAACTGATTCTCGCCGCCGCCTCCGCGCACATCGACCCGGAGGGCCGCGTCGCTTCGTTCGTGCCCGCGCACGCGGTGCAGCTCGTGGCAGGGCCGCTGTTCCACTCCGCCCCGTTCACCTACGCGATGCGCGGGCTGATGACCGGCCATACCCTCGTCATCCTGCCGCGCTTCGACGAGCGCCAGTGGCTTGACGCCGTCGGCCGGCACGGCGTCACCTGGGCGCCCCTCGTACCGACCATGATGAACCGGATCTGGCGCCTCCCGCAGCGCGAGAAGGATGCCGCAGACCTCAGCTCGCTCGACTCGATCCTGCACATCGGCTCGGCCTGCCCGCCCACGCTGAAGCGCGCCTGGATCGACTGGATCGGCCCCGACCGCGTCACCGAGGTCTACGCCGGCACCGAGTCGCAGGGCATCACCACCATCTCCGGGGGCGAGTGGCTCGAGCATCCGGGGTCCGTCGGACGGCCCGGCGGAGGCTCGGAGATGCAGATCTGGGGCCCGGATGACGCACCCCTGCCCGTGGGTGAGACCGGCCGCATCATGATGAGGCGGTCGGGTGGTCCGACCTATTCGTACCGCGGGAGCGTCGCGGGGCCGCGGCCGGACGGCTGGGACACCCTGGGGGACCTCGGTCATCTCGACGCCGACGGCTACCTCTATGTCGCCGACCGGGCCGACGACCTCATCATCACGGGAGGCGCGAATGTCTACCCCGCGGAGGTGGAGGCCGTGCTCGAGGAGCACCCGGGCATCCGCTCGGCTGTGGTGTTCGGCCTGCCCGGCGACGACCTCGGCGAGGTGGTGGCAGCGCTGGTCGACGTGGGCGGGGCGCCGGCGGGCGCTGCGGCCAGCGCGGCGGCACGCGACGGGGGTGGCGCGCGGCGCGGTGGTGCTGCGGCGGGCGACGGGAGTGGCGCGCGGCGCGATGGTGCTGCGGTGGGCAACGGGCGCGACCCGCGGCGCGAGGGTGCGGACGCACTCACGGAGGTCGAGCTGCTCGACTGGCTGCGCCCGCGACTCGACCCGGAGAAGCGGCCGCGCCGCATCGAGTTCACGGACGAGCCCGTGCGCGACGACGCGGGCAAAGCGCGCCGTCACCTCCTGCGTGCTGAGCGCGGAGCGCGGGGTGCCGCGGGGCTCGGCGACTGATGCCGCAGCCCGCGGAATCCCCTTCACCGCGCCTTCCCTCCACCGCGCCTCCCCTTCAGCGCACCGCATACCCCGCGTCGGCGAGCAGCCCGGCCGTCAGCTCCCACAACCGCACGGCAGAGTCGGCGTCGGTCGCATGTGCGGCGACGCCCCGACGGACGCCCTCGACGAACGGCTCAGCCACCCGGCAGTCCTCGAAGTAGGCGCCGGTCACCCCCGCGACCACCGGCGACGCCGCGAGCAGCACCGACGTGGCGGCACCCTGCTCGACGGTCTTCTCTGAGACCCCCGTCGAACCGGACGGGTCGAACGCCGCGGGCGGAGCATCCATGTGCCGGCTGAGGCCGGTGCTCCAGATGCGGCCGGGATTGCAGGCGTTGACCGCGATGCCGTCGTTTTGCCAGAGCCGGGCGGCCTCGACAGCGAAAAGGATGTTCGCCGTCTTCGATTGGCTGTAGGCGACCCACGGGTCGTACGGCAGGCGGAGCATGTTCGGGTCGTCGAACAGGATCCCTCCGTTGACGTGCCCGACCGAACTCACGGCGACGACGCGGGCGTTCCCGCTGCGGGCGAGCGCGTCATGCAGCCCGAGCGCCAGCTGGAAGTGGCCGACGTGGTTGGTGGCGAACTGCAGCTCCCAGCCCTCGGAGGTGCGCGTCAGGGGGGTCGCCATCACCCCGGCATTGTTCACCAGGATGTGCACGTCGTCGCTCCACCCGGCGAGAAACCTCTCGACCGAGGCTGGTTCGGCGAGGTCCAGTTCTCGAACGTCAGGTGCCGGGCGGCCTGTGGATGTTGCGATCCCCGCAGCGACGTCGCGCCCGGCCTGCACGTTCCGCACCGCGAGGGTCACCTCGGCGCCGGCCCGTGAGAGCTCGCGAGCGGTCTCGGTGCCGATACCCGACGCCGCTCCGGTCACGATGGCGCGCCGCCCCGAGAGGTCCACGCCGGCGAGCACCTCCCGGGCCGTGGTGGTCGCTCCGAACGCGTGTTCTCTGCTGTTGGTCATGGGGCTTCCTCTGCGCTAATCTGGAACTCATTCCGGTTAACTGTAAGCGGAACTAATTCCGTTTGCAAGGAGGATGGTATGGCGGCACGTGCACTGCGTTCAGACGCCCAGGGCAACCACGACCACATCCTCACCGTCGCCACCGGCCTCTTCGCTGAACGTGATGCCGACACGAGCCTCAAGGGCGTGGCCCGAGCCGCCGGTGTCGGGGTGGGCACCGTCTATCGTCGCTTCCCCACCCGCGACGACCTCGTCGAAGCCGTCTACCGCACGGAGACGGAGCGGCTCGGCGCGGTTGCCGACAGCCTGCTCCAGAAGAATCCACCCCTCGTGGCGCTCCGGCTCTGGATGGACGGCTTCGTGCAGTTCATGTTCACCAAACAGGGCATGGCGGATGCTCTGCCGGCCATCCTCGGCGCGCACGACGGCCTGCGGGGGCACTCCCGCGACGTTCTGCGTGCCGCCATCGGGCGACTGCGTGCGGCGGCCGTTGCCGACGGCACCCTCCGGGCTGACGTGCCGGCCGACGACATCATGCTCGGTCTCGGCGGCATCACGCTGATCGCCGCCCACGAGCGGGACCAAGCGCTCGCCGCGCGACTGCTCGACCTGCAGCTCGAGGGGCTCAGGGTCCGCTGAGCCGCCCCGGTCGCGCCCCTCGCGCTCGCACCGCGAACCCTGCGCACGCCACCACCACGAGGGCTGCGGCCACGACCAGCGGCTCGAGGTGCTCCCCGAAGAACAGCGCCGCCCAGACAATGGTCAGCACCGGCTGAAGCAGTTGGATCTGGCTCACATTCGAGATGGGGCCGATCGCGAGGCCCCGGTACCACACGAAGAATCCGAGGAACTGGCTGATCACGCTGACATAGGCGAATGCCAGCCAGCCGTCGACCCCGGCGACGAGAGGTCCGTGCGACGCGCCGAGCAGGGTCAGCGGCACCATCACCGGCAGCGCCAGCACGAGCGCCCAGCAGATGATCTGCCAGGATCCGAGTTCGCGGGCGAGCAGTGCGCCCTCCGCGTATCCGACAGCGGCGAGGGCGACGGCTGCGAGCAGCAGCAGGTCGGAGGGTTGGAGTCCGCTGAAGCCGCCACCGCTCACGTCGACGAAGGCGACGACGGCGACGAGTCCGGCGATACTCGCGATCCAGAACGGCCGGCTGGGCCGCTCCCCGCCCCGCAGCACGGCGACGACGGCCGTGGCCGCAGGCAGTACCCCGATGACCACCGCACCGTGCGCGGCCGGGGCGGAGTGCATCGCGAAGCTGGTCAGCAGGGGGAACCCCGCCACCACCCCCGCCGCGACGACGAGCAGCCTCAGCCACTGCCGCCCGCGTGGCAGGCGGGGCCGGATGATCGCCAGCACGATCCCGGCCAGAACGGCCGCCACGACGGCGCGCCCCGCGCCCACGAACAGCGGATCGAGCGTGCTGACCGCGACCCGCGTGAAGGGCAGAGTGAACGAGAACGACAGTACGCCGAGGAAGCCGAAGACGAGGCCGGCAGGGAGTCCTCGGCCCGCGGCAGGCGGGCTGCCGGTCATCGCTTCGGGCGATAACGCACCAGGGCGGAGGGGAGTAGCGCTACTCTTGTCTGTCATGAATCAGGATAGCACTGACCATCGCCTGGACCGCCACCTGCGGCACCTCATCGACTCCAGCGGCGCCGGCGCCAAACTGCCACCCACCCGGACGCTCGTGGGGGATTTCGCGGTGAGCCCGCTGACCCTGCAGCGGGTGGTGCAGCGCCTCGCGCAGGAAGGTCTCCTCGAGACCCGGCCGGGCTCCGGCACGTTCGTCGCCCGGCAGCGGCTCGCCCTGCGCGCGGACTTCTCCTGGCAAACCACTTCGCTCGGCCCCGCCCGGAACGGCGCGGCGACCGTCGGCACGTCGATGGCGCTGAACGCCCCCGACGCCATCGCGATGCACGGCGGCTATCCCGGCGAGGAGCTTCTTCCCACCCGCCTGGTGCGCGCGGCCCTCACCCGCGCCGCCCGCGGCAGCGCTGCCTTCGACCGGCCGCCGGTCGCGGGTCTCGGGGAGCTCCGCGCCTGGTTCGCTAACGAGGTCAGGTCGGGGCCGGGCGGCCGGTCATCCGGAGTCTCGGGGGACGACGTGATCATCGTTCCCGGGAGCCAGAGCGCGCTGACGTCGATCTTCCGTGCCCTCGCGCAGCCGGGCGACGCGATCGTGATGGAGTCGCCGACCTACTGGGGCGCCATCGCGGCAGCCCACCAGGCCGGGCTGGTGATCGTGCCCGTCGCACGGGGAGCCGCAGCGCCCTCCGCGGAAGCCCTCGACGACGCCTTTGCGAGCAGCGGCGCGCGCCTGTTCTACGCCCAACCGCACTTCGCCAACCCGACCGGCGCGCTCTGGACCCCGGCGGAGACCCGCGCGATCCTCGACGTGGCCCGTGCCCGCAATGCCTTCGTGATCGACGACGACTGGGCGCACGACTTCGGCATCGATGCGGATGCCCGCCCGATCATCGCCGATGACACCGACGGTCACGTGGTCTACCTCCGCTCGCTCACCAAGAGCGTGTCGTCGTCGCTCCGGGTGGGCGCCCTGGTCGCGCGCGGGCCGGCGCTCGCGCGCATCCAGGTCGACCGCACGGTGACCGATCTGTACGTCAGCGGAATGCTGCAGGCCGCAGCCGTCGACGTGGTCACCGACCCGGCCTGGCGGAGTCACCTGTCCCGCCTGAGGTCGCAGCTGAGGCTCCGCCGGGACACCCTGGCGGGGCTGGTCGCCGGCCGGCTGGGCGGCGAGACGCTCACCTCGTTGCCGCGGGGTGGGCTCAATCTCTGGCTGCGTTTCGACGATCGGGTGGATGCCCGCACCCTCGCTTCTCGGTGCCTCGCAGCGGGGCTCGCGGTGGCCCCCGGGAACGACTGGTTCCCGACCGAACCGCCCGGCTCGTTCCTCCGCCTGAACTACTCGGGCGCGCACCCGGAGCGCTTCGAGGAGGCGGTGGGCATCCTCGAGGCGGCCCGCGACGCGCTCCGCTGACCCGGCGGCGGCGGCAAGGCGCTCCGCTGAGGCGGCGGCGGCAGCGACGCGCTCCGCTGACCCGGCGGCGGCAAGGCGCTCCGCTAAGGCGGCGGCGGCCGCGAGGCGCTGCGCGGAGCCCGCGCTCACCCCGCAGGCCGCGACGGCAGCTCCTGCAACGTCCACGAGTTGCCGTCGGGATCGGCGAACGTCACGAACCGTCCCCACGAGAGCTCTTCCACCTCCGAAGCCTCGACCCCGGCCGCGAGCAGGGCCGCCCGGGCATCCGACGCACTCGCGACGACCACCTGGATCGCCTTCAGCGACCCGGGCTCCATCTCGCTGATGCCCTCGCCGAATGCGATCGAGCAGGCCGAGCCCGGCGGCGTCAGCTGCACGAAACGGAGGGTGTCGCTCACCCGCCGGTCGAAGTCGGCGTGAAAGCCGACCTGGTCGACGTAGAACGCTTTCGCGCGGTCGACGTCGGTGACGGGAACGAAGACGAGTTCGATCTTCCAGTCCATGGGGTGCTCCTCTGCAGTCGCCGGCCCCGCTTCGATGCGTGAGCCTTTCTCACACCCTACGACGAGCCTCCGACACCGCGGCCGGAACCTGGCGTGAGACCTCAGTTCACCGTGAGTGGGTGGCTTCCGTTCCGGCCGTCCTCGCCACGGTCGAGCCCGGCGATGACGGTGAGCTCGTCGGCCGTCAGCTCGAAGTCGAACAGGTCGAAGTTCTCGGCCATCCGATCGCGGTTGTTCGACTTCGGGATCACGATGTTGCCGATCTGCAGGTGCCAGCGCAAGATGACCTGGGCCACCGACTTGCTGTGCGCCGCCGCGATGGCACCGAGCTCCGGCGAAGAGTTGATGCGCCCCTGGCCGAGCGGCCCCCAGGCCTCCGTCGCGATGCCGTGCTCGGCGTGGAACGCGCGGAGTTCCGTCTGCTGCAGGTCGACGTGCAGCTCGATCTGGTTCACGGCGGGTACGACACCCGTCTCGGCGAGCAGCTGCTCGAGGTGCGGCACGAGGAAGTTCGAGACGCCGATCGAGCGGGCGAGACCCTGCTCCTGCAGCTGCTCGAGCGCCCGGAACGCCTCGACGAACGTGCCCTTCTCGGGCGTCGGCCAGTGGATCAGGTAGAGGTCGACGTAGTCGAGCTGCAGGCGGCCGAGGCTATTCTTCATGGCCTCGACGCCGTTCGTCTGATCGTTGTTCCAGAGCTTGGTGGTCACGAAGAGGTCTTCGCGGGCAATGCCGGACTCACGGATGGCGTGACCGACGCCCTCCTCGTTCTTGTAGATGGCCGCTGTGTCGAGGTGGCGGTAGCCGACCTCGAGGGCGTCGCGCACGATGCGGCTGGTCTTGTCGGGGTCGACCTTGAAGACTCCGAAGCCGAGCTGGGGGATCGTGAGGCCATCGTTCAGGGTGTATTCAGGTACCGTGTTCGTCATGCTTCAAGCTTAGGCAACTACTCTGGGGCGATCAGCCGAAAAGTACTCCCGCGAGGCCGCCCGTGGCCGGCGAGAAAGCGAGCAGTGCCCCATGCCCGACAGCCCGTTGTCGCGCACCCCCTATGAGGTGCTGGGTGTGAGCCCGGAGGCGACCGACGACGAACTCCGTCGGGCCTACCGCCGGCTGCTCCGGGAGACGCACCCTGACACGGGCGGAAGCGCAGCCGAGTTCCACGCGGTGCAACTCGCCTGGGAGCTGGTCGGCACGAGTGGGGAGCGCGCCGCCTACGACTCCGGGGCGGGCGCTCGTCGTTCGGCTCCGGATGCCCGTGCTGCGGGCGGCCCGGGCGGAGCATCCATGCCCCACCGCCCGGAGGGCAGCTCGTTGAAGGCGCGCTCGTACGGTCATCCGGGCGGCGACGAAAGAGAGCACTTCCTCACCCTCATGAAGGAGTGGGTGGGGCGGGGCGTCGACCTGCCCGACCCCTACGACCCGGCCCTGGTGCGTTCGGCGCCCCGGGAGATCCGGCGCTGGCTCGCGAAGGCGATGGCGGAGGAGGAGACAGCTCGCATCGTCTCGACGCTCGGCATCGGCTACACGATCTGGAACAACGTTCTGGTCGGCCGCACCGGCGGAAACATCGACCAGCTCGTGCTCGGCCCTGCCGGACTCTTCGCCATCCAGTCCGAGGACTGGGGGAGCGTGGTGCGGCTCTCCCGCGGCGAGCTCGTCGGTGAGGGAATCGCCGACGACGAGGAGCCGTTCCGGATGCTCGGACAGAACGCTCGCGCCCTGGCCCGCGAAGTGGGCGTGAAGTTCACTGCTCTGGTGATCGTCGTGCCCGACGACGACCTGGAATCGGCGATCGAGCAGATCGAGCGCGGCCGGCTCTCGGGATCGGTCGTGGTGCGGCGGTCGCTGCTGCCCCAGCTCCTCCGGAACGGCGTGGGCGGGGGAGACCGCGCGAGCGTCGACCGGGTGTTCGAGTTGCGCTCGCGGCTGCAGCAGGGTGTGCGCTTCGTCTGAGTGCGTTGGTCGACGCATGCGCCGCGGGGCATAGCTTGTAGCTTCAATGAACCTGAAAATCTGCTCAGGGATGTGACAAAGAGGTAACGGTTGGGTAACCTCGAAAAGTCGTCGCGATCACCCGAAACGATCGCGGCGCCGATCTGGACATCAAGCACCCAGATCCTGACGGGCCGGTGAAAGCCGCACGGCCCGTGCGCAGCGCGCTGCGCCGGAGGACTACGACACGTGACTGACTCGAACGGACGACCAGAAGGTTCCCACGATCTGGCACCCGGTTCGAGCTTCGAAGTACCCGTTGTCGAAGTGGCCGTGCCTGCGCCCCTGGGTCGCCGGGCGCTCCGCGAACTTCGCGAACGTGAACTCTCCCAGGCAGCGGATATCCGGTCCGATTCCCCGGTCGGCGCAGCCACGCCCACGCGCCGGGCTCGTCGCGACATCCGGGGCCTCGAGCATCTGTTGCTCGCCCCCGCAGCTCCCGTGCCATCCGCCGCCCGCGCGCCGGACGAAGTCCCCGCTGCGACCGCTGCCCCCGCACCGGCCGCTGCCCTCGAACCGGCCGCTGCCGTCGCGCCGGTAGCAGCTGACGAACCGATCGCGGCAGACGAGCCGGCTCAGGCCGCGCTCCACTTCGACACCGAAGACCTGCCCGAGGCCCACGCCACCTCGGTGCACACGATGACGTTCAGTCGCGACGACGAGACGCGCGCACCGGCCAGGGTCTCCGCCCCGCGGGGTGCCCGGTCATCCGTCTCATCGGGCGAAGATCCTCGCCGCCGGATCGTGCCGCGCCTCCGCCGGACCGGTGGTTCATCCCGCCCCGACGCGCGGAAGCGCACCATCGCCAGCACCGTCGTGATGGTCGCGACGGCCGGCCTCGTTGCGACCATCGCCCTTCCCGCGTACGCCTACGACACCAACAACCTGATGAGCCCGAACCTGCAGGCCTCCAGCCAGCTCGGCATCCAGAGCCTGACGGTGGCGGGTGTCGACGGCCAGTCCTCGGCGCGCGACGACTACAGCACCACCGGCAACATCGCCGCCATGGATTCGACGATGGGAACCACGGTCTCGCCCACCGTGCAGGCCCTCGCAGCCGAGCTGATGGCGGATGTCGCCTCCGGTAAGCTCGTCGGCTCGGTGCCCGACCACATCGTCGAGATCCGTAACCTGGCCAACGGCGTCGCGGTGCCCGGCTGCGGTGTCGACTACCGGGTGCTCCAGACGATCAAGGTCGCCGTCGACAACTTCGACAAGGTCGGCGTCAGCGACATCAACCGGCACTGCACCGGCCAGATCGAGGGCGCCGGAACGGCCTCGTCGCACTACAAGGACGGCGGCGGGCACGCGGTCGACTTCTACATCCTGAACGGCCACGGCCTCACGGGCGCCGACTCGGACTCCCTCAAGCTGATCGGCCTGCTCGACCCGCTGGTGCCGAAGGGCAGCGGTCTCGGCCAGTCGGAGTGCCGCCCCTCCATCTCGGTGTCGAACTTCGCGCCGTTCCCCGACACCTGCACGCACATGCATGTCGACTTCGGTGCCGCCCAGGGCGTCGCGCTCAAGTCCTAGCTCGCGCGATCGGAGTCGCCGGACTCAGTGCAGCGTGCCCGGCACCGGTTGCGGGCAGGTCCGATTGATCGACTGCCATTCCTCCTCCGTCATCGTCTGGCTCTGCTCGGCCACGCCTGAGGACGCCATCGCCGACCACGGTGCGGCGTCCCAGCCGTCGAGGAACACCTGGAGGCTCGGAGCGTCCGCGACCGCGTAACCCTGCGACTGGAGGCAGTCGTTCTCCCGCAGTTCGGCGTCGTAGAGCAGTCGCTTCTGGCGGTCGTCGACGGGGAACCGGGCGGTGACCTCGGAGTTGCAGGCCCAGGTGTCGGCGAGGTAGCGGTCGTACTGCTCGGCCGGGATCGTGTCGCTCGACGCGTCGATCCCGCCGTCGTCGCTGAGCGTCACCTCCCAGCCGTGCGCGGTGATGCACCGGTAGAGCGCATCCGCGACGGGGGACTGGCTGAGCGCGGCTTCGGTCGTGGTCTCCGGATGCCCGGGGTCGCCGCTGCACGCACTGAGCGCCCCGACGGCGATTATCGCCAGCAGGGGGAGGGCCAGCAGGGTGGAGGGTCGGACCACGGGCATCCGGGGCACCTTTCGTGAGCTTTCGGCGAGTCGTTTGTGGCCCCAAAGCATGAGGCTTATAGTGAGGATCACTCATCGACAACGATCCCACCGAAACCCCCTCGCGTCAACGAGGAGGGGTGGGAGAAGGAAGCCAGAAATGAAATCACTCCCCGCAACCGCCGCCGCCCTCGTTGTGGCCGCAGGCCTCGTCTTCGCCAACGCCACCGGCGCGTCGGCCACAACCATCGACTTCGGGTCGCAGGTCTGCGGCTGGGGCGGTCCATCGGCCGCTTCCACGGCCTACATCAACGCGACGAGTGTGCACCAGCACCAGGCGAACGCGGTCAGCTGGACCAGTCGCACGTTCGGTTCCGGCTTCCACCGGTTCTCGAGCGGCAACGGCGTCGTCAGCATGCAGATCTCCTACCCCTCCGGCACAGAGACCGGTCGCGCGTTCTCGTGTGCGAACGGATCGTTCTGACCGGCCCAGACCGTTTCACCGAGACGAGCTTGAAACGAGAGGAGTGAAGATGACGAATGGCGGGGGCTCGGTCACCGGTCCCTTCGAGACACTGGCCGATGCGCGTTCCGCGCGGGCCTTCGGGCGGGTGCGGGGAACCGACACCCTCCTGCTGGCGTGCGCCGAGGCGGGGGTCGCGCTCGGGCGCTTCGACACTCGGGTGCTCGACGAGCTGGCGGTGCTCGACGGTGATTCCGTCTGGGTGCTGGCCTCGATCATCCGGCGCGCGGGCGGGCCGCACGCGTGAGGGTGCACGCCCGCCGCGGGTTCCGGATGCCCGGCCTCGCGGTGCCGGGAGCCGCGGCCCTCGTGGTCGGCCTGGCCCTGGCCGGCTGGGCGGCGACGGTGCTGCTGTCGCCGCCCGGCCAGGCTGCCGAGCCCGGCGGGTTCAGCACGGCGACGGTCGTCGAGGGGGAGGTCGGTGCGGAACTCTCCCTCAACGCCGCCGCGGAGTGGCAGTCGGCGCCGGTCGGCCGGAACGAGGCCAGCGGTGTGGTCACGAGCGTCGACCTCGAACCGGGCAGCGAGGAGCAGCAGGGGAGCCACCTCTACACGGTGAACGGCCGCGCGGTCGTGGTGGCGCGCGGAGATGTTCCCGCCTACCGCCCGCTCGCCGAGGGCGACGCCGGCGACGATGTGTTACAGCTGCAGCAGCTGCTCAGCGACACCGGCTTCTTCGCCGGGCCGGTCGACGGCGTGCTCGGGCCGGATGCCCGTGCCGCCCTCGGGCGCTGGCAGCAGTCCCTCGGCGAAACCAGTTCGGGCGAGGTGGGGTTCGGGGAGGTGATCTTCGTCCCCTCCCTGCCCGCCCGGCTCACGCTCGACGGCGCGGTGACCCGTGGGGCACGCCTCGCCGGCGGCGAACAGGTCGTTCTCGGCCTCGGGGTTTCGCCCGTGTTCACGGTGCCGGTCGGAGCGGGCCAGGCCGCCGGCATCACGACGGGCGCCCGCGTCGAACTCACCTCGCCGTCAGGCCAGCGCTGGCAGGCCGTGGTTGCGGGCCGGAGCGCAGCTCCGACCGGCAGTACGGTGGTCCTCAGTCTCGCCGCGGCGCCCTCCGGCGCGGCGCTGCCCTCTGCCGGCGCCGTACCGGCCACCCCGCTGCCACCCGCCCCTGGCGGCGGCGGGGCGGGGCCGATCTGCGGAACAGTGTGCGCCGAGATCCCGCTCACCGGACAGACCCTGCTTGCCGCGCGCATCGTCACCGTCGAGCGTGTGCACGGGGCCGTCGTGCCCTCGATCGCCCTGCAGTCGGATGCCCAGCAGTCCCTGGCGCTCGTCGACAGTGCCGGAGTGCGGCACCCGGTCACCGTGCTGGCAGCGGCGCGAGGACTCTCCGTCGTGCAGGGAGTCGATCCCGGGCTGGTCGTGCGTGTTCCCGCCACTACCACCAGCGTGGGCGAGGCCGGCCCGTGATGCCCCCGCGCCTCGAAGCGCGCGACCTCCGTTTCGGCTTCCGGCCCGGCGAGCTGCTGTTCGACGGCTGGAACACCGCGATCGCCGCTGGGGAGCTCGTCGCGCTCACCGGGCCGTCGGGGCGCGGCAAGTCCACCCTGCTGCACCTCCTCGGCCTCATGGTGCGGCCCGCGGGCGGTGCCGTGCTCGTCGACGGCCAGCCGACCGGCTCGGCATCCGACGCGGAGCGGGCGCGCCTTCGGGCAGACCTCCTGGGGTTCGTGTTCCAGGATGCCCTGCTCGACCCCGGCCGCACGGTGCTCGACAATGTGCTCGAGACCGCGCTCTACCGCTCCGAGCCCCGCCGGGCATCCATCGGCCGCGCGCGCGAGTTGCTGGCCCGTTTCGGGGTCGAACGGCGTGCCGATGCCCGGCCCGGCCAGCTCTCCGGCGGGCAGGCGCAGCGCATCGCCCTCTGCCGTGCGCTGATGAACCGTCCGGGCATCCTGCTTGCCGACGAACCGACGGGAAACCTCGACGCGGCCTCCGCCGCCGTCGTGCTGGACGCGTTCCGGGAGGTGACCGAAGCGGGCGCGGCGGTGCTCGTCGCCACGCACGATCCGTGGCTCGTGGCCCACTGCGACAGGGTCGTGGAGCTCTGATGGCCACATCCGAAGCGCCGCGCGAGACGCTCCGCAGAGGGGCGGCGCTTCTGCGGGAGGCCGCGGTCTGTGTGCTCAGCCAGCGACTCGCCTCCCTGCTGACGGTCGTTGTCATCGCTGCCGTCTGTGTCGCCGTGCTGGCGACGGCGGGGCGTGCAGAGGGCAGCGCCAACGACGTGCTGTCGAGCCTCGACGACTCCGGAACGCGGTCGATCGTCGTGCGGGCTGAGCCCGGCTCGGGACTCGACACGAGTGTGCTCGACCGCCTGCGGATGCTCGGGGGCATCGAGTGGGCGGGTGCCTTCGGCGCGGCCGACGACGTGACGAACGCCGCGCTCGAGGGCGGCCGAGCGGTGTCGCGCCGTGCGTTCTACGGCGGCGACGCCGCATCCGGGGCCCGCGTTTCGGAGCGTGCGGCCGACCAGCTCGGCCTCTCCGACGGGGTGGGCGAGGTGGTGTCGAGAGCATCCGGTGAGGAAGTCGACATCACAGGGTTCGTCGAGCTCTCACCCGACCTCCGGTTTCTCGAACCGGTCGTGCTGGTACCCGCGCCGACGCCGCAGGCCAGCCCGGTCGCGGTGCTGGTGGTGCGTGCCCAGTCCGCGCCGCTCGTCGCCGCGGTCGCCACCGCCGTCACCTCCGTTCTCGGAGTCGACGACCCCACGACCGTGACCGTGCAGACCAGTGAACGGCTCGCCGCCGTGCGCCAGCAGGTCGAGAACCACCTCGGCGACTTCGGGCGCGGCCTGGTGCTCTCCACCTTCGCCGGCTCCTCCGCGCTGGTCGGTGCGATCCTGTTCGCCCTCGTGATGATGCGCCGGCGGGACTTCGGCCGCCGACGTGCGCTCGGGGCGTCCCGTTCGCTCCTCGTGCTGCTGCTCCTCAGCCAGGTCGGTTTGACCGCCGCCCTGGCCTCGGCGCTCGGAACGGTGCTCGCCCTCTCGGCGCTCGCCCTGCTGCGGCAGCCGCTGCCCACGCCCGCCTTCACGGTAGCCGTCGCGATCCTCGCCACCACGACCGCACTCGTGGCCGCCGTGCTGCCGGCGCTGTTCGCGTCGACGCGGGATCCGCTGCGCGAGCTCCGCGTGCCCTGACCACCCCGTCGGGACGAACCCGACTGAGCCCGCCCGCTGCACCCCTGCCGGGCCGTTCGGCCACCCGCGCCGCGAGGCAACCGGCGCCGCCGCCAGCCGCCACCCGGTCCCCGGCCCGATCCCGTCTTATAGGCTCGGAACATGTCGACCACCTTCGCCGAGCCGCGCCTTCCGGCGCAGTTCGCCCCGACGACGCTCGAGCGCGCGGAGTGGTCGGCGCTCGAGCAGGCGCACCAGCTGCGGGCCGACGCCCTCACCGCCGGCTGGCGAGCGCGCCGCCAGACCGGCGAGGCGCACCCCGTCGACGACTTCCTCTTCACCTACTACCCCTACCGCCCGAGCCTGCTGCGTCGCTGGCATCCCGGCGCGGGTGTCGTGCTCGACGGCACCGCCGGGCTCGATCGGCACGAGTGGCGGTGGTACGTGCCGGTCGACGCGGCCGTCGGTGCGCGGAGGGCCGATGCCGACGCCGATGCCGACGCTGGCGCGAGCGCGGTGGATGCCCGGGGGTTCCTCGACGCGAAGACCTCGACGGTCACGTTCATCCGGAACCTGCTGGAACGCACCGCCTCGCGTGCGGCACGGTTCAGCTGCTTCGGCCTGCACGAGTGGGCGATGGTCTACCGCGTCGCGGAGGGCGAGGTGCGGCACGAGGCGCTTCCGTTACGGCTGACGGCCGCCGAGACTGACGCCGTGGTCGAACAGAATCGCATCACGTGTTCGCACTTCGACGCGTTCCGGTTCTTCACCCCGGAGGCGCGGCCGACGAACGAGCTGCAGCTCACCCGCGAATCCCAGCCGGAGCACGAGCAGCCCGGCTGCCTGCACGCCGGCATGGACGTCTACAAGTGGGCGATCAAGCTCGGCCCGCTGGTGCCCGGGGAGGTGCTGCTCGACTGTTTCGAGCTGGCCCGCGACATCCGGCAGCTCGACATGCAGGCGTCACCGTACGATGTGACGGCCTACGGTCTCGAACCTGTGCGCATCGAGTCCGCGGAGGGCAAGAAGACGTACGCGGCCGCCCAGCGCCGTTTCACCGAGCGCTCAAACGCACTGCGCCTGGCTGTCGTGGAAGCCATCGACACGGCCCGCCGGATCTGACGTCTCAGCGCCCGCGGAGGCGGTCGACCTCGCGCCGCTCGCGTTTCGTGGGGCGACCCGCACCGCGGTCGCGGGTCGCGACCAACGCGACGGTCTCGCGGGGCGGCGGTGGGGGAGTCCGGTCCACGAAGCACTCTGCCGCGACCACGGCGCCCACGCGTTTCACCACCAGGCGGGACACCACCACGATGCGGTCGAAACCGCCGCTCCGGATGCGGATCTCGTCGCCGACCCGCAGCGACTGGGCGGCCTTCACCTTCTCACCGTTGATGCGCACGTGCCCTGCCCGGCAGGCCGTCGTGGCTGCCGAGCGGGTCTTGAACAGCCGCACGGCCCACGCCCAGCTGTCCACCCGCGCGGTGACCAGCTCAGCCATCGGCCGGCGTCAGGATGCCCGTCGGTGCTGCCGGTCGCCCGGGGCCCCGAATTCGGTGTCGTCGTCGGAGAACAGGCTGCCGAGCTTGTCCACGTCGTCGATCTCGGGCGTCTCGTCGCGAACGATGGTGTGCTCGATGACCGCCGTGTGCCCGATGGCCGCGTCGTCGTGCGGGTGGGGTTCCTGACCGGCTTCGCGTTCGGCGGCTTCCTCGAAGGGAATGTCGACCTCGTCGCGCAGCTGCGCCTCGAACTCTGCGTCTGCCTCCTCCGCCTCGGCGAGGGAGGAGTCATCCGTGTCGTCGCCCGTCGACCCGGCGACCGTTGCCGCGCCTCCTGCCGCAGCGAGGCCCGAACCGTCAGCTTCCTCGTCGTCTGTGCCGTACAGCGAGTTGAGCACCAGCACGGCCGCATCGTTCGCGCCGATCGCGTAGTCGCCCGTCTCGGCTTCGTCGACCAGCTGCGCCGTGGCGACCTCCTCGATCTCGTCGAGGGTCGCCCGGGCGATCTCGAGTTCGCTCGCCAGGCCGAGCTGGGTCTCCTCGATGAAGCCGATGAGCCGCACATCCGGATCGTTGTCGTCCGTCCAGTCACCGACGTCGGCGGTGCTGGCGAGGGCCGCGACAGTCTGGTACAGACGGTTGCGCCACTCGGACCCCTCGGCGATCGCGCGGTCGCGCTGCGCCGTGAGGCTGCCCGCCTCGAGCCGCGCCACCTTCAGCTGCTGGGCCGTCGTCTCCGCGCTGGCGGCCGCGGAGGCGAGCTGGGCGTTGAGAGCCGCGAGGGCCGCAGCGTGTGCTGCTTCGAGTGCCGTGAGGGCGACATGGTGCTCGGCGCGCACCTCGTCGCCGGCCTGCGTGTTGGCGACTCCGAGAGCCTCGACGGACTGCGTGTGCTCGGCGCGAAGCGCCTCGATCTGCTGTTCGTGCTCCGCACGCTGCGCGGCCGTGTCGCCGGCCAGCTGCGCTTCGAGACGAGCGACCTCCGCGTCGCGCTCCGCGGTCAGGGCGGCCACGGCCGCGTCCCGGTCGGCGACGAGCTCGGCGAGAGCACGGTCGCGGTCGTCGGTGAGGGCGGAGATGCTGGCCTCGTGACCGGCGAGGGTCGTCGCCAGTTCGGCGGCGTGGCTCGAGTGGAGCCCGGAGACCTCGGCTTCGAGCTGCTCGCCGAGCTCGACGATGCGGGCATCCGCTGCTTCGAGCCGGCCCGTGGTCTCGGTGAGACGCTCCTGCAGGTCGGCCGCGCGCTCACGCACATCGGCGAGGTGCCGCTCGGATTCCTCGTAGTGCACCTGCAGTTCGACCCGCGCCCTGTCGCGTTCCTTGCGGTCGTCGATGACGACCCCGAGATGCGACCGGATGATCTCGAGTGGGTCACTGTCGTCGTTCAGCTGCTCGACACTGGCAAAGGCAGGAGGAACGAAGGCCGGCTTCGCTGTGGGGTCGATGAAGACGTGCGTGAAGAGTTCGTCGGTGACGGGCCGGTAACGCTCCTGGAACTCCGGAGTGCCGAACTTCACGGCCCAGTCGATGAAGTGGATGGCTGTACGGTCACGCCTCGTAAGCACGTAACCCGTCTCAGCCGCAGGCACCGTGGCAGGTGCCTCGTCGGCGGGGTTCTGGGTCTCGTCAGTCATGCGTTCCAGACTACAGAAATCTCACCTCCCTCACCCTCAGGCTCTGGACAGTGAGTTCTCAGGTTGTCCGAGAGCCACGCATAGCTTCCTCATAGCGTCCGGGCGTTTTCTGGTTCTTGCCCACGAGGGGCACCGAGAGGAAGACATGCAAACGCCCGAGAGCCAGCCGCAGCCCGAGTTCCACGAGGCAGTACCTGCTGCCGCCGGAACGGCAACCCGTGAGAGGCGCATCTGGCGTCCCCGCAACTTTCTGATTCTGGGCGCGTCCGCCGCAGCCCTGGCGGTCGCGTGCACCAGCGTCGGCCTCACCCTCGGTGTCGGCGTACCCCTCGCCCTGAACGCGGCGGCAGCCGCCTCCGGCACCAGCTCGTCGTCGAGCCTGCTCGACACCCGCGGTTCGGGATCGGGCAGCGGAACATCCACTCTTCCGAACGGCGGCTACGGCAGCTTCGGCAGCGGGAGCGGCTCGAGCGGCTCCAGCGGGTCGGGAAGCACCGGATCGGGCAGCTCCGGATCGGGAACGTCCGGCAGCGGCACGGGCACCGCGACGCAGTCGGCCACCACCGCCACCGCCGACCAGGCCGTCGGCGTCGTTCTGATCAACACCGTGCTGAAGTACGAGGGCGCGGAGGCGGCCGGTACCGGCATCATCCTCACCTCCGACGGCGAGATCCTGACCAACAACCACGTCGTGGAGGGCTCGACCAGCATCTCGGTCACCATCGCCTCCACGGGCAAGACGTACACCGCGACCGTCGTCGGCACCGACGCCACCCACGATGTCGCCGTGCTGAAGCTCGAGGGGGCATCCGGTCTCACCCCGGCCTCGCTCGACACGTCCGAAGACCTCGCGGTCGGCGACGCCATCACGGGCGTCGGCAACGCGGGCGGAACCGGCACACTGTCGGCCGCGGCCGGCACCGTGACCGGACTCGACCAGTCGGTGACCACGCAGGCCGAGGGATCCGCTGCGGGCGAGACGCTCGACGGAATGATCCAGGTCGAGGCGGACATCCAGTCCGGCGACTCGGGCGGCCCCCTCTACGACGCCGACGGCGAGGTCGTCGGCATCGACACTGCGGCGTCGAGCGGCAGCAGCGTCGTGACCGGCTTCGCGATCCCGATCACGGATGCTCTCTCCATCGCCAAGCAGATCGACTCCGGTGCCGCCACCTCGACGATCACCATCGGCCTGCCCGCCTTCCTCGGAATCGAGGTCGCGAGCTCCTCGACCGGCAGCAGCACCTACCCCGGATCGGGTACAGCAGGCGGAACCGGCACGGGCACCAGCACGGTCGCGGGTGCGACGGTCGCCGGCGTCATCGACGGCACCCCGGCCGCCACAGCCGGCCTCGCCGCGGGTGACGTCATCACCGCCGTCGACGGCACCAGCGTCGCGAGCGGAAGCGCGCTGACCAGCACGCTGAAGACCTACAAGGTCGGCGACACCGTGACCCTGACCTACACTGACGCCTCCGGCGCCAGCCAGACGGCGACCGCGACCCTGATCGCGGGCCCCGCCGCCTGACCCCCCCACCCCCAGCGGTGCGCCGAATCGATTCGAGAGGACGCCAACTGCTCGAAAGCCCCCATTTTCGAGCAGTTGGCGTCCTTTCGTTCGTGTGGGGGCGCCGCGCGGGGCGGGGGGCGGGTCATGCCACGTGCGGCAGTTGCCAGCCGAACGTCACCGCGATCATCCGGAGCCCGAAGCAGAGCGCGAAACCGATCGCCAGCGCCACCACCCCCGGCACGCGCAACCGTGTCGCGACCAGCACCCCGAGAGCGCCGAGCGCCGCGGCCGTCGCGTAGATGTCCCCGGCGAGCACGGCCGGCACACGGTTCAGCAGCACATCGCGCACGACCCCGCCACCCACACCGGTCAGGGTGCCGAGGATGACCACCACCACCCCATTCGACCGGTGCTCGATCGCCTTCTGGGCCCCGGTCACCGCGAAGAGGGCGAGCCCTGCGGCGTCGAAGAGAACGAACGCCTCGGCCGGGAAGGTGTCGAACACGCGGGATCCGGCGAACACCAGGGCGCCGCCGGCCAGCGCCACGACGATGCGCGAGGGCGAGCGGAACGCGGCCGGCGGTACGTCGCCGATCAGCAGGTCGCGGAGGATGCCGCCGACGAGCGCGGTGCAGAACCCGACCACCAGGATGCCCAGCAGATCGAGTCCGGCGAGCACACCCGCGCGGGCGCCCTCGATGGCGAAGAGGGCGGTGGCCGCGTGGTCCGCGACCGAGTACAGCCGGGCGACGGCGCGTCTCACGGTGTCGAGCCCCCGCCGCCCGTGCCCGGCACGCCTCCGCTTGGCGTGCCCACGGCGCCGACGCCGCCCGTGCCGCTGCCCCCGCCGCCGCGGCCGTCCGCGGCGCCCGCGCCCCCGCCGGCCGACACCGTCAGGTGGTCCGCGACGCGAGGCCGGTGTTGATCGAGTCGGTCAATGCGGCATCCACCGCCCGCGGTGCGCCGTCGACCGAGCGGATCGGCGCGGCATTCCGCACGCTCGACACCAGCCACGCCGCGTCGGCTCGCCGCAGGTCCGCGGGCGTCAGCGCCTCGTACGCCGTCTTGTAGCCGTTGTGCGCCGCGATCTCGAACACGCTCTCCTGCGTCGTACCGGGCAGCAGTCCGAAGTTCGGGTTCGGCGTCACCAGCCTGCCGTCGAGCTTCAGGATGACCGTGGAGGTCGGCCCCTCGAGCAGCAGCCCGTCGCTCGAGACGAAGAGCACATCGTCGGCCCCCCGGCGCTGGGCCTCGCGGAGGGCCGCCCTGTTGACGGCGTACGACAGCGTCTTGGCGCCCTGCAGCAACCACGGCGACGTCTCGGCGACCGTGCTCGGGTACCCGCGGTCGAGCAGCACCACGTCGATCCCCTCGGTGCGTTCGCGGGTGAAGTCGGCGCTCGGCTGCATCCAGACCCAGCCGGTCGGCTGCCCGGAACCCTCGACGCCCCGCGAGTACAGCAGTTTCACGAACGCCTCCGGCACCTCGGAGTGCAGGTCGACGGCCGCGAAGACGCTCGTTCGCCAGGCGGTGAGGTCGGGGGCGGGGAGGTCGAGCATGGCGGCGGATCGCGCGAGACGGTCGAGGTGGGCATCCAGAGCCTGCGGGATGCCGTTGACCACCGTGATCGTCTCGAAGACGCCGTCGCCCCGGGTGATACCGAGGTCGAGCGCCTCGGCGACCGGCGCGTGCGGGTCGGCCACGTCGTAGACCGGTGGAACGTGCCCTTCGCCGCCCGGCGAGCGGAGCACCAGCAGAACGGGAGTCGTGCGGTCGGTCATCAGCGTGCTCCTTCGCCGTTGTCGCTGTGGTCGCCGCTCGTCACGAAGTCGATCAGCTGCTCCACCCGGCCGAGCAGCTCGGGTTCGAGGTCGGTGTACGTGCGCACCCGGCCGAGGATGCGCTGCCACGCCGCCGCGATGTCGGCCTGGTCGTCATGCGGCCAGCCGAGCGAGGCGCAGATGCCGTGCTTCCACTCGATGCTCCGCGGGATGCTCGGCCAGGCCTCGATGCCGAGGCGCCCCGGTTTCACGGCCTGCCAGATGTCGATGTACGGATGCCCGACGATGAGCACCGCGTTCTCACCCTGCGCGCGCATCACCGCGTCGGCGATCCGGGTCTCCTTCGAGCCCGTCACGAGGTGGTCGACGAGCACGCCGACCCGCCTGGCGGAGGTGGGCCGGAACTGCTTCAGCACCGCGTCGAGGTGGTCCACGCCCTCCAGGTATTCGACGACGACGCCCTCGCCGCGGAGGTCGTCGCCCCAGACCTTCTCCACGAGTTCGGCGTCGTGCCGGCCCTCGACGAAGATGCGGCTGGCGCGGGCGACCCTGGCCCGGGCATCCGGAGCCTTCACCGAACCGGATGCGGTGCGGAGGGCCCCCGCCGGGCGCGCGGCGGACGGCGCGACGAGGATGACCGGGGCGCCCTCGAACAGGAAGCCGCCGCCGAGCGGGAACATGCGGCGTCGCCCCCGGCGGTCTTCGAGTTCGACCATCTTTCCCTCGGTGCGCACGACGGAGCCGCAGAAGTCGCTCGCCACATCTTCGACCACGAGGTCGAAGGCGGCCTCCTTCGTGGGCGGCTTCTCCCGCACGGGCCGGCGGGAGAAGTCTGCGAGAACGTCTGAGCTGTAGCGGTCGAAGGTCACCCGCACGACGTTAGTCGACCCGCACGCGCGTGGCGGGGTGCCGCACCGTGTGCCGCGGGCCGTGCCGGGCAGGGTCGTGACGGCGGCTGCGGATTCGCCGCATTCCCCACCACGAGTTGTGCACACCCAGCATTCTCACGAGAGGCTATCGGCTACGCTGGAGGCTGAGTAAGGAGGCCATCGACCATGCCAGACGACAGCGATTCAGAGCTCACTCGATCGAACCGCATTGTGCGTACGCCCGGCACGACCGACGGGGATTCCGTGCCACCCGCTTTCACCGGCGAACCGGGCACCAGTGCCATCGGAACCGTGGGCAACGACAACACGATGAACCTCACCGGGGAGTTCGCCGCACAGATGGCGGCCCTCGAAGGCGGGGTCACCCCCGAGGAGCTCGACGCGATCGCCGCCCTGCCCTCCGGATCCGCCCTCCTGATCGTTCGGCGCGGGCCGAGCGCCGGAGCCCGGTTCCTTCTCGACAAGCTGACGACGGTCGCCGGCCGTCACCCCGACGCCGATGTCTTCCTCGACGACGTCACCGTCTCCCGCCGGCACGCCGAATTCTCCCGCTCGGGCACGACGTTCACCGTCCGTGACCTGCACTCCCTGAACGGAACGTACTTCGACGGGGTGCGGGTCGACGACGCTCTGCTCGCCGACGGCTCGGAGATCCAGGTCGGCAAGTTCAGGCTCACCTTCTACCCCTCACGTCGTGACGTGGCGGCGAACGCAGAAGCGTAGTGGGCGCCTCGCCCGCGCGGTCCCTTCCGGGGGACGGATCGCCGGCACGGCTCCTCAGCATCGGCCAGGTGCTGTCGCAGCTGAGCCCTGAGTTCAGCGACATCAGTCCGTCGAAGCTGCGGTTCCTCGAGGAGCGCGGGCTCGTCTCGCCGGCCCGCACCCAGTCGGGGTACCGCAAGTTCTCGAACGCCGACGTGGAACGCCTTCGCCTCGTGCTGGCGATGCAACGCGACTGCTACCTGCCGCTGAACGTCATCAAGCAGTACCTGCACGACGTCGACGCAGGACTCAATCCGCCGATGCCGGGCGGCACCAGTGCGACGGTGCCGTCGCGCGGCGGCCCGTCCATGCTCGGGGGTGCCCGCCGGTTCAGCCGGGACGACCTGCTGAACGAGACGCACGCCACACCCCAGCTGCTGAACGACGCCATCAGTGCATCCCTGGTGACCGCCAGCGAGACCTACGGCGATGACGCGGTCGGTGTGCTGAAGGCGATGGTCGAGCTGCAGAAGGTCGGCATCGAGCCCCGGCACCTCCGTGGCTTCCGGGCCGCGGCCGACCGCGAGGTCGGATTGATCGAGAGCGCCCTGCTGCCGATCGCGCGCCGCAACACTGTGTCGAGCCGTGCGCAGATCGCCGAGCGTGCCAGCGAGATCTCCGGCCAGCTCGAAATCGTGCGCACCAGCCTGATCAGGGCGGCGCTCGGCAAGCTCGCCCCGTAGGGTGGGGGGTGGAGGTTCGCGCGACACGCCGGGGCGTTCGGGCGGATGTCGTTGCCCGCATCCCGTCACGTCGATAGCGTGGACTCCGAGCAGTACGAGAGAGGCAGATCAATGAGTGAGCACGTCCACGGCGAGGAAGCTCGTTACGACCAGGGCCTGCTCTTCACCGACGGTCTGCCGGAGCTCGACGACGCTGCCGGGTATCGCGGTGCTGTCGCGGCTCGTGCTGCGGGCATCACGTACCGGCAGCTCGACTACTGGGCACGCACCTCCCTCGTGGAGCCCACGGTCCGTGGGGCCGCCGGATCAGGTTCGCAGCGCCTCTACGGGTTCCGCGACATCCTCGTGCTGAAGCTCGTGAAGCGACTCCTCGACACCGGCATCTCGCTGCAGCAGATCCGTACCGCCATCGAGCAGCTGCGGGAGTCGGGCGTCACCGACCTCGCCCAGACCACGCTGATGAGCGACGGGGCGAGCGTCTACCTCTGCACGTCGAACGACGAGGTCATCGACCTCGTCAGCCGCGGCCAGGGTGTCTTCGGCATCGCGGTGGGCAAGGTGCTGCGCGAGGTGGAATCCTCCCTCGTCGAGCTCGGCACCGACGTGGCCGACCCCATGGACGAGCTCGCAGCGCGTCGCGCCGCCCGTTCCGCCTGAGTGAGCGCGGCGAACGCCTTGAACGGGCGTTCGCTCCAAGCGCGGCACGAGGGAGAAGCAGGCATTCGAGACCGTGATTTGGCGATCTGGACGTCACTTGACCGGAGCTACCGCGGCTTTCAAACCTGCTTTCGCCTAGTGGTCGGCGGGGGAGCGGCCGGAGGCGGCCGCGGCGGTGTCGGCGTAGTCGCCGATGCGGCCCGTGCGCATCACGCGCTCGAGCAGCAGGTCGAAGTTGCGCGCCATCTCCTGGGCGCCCTCGCCGGGCCAGACGTGCAGGGGCTTCGCCGCGCCCTGGGCCTGCTGGAGCGACGTACGCTCGGGCAGCTGCGGCGAGAGCACAAGCGGGCCGAACATGTCGCGGAGCTCCTTGATGCGGAACTGGTGCTCGAGCGACTGCGACCGCACGCGGTTCACGATGATGCCGAGCGGCTGGAGACGCGGGGAGAGGCCACGGCGGATCTCCTCGATCGCCCGCAGCGCCCGGTCGGCGGCGGCCACGGAGAACAGCCCGGGCTCGGTCACGACGGCCACGCGGTCGCTCGCGGCCCATGCCGTGCGGGTCAGCGCATTCAGTGACGGGGCGCAATCGATCAACACGAGGTCGTAGTCGCTCTCGACAGTGGCCAGGGCCTCTTCGAGCTTCCAGATGTCGCGGATCGAGGGGTGGGGACCGTCGAAGTTCAGGGCCGAAGGCGATCCGATCAGTACATCGATTGTGCCGCCCCGGTCTTTGGTCCAGCCGGAGGGGGCGATGGCCGCACGAACGATCTTCTCTTTGGGGGAGGCGAGCACGTCAGCGACGTTCAGGTGGCCGGAGACATTGATGTCCATGCCGGTCGACACATCGGACTGCGGGTCGAGGTCGACGACCAGTGTGCGGAGACCCTTCGCGAAGGCTGCGGAAGCGAGGCCGAGGGTGACGGTTGTCTTACCGACCCCGCCCTTGAGTGAGCTGACGCTGAGTACATGCACAATCGACTACGTTACCTTCACTAGGCTGGGAGAACCTAACTGTCTCCTGTATGCCGCATGGGTGCCGCACTGCTTCGGAAGGACCGTATGTTCGCCAAGATCCTGGTTGCCAATCGAGGAGAGATCGCGATCCGCGCTTTCCGCGCCGCGTATGAGCTCGGGGCCAAGACCGTCGCCGTCTTCCCCTACGAAGACCGCAACTCCATGCACCGCCTGAAGGCAGACGAGGCCTACCAGATCGGCGAGATCGGGCATCCCGTTCGCGCCTACCTCAACGTGAGCGAGATCATCCGCGTTGCGAAGGAGTCGGGTGCCGACGCGATCTACCCGGGCTACGGGTTCCTCAGTGAGAACCCCGAGCTCGCCTCCGCCGCGGCCGCGGCCGGGATCACGTTCATCGGCCCGGCGAACGACGTGCTCGAGATGGCGGGCAACAAGGTCACCGCGAAGGAGCATGCGATCGCGGCCGGCGTGCCCGTGCTCCGTTCCACTCCCGCCACCCGCGACATCGAGGAACTGCTCGCCGGGGCTGACGACATCGGTTTCCCGATCTTCGCCAAGGCGGTCGCCGGCGGCGGCGGGCGCGGGATGCGCCGGGTCGAGTCGAAAGACGAGCTGCGGGGCGCGCTCGAGGCCGCGATGCGCGAGGCCGACAGTGCTTTCGGCGATCCGACGATGTTCCTCGAGCAGGCCGTGCTCCGGCCGCGGCACATCGAGGTGCAGATCCTGGCCGACACGCAGGGCAACACGATCCACCTCTTCGAGCGGGACTGCTCGGTGCAGCGCCGCAACCAGAAGGTCGTCGAGATCGCGCCGGCCCCGAACATCAGCGACGAACTCCGCGAGGCGCTGCACAGCGACGCGATCAAGTTCGCGAAGTCGATCAACTACGTGAACGCGGGAACGGTCGAGTTCCTGGTCGACACGGTCGGTGACCGCGCGGGCGAGCACGTCTTCATCGAGATGAACCCGCGCATCCAGGTGGAGCACACGGTGACCGAGGAGGTCACGGATGTCGACCTGGTGCAGTCGCAGATGCTCATCGCCTCGGGCGCGAGCCTCGAGGAACTCGGTCTCACCCAGGACCGTATCGTGCTCCGCGGCGCCGCGCTGCAGTGCCGCATCACCACCGAAGACCCGAACGCCGGGTTCCGGCCCGACACGGGCAAGATCACGACGTACCGCTCACCGGGCGGTTCGGGCATCCGGCTCGACGGCGGTACCGTCGCCGCGGGCGCCCAGATCAGCCCGCACTTCGACTCGATGCTGGTGAAGCTCACCTGCCGCGGACGGGACTTCAAGGCGGCCGTCAGGCGGTCGAAGCGGGCGCTGGCCGAGTTCCGCATCCGCGGCGTCTCCACGAACATCCCGTTCCTCCAGGCGGTGCTCGAAGACCCGTCGTTCGAGGCCGGCGACCTCAGCACGGCGTTCATCGAGGAGCGCCCGCAGCTGTTCGCCACCCACGTGTCGAAAGACCGCGGGTCGAAGATCGTCAACTGGTTGGCCGACGTCACGGTGAACCAGCCGAACGGCAAGCGTGTCGGGTCGGTGAACCCCGCCGCGAAACTGCCGGAGATCGACCTGCAGGCCCCCGCCCCCGACGGCTCGCGCCAGCGCCTGCTCGCCCTCGGGCCGGTCGGTTTCGCCGCCGACCTCCGCGCGCAGACGGCCCTCGGCGTCACCGAGACGACGTTCCGGGATGCCCACCAGAGCCTGCTCGCCACGCGGGTCCGCACAAAAGACCTCCTGGCGGTTGCCCCCTATGTCGCTCGCATGACCCCCGAGCTGCTGAGTGTCGAGGCCTGGGGTGGAGCGACGTACGACGTCGCCCTGCGCTTCCTCGGTGAGGACCCGTGGGAGCGGCTCGCCGCGCTCCGGGAGGCCCTGCCGAACATCAACATCCAGATGCTGCTCAGGGGCCGCAACACCGTCGGCTACACGCCGTACCCGACTGAGGTCACCGACGCCTTCGTGAAGGAGGCGGCATCCACCGGGGTCGACATCTTCCGCATCTTCGACGCGCTGAACGACGTGAACCAGATGCGCCCCGCGATCGAGTCGGTGCTCGCCACGGGCAGCACGCTCGCCGAGGTGGCGGTCTGCTACACCGGCGACCTGCTCGACCCGGCCGAAGACCTGTACACGCTCGACTACTACCTGAGGCTCGCCGAGGAGATCGTCGGTGCCGGTGCGCACATCCTCGCGATCAAGGACATGGCCGGGCTCCTCCGCCCGTTCGCGGCCGAGAAGCTGGTGGCGGCGTTCCGCGAGAACTTCGACGTCCCCGTGCACGTGCACACCCACGACACCGCCGGCGGCCAGCTCGCGACGCTGCTGGCCGCGAGCCGTGCGGGCGCCGACGCTGTGGATGTCGCGAGTGCACCGATGTCGGGCACCACGTCACAGCCCAGCGCCTCCGCTCTCGTCGCCGCGCTCGCCCACACCGAGCGCGACACCGGCCTGTCCCTGCAGGCCGTCAGCGACCTGGAGCCGTACTGGGAGGCCGTGCGGGAGCTGTACCGTCCGTTCGAGTCCGGACTCCCGGGTCCCACCGGCCGCGTCTACAAGCACGAGATCCCGGGCGGCCAGCTCTCGAACCTGCGCCAGCAGGCCATCGCGCTCGGCCTGGCCGACCATTTCGAGAAGATCGAGGACCTGTACGCCGCGGCCAACAGCATCCTCGGCCGCATCCCGAAGGTCACCCCGTCGTCGAAGGTCGTCGGCGACCTCGCCCTGCACCTCGCGGCCGTCGGCGCCGACCCGGCCGATTTCGAGGCCAACCCGGGCAACTACGACATCCCCGATTCGGTGATCGGATTCATGGCGGGGGAGCTCGGCGATCTGCCGGGCGGCTGGCCGGAACCCTTCCGCTCGAAAGTCCTCGAGGGCAAGACCGTCAAGATCGGGGTGAAGGAGGTCAGCGACGACGACAAGGCCCTCATCGGTCCCGACGCGACATCCACCGACCGTCGCTCGACGCTCAACCGGCTGCTCTTCCCCGGTCCGACAGCCACGTTCGAGCAGCAGCGCGAGACCTACGGCGACCTTTCGGTCATCGAGACGGCCGACTATCTGTTCGGGCTGCAGCAGGGCGACGAGCATGTCGTCGAACTCTCGCCGGGCGTGCAGCTGTTCATCGGCCTCGAGGCGATCGGCGAGGTCGACGAGAAGGGCATGCGTGCGGTGATGACGATCCTGAACGGCCAGCTGCGGCCGGTGCAGGTGCGGGATCAGAACGTGAAGGTCACGGTCACCCAGGCGGAGAAGGCGGATGCCTCGCGCCCCGGCCACGTCGCGGCACCCTTCTCGGGCGTGGTCACGCTGAAAGTCGAAGAGGGCTCGGTCATCGCGGCCGGCGACGCCATCGCCACCATCGAGGCGATGAAGATGGAGGCGGCGATCACGTCACCGGTCGGCGGCACGGTACGCCGGCTCGCGATCCCCACAACGCAGCAGGTCGAGGCGGGCGACCTCCTCGTCGTCGTCGAGAACTGAGTTAGCGCGGCGGGCGCCCTGAACAGGCGCCCGCTTCCAGCGCGGCACGCCGCAAAGTGTGACGCAGGGGTATCCCGTAAAATCGAAGGTGACCCATCTGCAAGGAGTGCCGCCTGTGACTGCCCGCGAGATCCGCATCTTCGGAGATCCCGTTCTCAAGACCGTTTCCGACGAGATCGGCGTCATCGACGACCGGGTGCGAGCTCTGGTGGATGACCTGCTCGACTCAGTGCGACTCCCGGGCCGTGCGGGCGTGGCCGCCGCGCAGATCGGGGTGAACCTCCGCGCGTTCAGCTACAACGTCGACGGCGAGCTCGGCTACCTGCTGAACCCGCGCCTCGTGGAGGTGTCGGGCGAGCCCGTGCTGATGGACGAGGGCTGCCTCTCGGTGCCGAACCTCTGGTTCAAGACGCTCCGCCACCCGTTCGCGCGGGCTGTCGGGCTGAACCTCGACGGCGAAGAGGTCGAGGTGTCGGGCACCGGTGTGCTCGCTCAGGCGCTGCAGCACGAGACCGATCACCTCGACGGGATGCTCTACCTCGACCGCCTCGACAAGCCGACCCGTCGCCAGGCGATGCGCGAGGTGCGCGAGTCCGACTGGTTCTGACCCGCGCGTCCCCGCCTCGCGCGGCGGGAGTCAGTGCACGACGGAGATGCCCTCGGTGGCCGGGGCGCTGGAGTACATGCGCTCGATCACGTCGGTGAAGTCCGCAACGATCACGCTCCGCTTGATGGTGAGCTTCGGCGTGAGGTGACCGCTCTCCTCCGTGAGGTCTGAGGGCAGCACGACGAATTTGCGGATCGACTCCGCCCTCGAGACCGTGGCGTTCGCAGCATCCACGGCCCGCTGGATCTCGGCGAGCACCGCGGGGTTCTGCGAGGCGGCGGAGAGCGTCATGTCCTTGTTCTCGCCGTGGTTGCCGAGCCAGACGGGCAGCATCTCGGTGTCGAGGGTCACGAGCGCCGAGATGAACGGCTTCTGGTCGCCGACCACGACGACCTGGCCGACCAGCGGGTTCGCGCGGATCGGATCCTCGAGCACGGCCGGTGCGACGTTCTTGCCGCCGGCGGTGACGATGATCTCCTTCTTGCGGCCGGTGATGGTGAGGAAGCCGTCGCTGTCGAGCGCACCGATGTCGCCGGTGCGGAACCACTCGCCATCCATCGCCTCGGCGGTCGCCTTCTCGTTGTTCCAGTACCCGGCGAAGACGTTGATGCCGGAGACCTGCACCTCGCCGTCTTCGGCGATCCGGATGCCCACCCCGGGCAGCGGCGGACCGACGGTGTCGAGCTTGAACTGGTCGGTCAGGTTCACGGTGGCGGGCGCCGTGGTCTCAGTGAGGCCGTAACCCTCGAGGATCGTGATGCCGAGGCTCCGGTAGAAGTGCCCGAGGCGGTGCCCGAGGGGAGCGGAGCCGGAGACGGCGTACTTGGTGCGGCCGCCGAGCGCGGCGCGGAGCTTCGAGTAGACGAGGCGGTCGTAGAGGGCGAACCTGATCTTCAGCCCCAGCGGTACCGAACCCGTGTCGAGCGCTTCGGAGTGAGCCACCGCCACGGCGGCAGCCTGGCGGAAGATCTTGCCGCGGCCGCCACCCTCCGCCTTCTGCTCGGACGAGTTGTAGACCTTCTCGAACACCCGCGGAACCGCGAGCAGGAAGGTCGGCTTGAACGACCCGAGCGCGGGCAGGAGCTGCTTCGTGTCGGCCTGGTGGCCGACCTTCACGCCGGCGTGCACGCAGATGATCGCGATGAACCGGGCGAAGACGTGCGCCGTCGTGATGAACAGCAGGGTGGATGCGCCGTCGTTGACGACGTCGGAGAGCTTGACGGCAGCGTTCCGGGAGAGTTCCACGAAGTTGGAGTGGGTGAGGATGCAGCCCTTCGGGCGCCCCATCGTGCCCGAGGTGTAGATGAGGGTCGCGAGGTCGCTGCCCTTCGCAAGCGACCGGCGGCGTTCGACCTCGGCGTCGTCGACGCCCGTGCCGCCGGCGACGATCTTGTCGAGGTCGCCGAGCCCGATCTGCCAGACCTTCGCGACGCCCGGCAGGTCGGCGCGCACCTCGTCGAAGCGGGCGAAGTGGTCGGGCGTCTCGACCAGCACCGCGACGGCGCCGGAGTCGCTGAGGCTCCATTGCACCTGTGAGGGAGAGGACGTCTCGTACACCGGCACCAGGACGGCGCCCGCGAACCAGGTCGCGAAGTCGATCAGCGTCCACTCGTAGCGGGTGCGGCACATCAGCCCGATCTTGTCACCGGGCTCGATGCCGGCGGCGATGAGGCCCTTGGCGAGAGCGCGCACCTGGGCGAGGAACTCGGCCCCCGAGACATCCGTCCAGCCACCGGTTGCCGACGGCACGGCGAACAGCGGCGCATCGGGCGTCAGGGCGACCCGCTTGACCAGCAGGTCGGTCGCGTTGGCTTCGGGATCGGCTGCAACGACGGCGGGGGCGACGAACTGGTCCACGGTAACTCCTTCGGTTCCTTACCGGTCGAGTCTACCGGTGGCCGATCCCAGGCGACGGTGGGCGGATCATCAGGCGGGAACGAACGGATGATTCGACAGAGGTACCCGGAGACAGGGAAGATGGCTCTGTGCAAGCCATAGGAATCGACATTGGCGGAACGAAGATCGCGGGCGCGCTCGTCGACGAGCTGGGGACCATCCTGCGCTACGACAGGCAACCGACCACGGCTCACAATCCGCAACTCATAGAAGACGCCGTCGTCGAGATGGTCGAGCGACTCTCCGAGGGCGCCGAGGTCGAGGCCGTCGGCGTCGCCGCAGCGGGGTTCATCGACGCCGCACAGTCGACCGTCTACTACGCTCCCAACATCGCCTGGCGGAACGAACCCTTCCGCGAGAAACTCGAGCGGCGCCTGCACAAGCACATCATCGTCGAGAACGATGCGAACGCCGCGGGCTGGGCGGAGTTCCGGTTCGGCGCGGGCCGGCTCGTCAGCGACATGGTCATCCTCACCATCGGCACCGGCGTGGGTGGGGCGATCGTCTCCGGCGACAAGCTGTTCCGCGGCGGGTTCGGCGCTGCAGCCGAACTCGGGCACCTCCGGGTCGTCCCCGACGGCCTGCCCTGCGGCTGCGGCGCGCGCGGCTGCATCGAGCAGTACGGATCGGGCCGCGCCCTCCTCCGCACCGCGAACGAGCTCGCTGACGCGGGCGGCATCGGCATCGGCCTCGCGGATGCCCGGCGGCGCGTCGGCGAACTGACCGGTCTCGACGTGAGCGAGCTCATCCAGGCCGGGGACCCCGGTGCGCTCCTGGCCCTCCGCACCCTCGGGCACTGGCTGGGTCAGGCGTCGGCCAGCCTCGGTGCCGTTCTCGACCCGCAGCTCTTCGTCATCGGTGGGGGGGTCGCGCAGGCGGGGGACCTGCTGCTCGACCCGATCCGTTCGGCGTACCTCGACGTGCTGCCCGCCCGGGGCTTCCACCCCGAGCCCGAGTTCCGCATCGCCGAGTTGGTCAACGACGCGGGCGTCGTGGGCGCAGCCGACCTCGCACGCCTCTACGCCGAGTCGATCTGACCGGAACCGTTCCTCTAGAATCGAGGGCAGACGCAAGGACGACGATGTTTTACTGGTTCATGAAGTACATAGTGGCCGGCCCGATCGTGAAGGCCGTGTTCCGTCCCTGGGTCAGGGGCATGGAGAACGTGCCGAAGACCGGCGGCGCCATCCTCGCGAGCAACCACCTCTCCTTCGCCGACAGCGTGTTCCTTCCGCTGATGATGGACCGGAGGGTCAGCTTCCTCGCGAAGAGCGAGTACTTCACGGGCAAGGGCCTGAAGGGCTGGCTCGTCAAACTCTTCTTCACCGCCACCGGGCAGCTGCCGATCGACCGCTCCGGCGGCAAGGCCTCGGAGGCGTCGCTCAACACCGGGCTCGAGGTGCTCGGCAAGGGCGACCTGCTCGGCATCTACCCCGAGGGCACCCGGAGCCCTGACGCCAAGATGTACCGCGGCCGCACCGGCGTGGCACGGATGGTGCTCGAGGCGGGGGTGCCGATCATCCCGGTCGCCATGATCGACACCGAGAAGGTGATGACGGTGGGTTCGGGCATCCACATCCGCCGGATTGGCATCGTTTTCGGTGAGCCGCTAGATTTCTCTAGGTTCGAAGGCATGGAATCCGACCGGTTCGTGCTCCGTTCCATCACCGACGAGATCATGTACGAACTGCACCGCATCAGCGGTCAGGAATACTCCGATGTGTACGCGACTTCTGTGAAGGAGAAGCGCACGCGGGTGTCCCGGTGAGCCATCCCCTTCGAGAAGAGTGCTGTAGTGATAGATCTGTCTGAACGTGTCGTCGAAGCCGAGAGCTCGGTGATCGACGGGCTCGACAACTGGCGCGGACTCGTTGCGAAGCAGCAGCCGGAGTGGCCGGATCGCGGCGCGGTCGAAGCCGCCTCGGCGCAGATCTCGAAGTTCCCCCCGCTCGTCTTCGCGGGCGAGGTCGACACGCTGCGCGACCGGCTCGCGACCGCTGCGTCGGGCCAGGCCTTCCTGCTGCAGGGCGGCGACTGCGCCGAGACCTATGCCGGTGCCACGGCCGACCAGATCCGCAACCGCATCAAGACGGTGCTGCAGATGGCCGTCGTGCTGACCTACGGCGCCTCCATGCCCGTCATCAAGATGGGGCGCATGGCCGGGCAGTTCGCGAAGCCCCGGTCGAGCGACACCGAGACGCGCGGCGGCGTGACCCTGCCCGCGTACCGCGGCGACATCGTCAACGGGTACGACTTCACGCCCGAATCGCGAACGCCCGACCCCCAGCGACTCGTCGAGGGGTACCACACCTCCGCGTCGACGCTGAACCTGATCCGGGCCTTCACGCAGGGCGGTTTCGCCGACCTCCGCGAGGTGCACCACTGGAACAAGGGCTTCACGTCGAACCCGGCGAACGCCCGCTACGAAGACCTGGCGCGCGAGATCGACCGCGCCATCCGGTTCATGATCGCCTGCGGCGCAGACTTCGAGGCGCTGAAGCGCACCGAGTTCTACACGGCCCACGAGGCGCTGCTGTTCGACTACGAGCGGCCGATGACGCGCATCGACTCCCGCACGGGGCTGCCGTACAACACGTCGAGTCACTTCCAGTGGATCGGGGAGCGCACGCGCGACCTCGACGGGGCGCACATCGACTTCCTCTCGCGGGTGCGGAACCCGATCGGCGTGAAGCTCGGCCCGTCGACCTCGGCCGACGACATGATGAGGCTCATCGACAAGCTCGATCCTCTCCGGGAGCCCGGGCGCCTCACGTTCATCACCCGCATGGGTGCCGGCAAGATCCGGGATGCCCTGCCTCCGCTGCTCGAAGCCATCAAGGCCTCGGACGCCACACCACTCTGGGTCACCGATCCGATGCACGGCAACGGGCTCACCACGCCCAACGGCTACAAGACCCGCCGCTTCGACGACGTGGTCGACGAGGTCAAGGGCTTCTTCGAGGCGCACCGCGCTGCGGGAACGCACCCGGGCGGCATCCACGTCGAACTCACCGGCGACGACGTCACCGAGTGCCTCGGCGGATCGGAGCACATCGACGAGGCCACGCTCTCGACCCGCTACGAGTCGCTCTGCGACCCGCGCCTGAACCACATGCAGTCGCTCGAGCTGGCGTTCCTGGTCGCGGAGGAGCTCCGCGGGGCGAAGCTCCCGCTGTAGCGCGCTTCGCTGCCTGTGTATCAGGCGCTTCGAACGGGCGAGGATCAGCGGGGACGGGCCGCCATACGGCCGCGTGCTGGCCGATCGACGCCGATTCGCGCGGTCGCGCGCGGCGTCGGGCGGGGCGCCCGGGTCAGAAGCCCGCGAAGCTGACCGCGACGCTCGAACCGCGGTCGAGGGTGGTGCCCGCGGCGGGGTCCGTACTGCTCACGACGAAGGCAGCCGGGGCGAGGTCGGCGTACTGGCTGTACCGGAGGGTGAATCCGGCGGCCTGGAGGGCGGCTTTGGCGTCCGCCCAGTTCTTGCCCGCGACATCCGGAACCGGCACAGGCGCCGGACCCTTCGACGTGTTCAATGTGATGGTGTTGCCGGGCACGACGGGCGACGGCGGGAGGCCAACGGAGATGACGTCGCCCTCGGCGATGGTCTCGCTGTAGTCGGAGGATCCGGTCGTCGTCTGGAGGTTCACGGCACCGAGGGCGGCGGTCGCGTCGGCGGGGGACTTCCCCACCACGTCGGGGATGCCGCCGAGCGACACGACGAAGGTGATCGGCTGCTGTTCGCCGTAGGTGCTGCCGAGGGGCTGGCCGTCGGCGCCGAGCGCCTGCATCACGGTGCCGGCTGCGACGTCGCCCGCGAACTGGCCCTGCGTTCCGGCGACCGTGAAGAGGCCGGAGACGGCGGCGGTCGCGGCGTCCTGCATCGAACCGACGAGGGGCGGCACGGTCAGTTGGGCCGGGCCCGCTGAGATGACGAGCGAGATGGTCGAACCGTTCGGAACCGCCTGGCCGTCACCGGGGTCGGTGCCGACCAGGCTGCCGGCGGGCACGGTCGGGCTGGTCGCCGACTCCGGTTCGGCGACCTGCAGGCCAAGCGCCTGGAGGGTCGCGGTGGCATCGGCCGGGGACTGCTCGGTGAGCGAGGGCACGGTGACGTGACCGCCGGGGCCCGAGCTGAAGTACCAGCCCGCCCCGCCGCCGGCCGCGACCAGGATGATGACGAGCAGCAGGATGATCCAGCCACGCTTCTTCCGCCGGCCGGCTCGCGCCTGGAGCTTCTCGACCGAGCCGCCCGGCCGGCCTGCCGGGTCGGCGGGCGCACCCGCAACCGCACCCCGACGATCGGATGTCGCGGAAGAGGGTGCCGCCGGCGCGTGAGCCGGGCTCGGGGCACCCGGGGCCGATGCCCGCGCGCCGGGGTGGAGGCCCGGCGCGCCGAACCCCGGAGCAAAACCTGTCGTGCCGCCCGGCGCTCCCGGCGCCCGACCCGTCGTCCCGGGAGCGGCGAGTCCCGTCGCGCCCGCACGGTAGCCGGCGCCACCCGCCGCACCGGCTGCGCCGTACCCGGCCGCACTGGCGCCCGCGGCACCAACACCGCCGGCAGCCGCAGTCGCGCCGTTCGCACCGTAACCACCTGAGGCAGCCGCACCGGCGGCCAGACCCGCGGCCGCCCGCGCCTTCGCCGCCCGTGCAGCAGCGCGACGTCCACCGCGGGCGTTCTGCGGCCGGAGCACCTGCGTCTCGCTCTCGTCGGCGTCGTCGAACCCGGTCAGACCGTCATCGTCGCCGAAGCCGTGCCCGTCGTAGCGCCCCGTCTCGTCGCCGAAGTCACTTCCGGAACCGCGTCCCGCACCGGCCGCGCCACCAGCGGCGGCTGCACCACCGGCCGCGACGGCGCCCGCCCCCAGCCGCCCGTTCAGCCCCGTCATCATCCCGGCGGGCATCACCGTCGTCTGCGCCGTGGGTGCGGCCATCCCCCGCGAACCAGCAACCGCCTGCCGCGCCGAGGACGCAACGGCCGCCTCGGCCTCCAGCAGCCGCTCGAGGAGGTCGCGCGCATCGTGCGGCCGGTCATCCGGACTCTTCGCCGTCGCCCACGCCACCAGGTCGTCGACCTCGCCGGGGATGCCCGCGATGCGCACCGACGGGGCCGGAACTGTCTCGTTGGCGTGCTGGAACGCGATCTGCATCGGCTGCTCACCGAGGTAGGGCTGCTCGCCGACCAGCATCTCGTACATCATGATGCCTGCCGCGTAGAGGTCGCTCCGGGCATCCGCGACGCCGCGCGTCAGCAGTTCGGGGGAGAGGTACGCGATGGTTCCGAGCAGCGCCTGCCCGGTCGCCGTGTTCGCGGATGCCGCACGCGCCAGCCCGAAGTCGCCGATCTTGATGCGGCCGTCGTCGGCCAGCAGTACGTTCTCGGGTTTGACGTCGCGGTGCACGATGCCGGCCTTGTGCGCGGCCGCGAGCCCACCGAGCACCGCCTCCATGATGTCGAGGGTCTGCTCGGTGGTGAGCCGGCCGTAGTCCTTCAGCAGGTCGCGGAGTGTCATGCCCGGCAGGTACTCCATGACCATGAAGGCCATCTCTTCGTGCTGGCCCTGGTCGAAGACGCTGACCACGTTCGGGTGGGCGAGGCGCGCCGCCGATCGGGCCTCCTGCACGAACCGTTCGCGGAAGGCCTCGTCGTCGGCGAGGTGACCGTGCATGATCTTGATGGCGACGCGCCGGTCGAGCCGCAGGTCGTTCGCGACGTAGACCGTCGCCATGCCGCCGCGGGCGATGCGCGAGACGACCTGGTATCGACCGTCGACGAGACGATCGATCATGGGGTCGGTGGGCGCGCTGGTCACGCCCCGATTGTAAATCGAAGAGAGCGCCGATCCCTGTAAAGACATAGCCGGAGCCGATACCGCTACCGAATCGAGATTTCAAGGGATTGTCGCCCCGGCCCGTCGCCGTGCCATTCTTGTCGGGTGAGTGACACTTCTGAAGGCCGGACCTGGCTGACTGTTCCCGACCTCGCCGACCGGTTCGGCACCACCATCAGCAGAGTACGGAAGCTCATCGAGGAGCGTTCCCTGCTCGCCGTCCGGCGGGACGGCATCCTCTCCGTGCCGGAGGTCTTCATCGTCGACGATGCCCCGATGAGTGAGCTGAAGGGCACGATCATCGTGCTGAACGACAGCGGCTTCTCGAACGACGAGATGATGGAGTGGATGCTCGAACCCGAGGATTCGCTCGGAGTCGCCCCCATCGACGCCCTGCTGGCGGGTCGGAAGGCCGAGGTCAGGCGCATCGCCCAGGCCCTCGGCTAGACCTTCTCCTTCTACGCGTCGCGCTCGGTGATCTTCCGCGCGAGCCCGGCGAGTTCGATCCTGGCGGGCTCGGCGAGCGGCGCCGCGGCCAGCGCGGTGAGGGCGTCGTCGACGTGGCGGGCGATCAGCGATTCCACCCGGTCGGCTGCGCCGCTGTCGGTGATGGTCGCCTGGAGCGTCGCGATCTGCTCAGCCGTGAGGTCGGGGTCGCCGAGCATCTCGTCGAAGATGCGGCGGCTGCCCGAGGAGAGGGTCTGCCGGGCGAGGGCGACGAGCACTGTGCGCTTGCCCTCCCGGAGGTCGTCGCCCGACGGCTTGCCCGTGCGGGCGCTGTCTCCGAAGACGCCGAGCAGGTCATCCCGCAGCTGGAAGGCGATTCCGAGCGGCAGGCCGAACGCGCGGAGGGCCGTGACCTGGGCTTCGGATGCTCCGTGCAGGCGTGCGCCGAGCACAAGGGGTGCCTCGACGCTGTACTTCGCCGACTTGTAGACGATGACCCGTTCGGCGCGGGGGAGCAGTTCCGCTTCGGGCACGACGGGCCAGGCGCTCTCCTCCAGTACGTCGAGGTACTGGCCGAGGGTCACCTCGACCCGCATGCTGTTGAACTCCCGGCGCGTGGCCGTGCGCGCGGCCGGCTCGAGGGCATCGAGCGCGTCGCCGACGAGCTCGTCACTCCAGGCGAGCAGCAGGTCGCCCATCAGGATGGCGCTGGCCCGGCCGTAGGAGGCGGCGTTGCCGGAGAATCCCGCAGACGTGTGCAGTTCTTCGAACCGGCGATGCGCCGCCGGCATGCCCCGCCGGGTGTCGGAGTTGTCGATGATGTCGTCGTGCACAAGGGCCGCTGCGTGGAAGAACTCGAGTGCCGTGCAGAGCCCCACCAGGGCCCGGAACTCCGTCTCGCCCGGCCCGGAACCGTAGCCGGTGGCGTGCTCCGCGCTCCGGATGTCGGGCTCCAGCACCGAGCGCCAGCCCCAATAGCAGAACTGGGCGCGGAAGCGCTTGCCTCCGCTGAGAAGATTCCGCGAAAATTGGCCGAAAGGAGCCAATTCGTTCGCGATAGAGACGAGAATGGGATCACGGTCAGTGAGGAAGTCGACGATGTTGGTGTCGACGAACTTCGTCAGGCGTGTACTTTCAGTCACGCGCCTAGCCTAGCTACGATCGCAGCAGTATCATTTGACGGCGCGGTACCATTCGGATCACGCCCACGATGAGCTGCGGACTACGGTCGAACCGAACCTAGAGGTGAATGAAATGCCGCTTTCGGAGCAAGAGCAGAAGCTCCTCGATGAGATGGAGCGCAGTCTCTATCACAATGACGCCGATTTCGTGTCGGCTGTCGGTGCCGGGCGAGGGCGCCTGAGTTACAGCTCGCTGGTACTCGGTGTGCTGTTGGCCATCGTCGGGCTCGCCGTCGTGATCGTCGGTGTGGTCATCCACATCCCGCTGGTCGGCATCCTGGGCTTCGCCGTGATGTTCACCGGCGTGCTCGTCGCCCTTCGGCCGACCAAGTCCCTCGGCAGGCTCCGCGGCGGCGGGTCGGCATCCGGCGCAAACGGCCCCGGTGCTTCCGGCGCCACCGGCTCACGGCGTGGCACGGCGAACCGGGCAGGCTTCATGGATCGCCTGAACGACCGCTGGGACGACCGCAACGACAAGAACGAGTAACAGCAGAACCCACCAGAAGAGCTTCAGAGAAGACCGGCCCCCCCACGGGCCGGTCTTTTTTTGTGCCCAAATGGAGGGATCGGCGCGTCAGTGGAGGAAAACACCAGCAAAGTGGAGGGAAGTGGAGTAGCGTGGAGTCACACCCGCAGTCTGGCCGGAAATGAGGGGAGTGAAGGAGCATGTTCCTTGGTACCTACACCCCCAAGCTCGACGACAAAGGGCGCATCATCCTCCCGGCCAAGTTCCGCGAAGAACTCTCGAGCGGCGTCGTCATGACCCGTGGGCAGGAGCACTGCATCTACGTGTTCTCCACGCGGGAATTCGAGGCCGTGCACGAAAAGATCCGCCAGGCTCCCGTGACCGACAAGAAGGCGCGTGACTACCTCCGCGTGTTCCTGTCCGGCGCGAGTGCGGAGAACCCCGACAGCCAGCACCGGGTCACTGTGCCGGCACCACTTCGCAGCTACGCCGGCCTCGACCGCGACCTCGTCGTGATCGGGGCGGGGTCGCGGGCCGAGATCTGGGACGCCGAGGCATGGGAGACCTACCTCGCCGAACAGGAAGCCGCCTTCTCCGAGACCGACGAGGAGGTGATCCCGGGACTCTTCTGACGCATCCGCGTCCCGTGACTCCCAGCCGTTCGCCCTGGCACACTTCCCCGGTGCCAGGTCGACTCGGATGGGGATCAGGGGACACGGCCCGCCGGAACCCGTCATTCATGGAGATCTCCCGCATCCACACCCCCGTCATGCTCGAACGGTCGATCGAGTTGCTCCGCCCGGCCATCGAGGTCGACGGGGCCGTGCTCGTCGACGGCACCCTCGGGCTCGGCGGCCACGCCGAGGCGTTCCTCACCCGCTTCCCGAACCTCACCCTCGTGGGTCTGGACCGCGACCCCGAGGCGCTCGCGCTGGCGGGGGAGCGGCTCGCGCCGTTCGGCGAGCGGGCGAAGCTCGTGCACTGCCGGTACGACGAGATCCGGGATGCCCTGCAGGGCCTCGGCTACGACACCGTGCAGGGCATCCTGCTCGACCTGGGCGTGTCGTCGATGCAACTGGATCGGGCCGAGCGGGGCTTCGCCTACTCGAAGGATGCCCCGCTCGACATGCGCATGGACGGCACCGCGGAACTGACCGCGGAAGAGATCCTCGCCGAGTACTCGGAGCACGATCTGCGGCGCATCTTCTGGGAGTACGGCGAAGAACGCCTCGCCTCCCGGTTCGCGCGTCGCATCGTCGAGCGCCGGGGCGAGACCCGTCTCGTGCGCTCGGCCCAGCTCGTCGACCTGCTCTCGAAGGCGACCCCGGCGGCGCTCGCCCGCCAGGGCCACCCGGCCAAACGCGTCTTCCAGGCGCTCCGCATCGAGGTCAACCAGGAACTGGCATCGCTCGAGGAGGTCGTTCCCCGGGCGATCGAGTCGCTGGCGCTCGGCGGCCGGATGGTCGTGCTGTCGTACCAGTCGCTCGAAGACCGCATCGTGAAGCGTGCTCTCGCGGCCGCCACCACTTCCTCCACTCCGCCGGGCCTGCCGGTGGAGCTCCCCGAGCACCAGGCGCAGCTGCGCCTCCTCGTCAGAGGGGCCGAACTCGCCACCGAGGACGAGAAGGCCGCCAACCCCCGATCCACCCCCGTGCGTCTCCGCGCGGCTGAGCGAGTGAGAGTCGCATCATGACCAGTGTCGCCCCGTCCCGTCCCCGGATCTCCACAGCCGCCACAGCTGTCGCCGACCCGTATGTCGACCCGTTCGACGATGCGTTCCTCGGGGACTACTCGCCGCCCGTGAAGCCCGCTTCACCGTTCAGCATCGCCGCCCGCGGGGTGCTCCGGCGCCGGAAGCCCAAGCTCGCCTATGCGGCCGTCGTCGTGGTCGGAGTGTTCTCTATCGTCGTGGCGCAGCTGATGCTGAGCATCGGTCTCTCGAACGGCGCGTACGAGATCTCGTCGCTGCAGACCCAGCAGAAGGAGGTCGACCGCTCCAACAGCGCCCTCACCGAGCAGCTCGACGGCCTGAGTGCACCGCAGAGCCTCGCCGCCAGCGCGGAGTCGCTCGGCATGGTGGCCAACGTGCATCCCGCCTACCTGCGGCTCTCCGACGGAGCCGTACTCGGCACGCCCACGACGGCCACGGCGGCTTCGGGCTCGCTCACGAACGGGCAGCCTTCGCTGGTGCCGAACGCGCTGACGGCTGCGGCCGCAACTGCCGCGTCGGCTGCTGCCACCGCTGCTGCCGCCGCTGCCCCGGCGACCACGGCAGGCACCCCCGCGACCACCGCAGGCACGCCCGTCGGCGCTCCGAGCGCGCCTCCCGCAGCTGCAGCAGCTGCCGCAGTACCGTGGCAGGGCCAGCTTCCGGCCCCGACGACGCACTGAACCTCGACCCACTGAACCTCGACGCACTGAACCTCGACCCACTGAACCTCACCCGTTAGGACACCGCACCCGTGAGCAGTTCACGCACCACACGCAACCGCGTGGCCCTCTCCATCGTCGTGATCGCCGCCCTGGTCGCTGTGCTGGTGGTGAAACTCGTCGACATCCAGGTGGTGCAGGCGAGCGACCTGAACGCTCAGTCGTACGACAAGCTCTCGGTCGGCCAGTCGATCTACGGCCCGCGCGGCGACATCGTCGACTCGAACGGTGTGATCCTGGCCACCACGGTCATCCGGTACAACGTGACGGCGTCGCCGAAGGATGTCGCGGACTACACCCCCACCGACCCCACGACCGGTGCCGACCTTCCCGATGTCACCCCGACCGACGCCTCGGCGAAGATCGCTGCCATCACCGGGCAGACCGCCGACCAGGTGTACGCGCTGCTGACGGCCGACCGCACCTCGTCGTACGCCATGATCGTCAAGGACCTCGACCTCGACAAGTACCGCGCCGTCGTGGCCCTCGGCATCCCGTGGCTCTACTACGAGACGTCGCCGCAACGGGTGTACCCGAACGGCAGCGTCGCCGGCAACATCGTGGGCTACATGGGCAACGACGACACCGGCGCCCTCACCGGCACCGGGGGGCTGGAGGAGAAGGAGAACCAGTGCCTCGCCGGTTCCGACGGCCTGCAGACCTATGAGAAGGGCGCCGATGGCGTCGCGATCCCGAACACCACGGTGCTCGACAAGGAGCCGGTCGACGGCTCGACCGTCGTGACCACGATCGACAGCGACCTGCAGTACTACGCCCAGCAGGTGCTCGCGCAGCAGGTGACGTCGACCGGCGCCCAGTGGGGGAGCGTGGTCGTCACCGAGGTGAAGACCGGCAAACTCCTCACGGTCGCCCAGTACCCGACACCCGACCCCAACAACCTCGACGCGACCGACCCCGGTTTCTGGGGCGCCATCGCGTTCTCGAGCCCGTTCGAGCCGGGTTCGACGTTCAAGTCGGAGTCCGCGGCGACCATCATCGACGCGGGCAAGAGTACGCCGACCACGGGCACGATCGTGCCTCAGCGCTACAAGACCCCGGGCGGGGCGGTCATCACCGACGACGAGTCGCACGGTGCCGATCCGATGACCCTCACCGGAATCATCCAGACCTCGTCCAACGTCGGTATCTCTCTGCTGAGTTCGATGCTCACCGACCAGCAGCGCTTCGACTACATGAAGAAGTTCCACCTCGGTGAGACGAGCGAAGTGAACTTCCCGGGCGAGTCGGAGGGCACCATCCGCACCCCCGCCGAGTGGGACGAACAGACCCTCTGGAACACCGCCTTCGGCCAGGGTCTCACCACCACGGCCGTGCAGGTCGCCAGCATCTACCAGACCCTCGGCAACGGCGGCGTGCGGATGCCCGTCTCCCTCGTCGCGGGCTGCAGGGCCGCTGACGGCACGATGACCGAGACGCCGAGCACCCAGGGCGAGCAGGTCGTCTCGCAGACCGCCGCGCAGGAGACGGTCAACATGATGCAGAGCGTCGTGTCGGGTGGTTATGCCGCCGACCTGCTGAAGATTCCGGGCTACAACATCGCTGCGAAGACGGGTACGGCAGAGGTCAGCAACGGCGAGGGCGCCTACGGCGGAGGGTACCTGACGAGTGTCGCGGGCCTCGCTCCGGCGGAGAACCCGCAGTACGTCGTTTCGGTCAACCTGATGAAGCCGGTTACGATTACTAACGGTTCAGCTGCCGCTCCGGTCTTCCAGAAGATCATGTCGCAGGTGCTCCAGAAGTACCGTGTGGCGCCTTCTACGGTTCCCGCGGTCGAATACCCGACCAGCTATTGATCTCGCGAGGAGCCAGGTGACGACAGGGGACAAGTCAGGGCTGCGACCCGAACGTCCCGATGCTCGCCTCGTCTCCGAACTGGCCGGCCAGTTCGGTCTCGACGTGCACGGCGACATCGAGGGCCTCCGGGTCACAGGCATCACTCTGTCGTCGAAGACAGTGCAGCAGGGCGACCTGTACGTCGGGCTCGCCGGGGTGCACGCGCACGGAGCCCAGTTCGTCGACGACGCCCGCGAGAAGGGTGCGGTCGCGATCGTGACGGATGCCCAGGGCCTCGCCCTCGCCGCGCAGTCAGGGTTGCCCGTGCTCGTCACCGCCGAACCCCGGGCCGCCCTCGGCGCGCTCTCGGCGTGGGTCTACCAGACGGCGGACTACGCTCCCGTGCTCTTCGGTGTCACCGGCACCAACGGCAAGACCAGCGTCGCCTACATCCTCGAGGCCATCCTGCGGCAGCTCGGTGTGCTCTCCGGCCTCAGCACCACCGCCGAGCGGCGGATCGGCGACTGGGCTGTGACGAGCGCGCTCACCACCCCCGAGGCGACGGAGGTGCACGGCCTCCTCGCCCGCATGCGGGAGGCCGACGCCGAAGCCGTCATCATCGAGACCTCGGCGCAGGCGCTCACCCGCCACCGCGTCGACGGCATCGTCTTCGACGTCGTGGGGTTCACGAACCTGACCCACGACCACCTCGACGACTACGGCACCATGCAGAAGTACTTCGAGGCGAAGGTGCCGCTGTTCACCGCCGAGCGAGCGAAGCGCGGCGTGGTGATCAACGACAGCGAGTGGGGCACGCGGCTCGCCCGGGCCGCGACCATCCCGGTCACCCAGCTCTCGACCTACCCGGGCAAGGCGGCCGACTGGTACGCCGCGATCCTCCGCGAGTCGATCGACGAGACCCGCTTCATCCTGAACGGACCCGACAACCTGTCGATCACGACGTCGATCCCGGTGCTCGGTCGGCACATGGCCGAGAACGCCGCGCTGGCGCTCGTGATGCTGGTCGATGCGGGCTACCCGCTGGCCGACATCGCCGCAGCCCTCGGCCAGGGCGGTGGCATCGACGTCTACATCCCGGGCCGGGCAGAGCGCATCGCCAACTCCGGCCCCGCCGTCTTCATCGACTACGGCCACAGCCCCGACGCGTTCACCAGCACCCTCGACTCGCTCCGCCGGGTGACGGACGGCCGCATCATCATGCTCTTCGGGGCAGACGGTGACCGTGACCCGTCGAAGCGGGTCGAGATGGGTCAGATCGCCGCCCGCCTCTCCGACGCGGTCGTCGTGACCGACTTCCACCCGCGGAGCGAAGACCCTGCAGCGATCCGCAAGGTGCTCGTCGACGCGGCGCGCGCCGCCGTGCCCGAGGGCGAGCTGTACGAGGTCGCCGACCCGCGCGACGCCTTCCGCAAGGCCCTCTCGATCGCCGGCCCCGGTGACGCGATCCTCTACGCGGGCCCCGGCCACGAGGACTACCACGAGGTCGCCGGCGTTCACATTCCCTACTCGGCGAGAGACGACGCCCGTCTCGCGCTCCACGAATCCGGATGGCTGTAGAACCATGCTCGACCTGACACTCGACGACATCGCCCGCACGATCGGCGGCACCCTTGTGCTCGGCGACCACGCCGTGCAGGAGGGCACCTCCGAGGTCTCCGTCGTGAACGGTGCGGTCGACACCGATTCGCGGGAGATCGTGCCCGGCGGCATCTTCGTGGCGAAGCCCGGCGAGTTCAGCGACGGGCACCTCTACGTTCCGGCGGCCGTGGCGAACGGCGCCGACCTCGTCATCGTCGAGCACGTCATCGACGATCTCACCGTTCCGCAGATCGTGGTCGCGAACTCGGTCGAGGCGCTCGGGATGCTGGCCACCGAGGTCATCCGCCGCATCCGCGAGCTCGGCGTGCTGACCGTCATCGGCATCACCGGCTCGAACGGCAAGACCACCACGAAGAACCTCCTCCGCACCATCCTCGAGCGACAGGGGCCGACCATCGCCCCGCGCGACTCGTTCAACAACGAGGTCGGCGCGCCGCTGACGATGCTGAAGGTCGAGCCGGAGACCCGCTTCCTGGTCGCCGAGATGGGCGCGAGCGCGCCCGGCGAGATCACCCGGCTGGTGCGGATGGCGCGCCCCGACATCGGCGTCGTGCTCACCGTGGGCCTCGCCCACGCCGGTGAGTTCGGCGGCATCGAGAAGACGCTCGCCACGAAGACCGAGATGGTCACCGACCTGCTGCCGACGGATGTCGCGGTGCTGAACCTCGACGACTACCGGGTCGAGAGCATGGCAGACAAGACCCGGGCCGAGGTGCTGTGGTTCGGCCTCGACACGAATGCGGGGGTGCGGGCAGCCGACCTCGTGCAGACCACCGCGGGAACCGACTTCACCCTCACCCTGCCGACCGGCGAATCACAGCGCGTGCACTTCAGCGTGCTCGGTGAGCACCACGTCACCAACGCCCTGGCCGCGGCAGCCGTCGCGCACACCGTCGGCGTGCCGCTTCACGCCATCGTGGCCGGGCTGGAGTCCGTCACGCGCGCCGAGCGCTGGCGCATGGAGGTGCTGCCCGGAACGCAGGGCGTCACCATCATCAACGACGCCTACAACGCCAGCCCCGACTCCATGCTCGCGGGACTGAAGACCCTCGCCCAGATCTCCGGCCCGGGCATCCGGCGCGTCGCCATTCTCGGCGAGATGAGCGAGCTCGGCGAGTTCTCCCTCGAAGAGCACGACCGGATCGGGCGCACCATCGTGCGGCTCGGCATCGAGCGTGTCTTCGTGGTGGGCGAGGGCGCCCGTGCGCTCCACCTCGCCGCGACCCACGAGGGTTCGTGGGACGGCGAGTCGGCGTTCTTCGACACGGCAGACGAGGCGTACGCTCTGCTCGAAGGGGAGCTGCGTTCGGGCGATGTCGTGCTGGTCAAGTCGTCCAACTCGGCGGGACTGCGGTTCCTCGGCGACAGGCTGGGGGAGCACTTCGCATGATCACACTCATCGGTGCGGGCGGCCTGTCGATGGTCTTCTCGCTGTTCATGACGCCGGTCTTCATCCGGCTGTTCAAGAAGCTGGCCTGGGGCCAGTACATCAACATCGACGGCCCGGCCTCCCACCAGGTCAAGCGCGGAACGCCCACGATGGGCGGCATCGTGATCATCCTCGCGACTCTGTTCGGGTATTTCGGGGCGCTGCTGGTCACCGGCAACCCGCCCTCGATCTCTGTGCTGCTGGTGCTGTTCATGATGGTCGGCCTCGGCATCGTCGGGTTCGTCGATGACTTCCTGAAGGTGCGCAACCGCCGGAGCCTCGGCCTCGGCCCGACCGCGAAACTGATCGGCCAGCTGCTCGTCGGTGGCAGTTTCGCGCTGCTGGCGATGAACCTGACGGGGCCGAACGGGTTCACCGTCGCCTCCACGCACATCTCGGCGATCCGTGACCTCGACTTCGATTTCCTGCAGTGGGGCGTGATCGCGGGCACCATCGCCTTCGTGCTCTGGATCGTGCTCATCGTGCTCGCGACGTCGAACGCGGTGAACCTCACCGACGGGCTCGACGGCCTCGCCCCCGGATCCGCGATCCTCGCCATCGGCTCGTTCGTCATCATCGGTTTCTGGCAGGCCAACCAGTCGTGCGCGAGCCTGACGCTCGACCCCGATGTGGCGTTCAAGTGCTACAACGTTAACCAGCCGCTCGACCTGGCCGTCATCGCGGCGGCGATCGCGGGCGCTCTCGTCGGCTTTCTGTGGTGGAACACCAATCCCGCGAAGATCTTCCTCGGCGACACGGGCTCGCTGGCGATCGGCGGGGCCCTGGCCGCCCTGGCCATCGAGAGCCGCACCGAGCTGCTGCTCATCCTGATCGGCGGCATCTTCGTGATCGTCGCCGGCCAGGTCGTGGTGCAGCTCACCTACTTCCGGCTCACCGGCGGCAAACGCATCTGGCGTGCCAGCCCGCTGCACCACCACTTCGAGGTGAAGGGCTGGGCCGAAGTCACGATCGTCGTGCGCTTCTGGATCATCGCCGGCCTCTGCGTGGCAGCGGGCGTGGGCGCCTTCTACCTCGAATGGATCCTGCAGGATTGACTGACAGACTCGACTCACTGACCAGCTGGCACTCCGACTGGACCGGCCTCCGGGTCGGCGTGCTGGGCCTTGGCAAGACTGGTTTCTCGGTCGCCGACACGCTCGTGGAGCTCGGCGCCTCCGTGCTCGTCGTTGCCCAGCGCGCCGACGACTCCCAGGTGCGGCTCGTCGAGGTGATCGGTGCCGGGCTCGTGCTCGACGCGGTTCTGGATGCTCCTCCCGCCGCACTCGTCGACCTGGCCCCTGAGGTGCTGGTCGTCTCGCCCGGCTTCCACCCCGATCATCCGGTACTCGTCTGGGCTGAGGCCTCGGGCATCCCTGTCTGGGGTGACGTGGAGCTCGCCTGGCGGCTCCGCGACAAGGTGGGCACGCCTGCCGAGTGGATCGCCATCACCGGCACCAACGGCAAGACCACCACGACCCAGCTGACCGCGACGATGCTCGTCGCGGGCGGGTTGCGGGCGGCTCCCTGCGGCAACATCGGGATCCCGATCCTCGACGCCATCCGTGACCCGCAGGGTTTCGATGTGCTGGTCGTCGAACTCTCCAGCTACCAACTGCACTCCACCTCGAGCATGTCGCCGTACGCCGCCGTCTGCCTGAACGTCGCCGACGACCACCTCGACTGGCACGGTTCGGCCGAGGCCTACGCCGCGGCGAAGGCCCGCGTCTACACGAACACCCGGGTTGCCTGCGTCTACAACCGGTCGGATGCACGCACCATCGCCATGGTCGAGGAGGCCGAGGTCGTCGAGGGCGCGCGCGCCATCGGCTTCGGACTCGGGGTGCCGGGGCTCAGTGACTTCGGCGTGGTCGACGGCATCCTCTGCGACCGGGCGTTCACCGACGACCGCCGCACGACGGCGCTCGAGATCACGACCGTGACCGCCTTGGCCGAGCGGGGGCTCGCGGCGCCCCACACCGTGGCGAACATCCTCGCCGCCAGCGCGCTCGCGCGGTCGATGGGCGTCCCCATCGAGGCCGTGCGGGCCGCGCTGGCGACCTTCGAACTCGACCGGCACCGCATCGAACAGGTGGCGACGGCCGGCGGCATCACGTGGGTCAACGACTCCAAGGCCACGAACGCGCATGCCGCCGACGCTTCGCTCGGAGCCTTCGAATCGGTGGTCTGGATCGCCGGCGGGCTGCTGAAGGGCGTCGACATCGAGCCGCTGGTGAAGTCCCGGGCATCGAAGCTCCGGGCCGTCGTGCTGATCGGTGTGGATCGGGAAGCTCTCAGGAACGCATTCGAACGACACGCCCCCGGGGTGCCCCTGTTCGAGGTCGACGGCACAGAGACTGAAGGGGTGATGTCGACCGCTGTGCGGCTGGCGTCCGCCGCAGCAGAACCCGGGGACGTGGTGCTGCTGGCTCCGGCTGCAGCATCGATGGACCAGTTCGTCGACTACTCCGACCGGGGCGATCACTTTGCCCGTGCCGTACGTGAACATCTTGGAGGTGGGGGCAGCTGACGAACACGATGCGCCGCCCGTCGGGCACCCGCCCGGGTCGACCCGGCGCACCCTCGGCCAAGGCCGCGACATCCGGTGCCCCGAGAAGCGGTGCTGCTGCAGCCGGTGCTCCGCAGCCCGGCTTCGTCGACCGCACCCGCGCGCGCACCGCCCGCATCCGGGTGAACCGGGTGTTCCAGGCCGAGTCGAGCAACTACTACTTCCTGCTCGGCACGACGCTGTTCCTCGTGGTTCTCGGCCTCGTCATGGTGCTGTCGTCGTCGTCCATCGACTCGTACACCGCCCGGCAGGGATTCTTCGGCACGTTCTGGAAGCAGGGAGTCTTCGCCCTGATCGGCGTGCCCCTCATGCTCGTCATCTCACGGCTCCCGCTGCCCTTCTGGAAGCGCTGGGGCTGGCTCGCCCTGGCGGGTGGAGTCGTTCTGCAGCTGCTGGTGCTCTTCACGCCGCTCGGCGTCACCGTGGGTGGCAACCTGAACTGGCTGAACGTCGCCGGCGTGAGCCTGCAGCCGTCCGAGCTGATCAAGCTCGGCCTCGTCATCTGGATGGGCGTCATCCTCGCCAAGAAGCAGCGGTACCTGCACCTCTGGAAGCACGTCGCCATCCCGGTGGTTCCGGTCGCGGGCGGCGCGGTGCTCCTCGTGATGCTCGGCGGTGACCTCGGTACGGTCATGATCATGGCGGGCCTTCTCTTCGGAGCGCTGTTCTTCGCCGGCATCCGGCTGCGGATGTTCATCATCCCCGTCATCCTCGGGGTTGCCGCGATCGCCGTGATCGCCGCGTCGAGCTCGAGCCGGGTCTCGCGCATCGGGAGCTTCCTCGGCGAGGGCTGCACCGACTACGCCGGCAGCTGCTGGCAGACCCAGCACGGTCTCTTCGCCCTCGCGAACGGCGGATTCTTCGGCGTCGGCCTCGGCAACTCGAAGGCCAAATGGTCGTGGTTGCCGGCCGCCGACAACGACTTCATCTTCGCGATCATCGGCGAGGAGCTCGGAATGATCGGCGCCCTCGTCGTGATCGGGCTGTTCGTGGCGCTGGCGATCGCCTTCCTCCGCATCGTCCGGTCGTCGAAGGACATGTTCTCGAAGGTCGTCTCGGGTTCGGTCATGGTCTGGATCATCAGCCAGGCGTTCGTGAACATCGCCGTCGTGCTGGGGGTGATCCCGGTTCTCGGCGTTCCTCTCCCGCTAATCTCCTCGGGCGGTTCGGCGCTGATCACCACCCTCATCGCCATCGGCGTCGTGCTGTCGATCGCGCGGGGGCAGACGAAGGAGACCGCGGGCGATCCGGATGCGGGCGCCCTCCGGGCCCCCGTTCCGTCGAACGCCACACCCTTCGTACCCCGCCGCCGACCGGTGCGCACGAAGTGACGACCTACCTCCTGGCCGGCGGCGGCACGGCGGGTCATGTGAACCCGCTGCTCGCCACGGCCGACGAACTGCGCCGTCGCGACCCCGAAGCGACGATCGTCGTCATCGGTACCGCGACCGGGCTCGAGGCGCGCCTCGTGCCGGAACGCGGCTACGAGCTCGTCACGATCCCGAAACTCCCGTTCCCCCGGCGCCCGAACCGCGCGGCGGCCGCGTTCCCGGCCGGTCTCCGCCGCGTCATCGCCGACCTCGCCCGGCTGATCCGCGAGCGTCACGTCGACGTGGTCGTCGGATTCGGCGGCTACGCGGCAGCTCCCGCGTACCTGGCGGCGCGGCGCGCGCGGGTGCCGCTGGTCATCCATGAGGCGAACGCCCGCCCGGGCCTGGCGAACAGGCTGGGTGCGCGCTTCACGCCGTACGTCGGCCTCGCCTTCCGCGCCGGAGTGCTGCCGCACGGGCGGTTCGTGGGGATGCCGCTCCGGCGCGAGATCCAGGCGCTGGCCGGTCGGCCGGCCGCGGCCATGCCCGGCGATGCCACGCCCGGCGGTGCGCTCGCGCCCGATTCCGCCGCGCTGCCCCTCGCCGCGGCGCGCGCCGAAGGCCTCGCCCTCTTCGACCTCCGGGGCGACGCCCCTGTGCTGCTCGTCACCGGCGGTTCGCTCGGCGCGGCGCAGCTCAACGGCAGCGTGTTCGCCGCCGCAGCCGACCTCGTGGCTGCCGGCTGGCAGGTGCTGCACATCACCGGTGACCGGTCGGAGCTCGTCGATCCGGGCATCCCGGGCTACCGGATGCTCCGCTACTGCGACCGTATGGAGCTCGCCCTCGCGGTGGCCGACCTCGCGGTCTCCCGCGCGGGCGCGGCGACGGTCTCCGAACTGGCGGCGCTCGGTGTTCCGTCGGTGCTGGTGCCGTACGCGGTCGGCAACGGCGAACAGCGCTTCAACGCTGTCGACCTGGTCGACGCGGGCGGGGCCGTGCTGGTGCGGGACGCCGACTTCACGCCGGACTGGATCCGGTCATCCCTTCTGCCGCTGCTCAGTGACCGCAGCCGGATCAGCACCATGGCGGCGGCGGCGCTCGGCGCGGGTGTCACCGACGGTTCGGCCCGCACCGTGGACCTGATCGAGCAAGCGCTGAAGGGCGCGTAACGTTGTCTATTCGCAGAACGACAGGATGCCCAGCGTGATCAAACCCGATATGTCCCTCGAGATCCCGGCAGAACTCGGAGCCGTACACTTCGTCGGCATCGGCGGCGCCGGAATGAGCGGCATCGCTCGCCTGTTCCTGGCGGCCGGGGTCACCGTGACGGGCTCCGACCGCACCGACTCGAAGACCGCCGAGAAGCTCCGCGCGCTCGGTGCGACCGTGCACGTCGGCCATGATGCCGCAAACCTCGGCGACGCCGACACGCTCGTCGTCACCAGCGCGCTGTGGCCCGACAACCCCGAACTCGTGCTCGCCCAGCAGCGCGGCCTGCCGGTGCTGCACCGGTCGCAGGCGCTCGCCTGGCTGGTGAACCGCCGCCGGCTCATCTCCGTTGCCGGCGCACACGGCAAGACCACGTCGACCGGGATGATCGTCACCGCCCTGCTCGGCCTCGGCGCCGAACCCAGCTTCGTGAACGGCGGGGTGATCTCCGCCCTCGGCACGAGTTCGGCGTGGGGCGACGGCGAGCTGTTCGTGCTGGAGGCCGACGAATCCGACGGCTCCTTCCTGCTCTACGACACGGCCGTCGCGCTCATCACCAACGTCGACCCCGACCACCTCGACCACTACGGCTCGGTCGAGGCCGTCGAAGACGCCTTCGTGTCGTTCGCCGATGAGGCCTCCGAGCTCGTGGTGATCTCCTCCGATGACGCCGGGGCCCTGCGGGTCGGATCGCGGCTCACCGCGTCGCGGGTGCTGTCGTTCGGGTTCGCCTCCTCTGCGGATGTGCGCCTGCACTCGGTCGTCGCCACCGGCAACGTGGCGTTCGCGGTCGACTACCTCGGAGAGACGTATTCGGGCAGCCTGCAGGTGCCGGGCATCCACAACGCCCTGAATGCGGCGGGAGCCTTCGCGGTGCTCGTCGGGCTGGGTTTCGAGCCGGCAGCGGCTCTGGATGCCCTGGCTCCCTTCGACGGAACCGGCCGCCGCTTCGAACTGCACGACACGGTGCGGGGCGTCAGCGTCTACGACGACTACGCGCACCACCCGACGGAGGTGGATGCCGCACTGACCGCTGCGCGCACGGTCGTCGGCGAGGGCCGGATCATCGCGGTGCACCAGCCGCACCTCTACAGCCGCACCCAGCTGCTCGCGGGCGAATTCGCGGAGACCCTGGAGCGCACGGCCGACTTCACCGTGGTGCTCGACGTGTGCGGTGCGCGGGAGGACCCGGTTCCCGGGGTGACGGGCGAGACGGTCTCGTCGCGCTTCGCAGATTCCTCACACGTGGCCTACATCGCGGACTGGCAGGAGGCGGCCGACTTCACCGCGTCGATCGCCCGCCCCGGCGACTTCGTGGTGACGCTCGGCTGCGGTGACGTGAACCTGATCGTGCCGCAGCTGCTCGCGTCGCTCGCCGTGACCCCCGCCGCCGCCCCTGCTGCCGCTGCTCCCGCCGCGAACCCTGCCGCCGCTGTACCCGGCGCGACCGCGCCCGCCGCCGAGCTCGGGCGCGACGCATAGCGTGGGCCGCCGATGAAGAGGCCCAACGGAGTAACCCCGCCGCCCACGCCGCCGACTCCGGTCGTGCCCCCGCGCCCGCCCGCCCCGCCCGCGCCCTCGGCTGCGCCGAAACGCCGACCAGGCGCGCCAGCGACGTCCGATGCGCCACCCGCGCCCGCAACTCCGCCCATTCTCATGACGCGAGTGAAGCCACCCCAGCCCGCCCCATCCATCCCACCAGCAGCATCCCCCCCACCCACCCTCAATCGAGTGGGCAGTTCGGGCCCTAAAACCGGCCCTGAAGGGCCCAAACTGCCCACCCGATCCACCTCACCAACCCCACCCACCCCGCTCGCAGCATCCACCCCACCCACTGACAATCGGGTGGGCAGTTTGGGCCCCAAAATTGGCCGGGAAGGGCCCAAACTACCCACTCGATTGGGGAGAGAGGCAGACGCGGGGGCGGGCGCGGGCGGGCGGAGCGCGCGGAGCGTGCTGCGCACGGCCGAACGCCGCCGCCGCCGGGTGGAGCGCCTCGAGGCCCGGCGTTTCACGGAGCGGAGCCGCCGACGGCGCGTCACCTGGCTGGTCTCGCTCGGCGCCGTCGCGGCTCTGGTTCTCGTCGTGCTCTTCACGGCTTACTCGCCCGTCTTCGCCGTGCGCTCCATCACCGTGCAGGGCACCTCCCGCCTCGACGCCGCACAGCTGCAGGCGGCCCTCGCCGACCAGGTCGGGCGCCCGCTCGCCCTCGTCGACTTCGGGCGGATGGAGTCCGAGCTCGCCGCCTTCCCTCTCATCCAGAGCTACTCGACGGAGTCGTCCCTCCCGAACACCCTGATCGTGCGCATCGTCGAACGCCAGCCCGTCGGCTCGGTCGCTGTGCCCGCCGGCGGGTTCGACCTCGTCGACCCCGCGGGCGTGGTGATGTCGCACAGCGATGCCCGGCCCGACGGATTTCCCGTGATCGACGTGACGGCATCCGCTGTCGGCAGCCCCGGCTTCCTGGGTGCTGCGGCGGTGCTCCGTTCGATGCCGGCCGACCTGCTGGCGAAGGTCGACACCATCAGCGCCGCGACGCCCGATTCGGTGATGTTCACGCTCGGTGGTGGCGGGCAGAAAGTGGTCTGGGGGAGCGAAGCCAACTCCTCCCTGAAGGCGCTGGTGCTCGACAAGCTGATCGGCACCCAGAACGCCGAGAAGTCGATCACCTACGACGTGTCGAGTCCCGAGAGCCCCGTCGTCTCCGGCTGATCCGACTCTGCGCCTGATCGCGCGCGCCAGTTTTCGGATGCAACATCCGACACGCCAAGCGCGTTACGGCCACCCCGCCGCATCCCGCCTAAGTTGATCACAAGAAATACATACTCAGCATAACATTAACTCTCAACTTGAGCTTGAGACCCGGAGGCCGGACGTGACATCGAACCAGAACTACCTCGCCGTGATCAAAGTGGTCGGCATCGGTGGCGGCGGCGTGAATGCCGTCAACCGGATGATCGAACTCGGCCTTCGCGGAGTCGAATTCATCGCCATCAACACAGACGCCCAGGCGCTGCTGATGAGTGACGCCGATGTGAAGCTCGACGTGGGCCGTGAGCTCACCCGCGGGCTCGGCGCAGGAGCCGACCCCGAGGTCGGCCGGCGCGCCGCCGAAGACCACGCCGAAGAGATCGAGGAGGCCCTTGCCGGAGCCGACATGGTCTTCGTCACCGCCGGTGAGGGTGGTGGCACCGGAACAGGTGGCGCGCCCGTCGTCGCCCGCATCGCCAAGTCGATCGGCGCGCTCACCATCGGTGTCGTCACGAAGCCGTTCGGCTTCGAGGGCAAGCGCCGCATGGCCCAGGCCGAAGACGGTGTCGCGACCCTGAAGAACGAGGTCGACACCCTCATCGTCGTTCCGAACGACCGCCTGCTCGAGATCAGCGACCGCGGCATCAGCATGCTCGAGGCGTTCTCGACGGCCGACCAGGTGCTGCTCGCCGGTGTTCAGGGCATCACCGACCTGATCACCACCCCCGGCCTCATCAACCTCGACTTCGCCGATGTCAAGAGCGTCATGCAGGGTGCAGGATCGGCCCTCATGGGTATCGGGTCGGCACGGGGAGCCGACCGCGCCATCAAGGCCGCCGAGCTGGCCGTCGCCTCACCCCTCCTCGAGGCGAGCATCGAGGGCGCCCACGGCGTTCTGCTGTCCATCCAGGGCGGTTCGAACCTTGGCATCTTCGAGATCAACGACGCCGCGAAGCTCGTCCAGGACGCGGTGCACCCCGAGGCGAACATCATCTTCGGTGCCGTCATCGACGACACCCTGGGCGACGAGGTGCGGGTCACCGTCATCGCCGCGGGCTTCGACACGGCCGAGACGATTGCCGACGCGGCAGCCAAGCGCGGCTTCACCGTGCCGAACGACGCCAGCGACCTCTTCGCCGGAGCCGGTTCGGGTTCGGGTTCGGGATCGGCTTCGGGCGGCAGCGCCTCAGCCGCTGCGCCGCAGACCCGCCGCGATCGCCCCGAGGAACCGCAGTCCTCGGCAGCGTCCTGGGCGCAGAACCCGGAGCACAGCCTCACGGGAACGGCCCAGCTCGACCCGGCGTCCGACGACGACGACTCCGACCTCGACGTCCCCGACTTCCTCAAGTAACTGTCGCGCCAGCAGCACGAGGCAACACCCATCGCCGAGACACCAGCGCCGAACGAGGGCGGGCCAGACCTTCCGGGTCGGCTCGCCCTCGTCCGTGCATCCATCGCCGAGGCGGCACGCGCCTCGGGCCGGAGCGTCGACGAACTGACGCTGATCGTCGTCACGAAGTTCCACGGCATACCCCTCCTCCGCGAACTGGCTGCCCTCGGCGTGACCGACTTCGGCGAGAGCCGGCACCAGGAGGCGCGGGAGAAGGCGGCAGAGCTCGACGGCCTCGGCATCACCTGGCACTTCATCGGGCAGCTGCAGAGCAAGAAGGCCCGGCAGGTCGCCGAATACGCATCGGTCATCCACTCGTTCGACCGGGCCTCGCTCGCCGACCTCCTCGCTTCTGGGGAACGGGCGGCTGAGGGGCGGGCGATCGGATGTTTCGTGCAGGTCAACCTCACGGCCGATCCCGACCGGGGCGGTGTTCTGCCGCAGGATGCCGTGGCCCTCGCCGAGCACATCGGAACGCTCCCCGGGCTCGACCTCCGGGGGGTCATGGGAGTGGCACCGAACGACGGCGATCCGCGCCGGGCCTTCGCGGAGCTTCGGGCCGTGTCGGACGACGTGCGGCGGAGTTTTCCCCGGGCATCCGCCCTCTCCGCGGGTATGTCGAACGACTTCGCCGAAGCCATCGCCGAGGGCGCGACACACCTACGGATCGGTTCCGCAATCACCGGAATCAGGCCCGCGCGCGGTTAATCTCTACGTAGGCACCCGTACATCCAACCCGGAGGAAGACATGGCCAATCCACTACGCAAGACGATGGTCTACCTCGGGCTTGCCGACGAAGAACTCGACTACGACCAGGCGCAGGCGGCCCCTGTCGCACACGTCGCCCACCCGCAGGCGGCCCAGGCCCCGGTGGAACGCGCCGTCGCCCCCGCCCGCGAGCACAGCTCCCGCGCGGATTCGAATCGCCACGAGTCGAACCGCTCGGAGTCGAACGCCGGTCGCGCGCCTGTCACCCCACTCCGTCGAACCACGACTCACACAGAGGCGGCTCCGCTCGAAATGAATGAAATCCTCACCGTCCACCCGAAGCAGTACAAAGATGCGCAGATCATCGCCGAGAGCTTCCGTGAGGGCATCCCCGTCATCATCAACCTGTCGCAGATGACGGATGCCGACGCGCGGAGGCTCATCGATTTCGCAGGTGGCCTCTCGCAGGGCCTCTACGGCAAGATCGAACGGGTCACCAGCAAGGTGTTCCTGCTCTCCCCGGCGCACGTTTCGGTGTCGGGTGAGGCCCAGACCGACACTCGTACAGAATCTTCCTTCTTCGTCCAGTCATAATTGACGGGTGGGTTCACTCGTAGCAATCATCGCGACCGTCGTCTATCTGGCGTTGCTGCTGTTCTTCTTCGTCATGTGGGGCAGGTTCATCCTCGACCTCGTCCGGAGTTTCCAGCGGCAGTGGCGCCCCCAGGGGCCTGTTCTCGTGCTGGCCGAGGTGGCCTACACGGTGACCGACCCGCCGATCAGGTTCTTCCGGCGGCTCATCCCGCCGCTCCGCATCGGGCCCGTCGCCTTCGATTTCGGCTGGACCATCGTGATGCTGCTGGTGATCATCCTGCTCTCCGTCGCCAGTTACGTGCGGGTGATTGCCGGATGATCGGGTGTCGCATGTATCGTAGGTGCTGAAACGCCAAAACGTTCCCTAGACCGTGTCTGGCTCGCTCAGACAGTCACAAGTAATAAAGGTGGAAGAACATGCCGTTAACTCCGGAAGAAGTTGTTAACAAGCGGTTTTCGCAGACCCAGTTTCGGGCCGGATACGACCAGGACGAGGTCGACGACTTCCTCGACGAGGTCGTGGTTGAGCTTCGTCGCCTGATTGCCGAGAACGAAGAGCTGCGCAAGGGCATCGTGCCGAGCGCTGCGCCCGCTGCTGCCGCCAGCGAAGAGGCTGCACCGGCAGAGCCCGCCGCAGAGGTCAGCGAGGAGACGGCCGTCGTCGAGACGATCGACGAGACGCCCGCTCCCGAGCCCGTCGCCGCGGCGCCCGCCGCTGCCGCATCGAGCACGGTGGCAGACCCCGAAGACGCCGCGAGCACGACCAGCCTGCTGCAGCTCGCCCGTCGCCTGCACGACGAGCACGTCAAGGAGGGCGCGGACAAGCGCGCCGCGCTCATCGAGGAAGGCCAGGCCACGGCCAACCGCCTCGTCGCTGAGGCTGAGGCGAAGCAGCGCACCGAACTGGCGAAGCTGAACCAGGAAAAGGCGGGCATCGAGCACCGCATCGACGAGCTCCGCACCTTCGAGAAGGAGTACCGCCAGAAGCTGCGCGGCTACATCGAGGGCCAGCTGCGCGACCTCGATTCCTCCGGCGAGAGCGCTCCGGCGTCCAGCCTCCAGGGCTTTGGAGCCTGAGCACGAGGCGACAGCCCACGCCCCTGACATCGGCGACACCTCACAGGTGACACCGGCCGAGGGCCGACCGAGAACGATCAGTGCTCGCGCACTGGTCGTTCTCGTGCTTGTAGCGGTTGTCGTCCTCGGGGTCGACCAGGGGGCGAAAGCCCTCGTGGTCGCCAATCTGCCCCTGAACGAGTACGTTCCCGTGCTCGGCGATCTGCTGCAGTTCTTCTACGTGACCAATTCGGGTGCTGCCTTCTCGATCGGCAACGCCTACACCTGGATCTTCTCGATCCTCGCCGCCGCCGTCGTGGTCTTCATCGTCTGGTTCGCCCGGCGCATCCGGTCGATCGGCTGGGCCATGGTCTTCGGGCTGCTGCTCGGGGGAGTCCTCGGCAACCTCGTCGACCGGCTGTTCCGTGAGCCGGGGTTCGGCGTCGGCCACGTCGTCGACTTCATCAAGATCCCGATTCTGCCCGCCATCTTCAACCTCGCCGACACGGCCATCTGCGCGGCCATGGTCGTGTTCCTCATCCTGACGATCCGCGGCGTCGGGCTCGACGGTCGGCGCGCCGCGCGAGTGGATGCCGCAGAGAAGACCGACTGACATGGAGTCCCGACAGCTGCCCGTGCCCGACGGTCTCGACGGCCAACGGGTCGATGCGGCGCTGGCGAAGCTGATGGGTTTCTCCCGCAGCTTCGCCGCCGACGTGGTCGAGGCCGGTGGAGTGAGCGTCGACGGACGCGTCGCCGGCAAGTCCGACCGGTTGCGCCGTGACACCTGGCTCGAGGTGAGCTGGGCCCCCAAACAGGAGCTGCGCGTCGAACCGACCCCGGTCGAGAATCTCACGATCATCCACGACGACGACGACATCGTCGTGGTGGACAAGCCGGTCGGCGTCGCCGCGCACCCGTCGGTCGGCTGGACGGGCCCCACAGTGCTCGGCGCCCTCGCCGCCGCGGGCTTCCGCATCTCCACGTCTGGCGCGGCGGAGCGCGCGGGGATCGTGCACCGCCTCGACGCCGGAACCAGCGGGCTGATGGTCGTCGCGAAGAGCGAGGACGCCTACACCTGGCTGAAGCGGCTCTTCCACGACCGCGAGGTCGACAAGATCTACCATGCCGTCGTGCAGGGACACCCGGATCCGCTCGCCGGCACCATCGACGCGCCGATCGGTCGCCACCCGCGCTCGGACTGGAAGTTCGCCGTTGTCGCCTCTGGCAAGCCGAGTGTGACCCACTACGAGACCATCGAGGCCTTCCCGAGCGCGTCACTGCTCGAGATCCACCTCGAGACGGGCCGCACCCACCAGATCCGCGTACACATGGCCGCACAGCGGCACCCCTGCGTGGGGGACGCGATGTACGGCGCCGATCCGACGATCTCGGCCCGGCTGGGGCTCGGCCGGCAGTGGCTTCACGCCCTGAAGCTCGGGTTCGTGCATCCGGCGTCGCGGGAGTACGTGCAGTTCGCGTCGACCTATCCGGCCGACCTGCAGCACGCCCTCGACACGCTGCGGGCCGACTGAATGTCGGCGGGCTCCGGCTAAACTGGTGACCTCAACCCCTAGCTAGTCGGAGAAGATTTGTCACCCGCGGCCGATTCGTTCGTTCATCTCCACGTGCATTCCGAGTACTCGATGCTCGACGGTGCTGCACGTGTGAAACCCCTGATCGAAGCCGCAGTCGAGCAGGGGATGCCCGCGGTTGCCGTCACCGACCACGGTAACGTCTTCGGTGCCTTCGACTTCTGGAAGACGGCGACAGACGCCGGGATCAAGCCGATCATCGGCACCGAGGCCTACATCACGCCGGGTACGCACCGTGGCGACAAGACCCGCGTCAAGTGGGGCGGCCCGAACTCCGGGCGCGACGACGTGTCGGGGTCGGGTGCGTACACGCACATGACGCTCCTCAGCGAGAACACGGCCGGCATGCACAACCTGTTCCGGCTCTCCTCGCGGGCGTCGCTCGAGGGCTACTACTTCAAGCCGAGAATGGATCGCGAGTTGCTCGCGCAGTACTCCAACGGCCTCATCGCGACCACCGGATGCCCGTCGGGTGAGGTTCAGACGCGCCTCCGCCTCGGGCAGTACGACGAGGCGGTGAAGGCGGCATCCGACTACCGCGACATCTTCGGCAGGGAGAACTACTTCGCCGAGATCATGGACCACGGGCTCGGCATCGAACGCCAGATCATGGGTGACCTGCTGCGGCTCGCGAAGCAGCTCGACCTGCCTCTCGTCGCCACGAACGACCTGCACTACACCCACGCCCATGACGCGACATCCCACGCCGCGCTGCTCTGCGTGCAGTCGGGGTCGACGCTCAGCGACCCGAACCGGTTCAAGTTCGACGCCGACGAGTTCTACCTGAAGACCGCGGCGGAGATGCGGCAGATCTTCCGCGATCATCCGGAGGCCTGCGACAACACGCTGCTCATCGCCGAGCGCTGCGAGGTCAAGTTCGACACCTCGGCGAGCTACATGCCGCGCTACCCGGTGCCGGCCGGCGAGACCGAGGACACCTGGTTCATTCAGGAGGTCGAGAAGGGGCTCGTCGACCGCTATCCGCTCGGCATCCCCTCCGACGTGCGCGCCCGCGCCGACTACGAGGTCGGCGTCATCGTGCAGATGGGGTTCCCCGGCTACTTCCTGGTGGTCGCCGACTTCATCAACTGGTCGAAGAACAACGGGATCCGGGTGGGCCCGGGCCGTGGCTCCGGTGCCGGCTCGATGGTCGCGTACGCGATGCGCATCACCGACCTCGACCCGATCCGCCACGGCCTGATCTTCGAGCGGTTCCTGAACCCGGATCGCGTCTCGATGCCCGACTTCGACGTCGACTTCGACGACCGGCGCCGTGGTGAGGTCATCAAGTACGTGACGGAGAAGTACGGCGACGAGCGCGTCGCCCAGATCGTCACCTACGGCACCATCAAGGCCAAGCAGGCGCTGAAGGACTCATCGCGTGTGCTCGGCTTCCCCTTCGGTATGGGGGAGAAGCTCACCAAAGCCATGCCGCCGCCCATCATGGGCAAGGACATCCCGCTCTCCGGGATCTTCGACACCGCGCATCCACGGTTCAAGGAGGCGTCGGATGTGCGCGCCGTCATCGAAGCCGACCCCGAGGCCCGCACGGTGTTCGAGACGGCCGTCGGCATCGAGAACCTGAAGCGCCAGTGGGGCGTGCACGCGGCCGGTGTGATCATGTCGAGCGACCCGCTGATCGACATCATCCCGATCATGAAGCGCGAGCAGGACGGCCAGATCGTCACGCAGTTCGACTACCCGGCCTGCGAGTCGCTCGGACTGATCAAGATGGACTTCCTGGGGCTCCGCAACCTCACGATCATCGACGACGCGCTCGACAACATCGAGTCGAACCGCGGGTTCCGGCCGGTGCTCGAAGAGCTGGAGCTGGATGACGTCCCGGCCTACGAACTGTTGGCCAGGGGGGACACCCTCGGGGTGTTCCAGCTCGATGGCGGGCCCATGCGTGGGCTGCTGCGGCTGATGAAGCCCGACAACTTCGAAGACATCTCGGCCATCCTGGCGCTCTACCGGCCGGGCCCGATGGGCGCCGACTCGCACACCAACTACGCGCTCCGGAAGAACGGGCTGCAACAGGTCACGCCGATCCACCCGGAACTCGAGGAGCCGCTGCGGGAGGTGCTCGGGCAGACCTACGGCCTGATCGTCTACCAGGAGCAGGTCATGTCGATCGCGCAGAAGCTCGGCGGGTTCACGCTCGCCCAGGCCGACCTGCTGCGCCGCGCGATGGGCAAGAAGAAGAAGTCGGAGCTCGACAAGCAGTACGAGGGCTTCTCGAAGGGGATGAACGACAACGGCTACTCGAACGCGGCCGTCAAGACGCTGTGGGACATCCTGCTGCCCTTCTCGGACTACGCGTTCAACAAGGCGCACTCCGCGGCGTACGGCGTCATCTCGTACTGGACCGCGTACCTCAAGGCGCACTACCCAGCCGAGTACATGGCGGCGCTGCTCACGTCGGTGGGGGACTCGAAGGACAAGTCGGCGATCTACCTGAACGAGTGCCGGCGCATGAACATCACGGTGCTGCCGCCGGATGTGAACGAGTCGATCGGCTTCTTCGCGGCCGTCGGCGAGGACATCCGGTTCGGTATGGGCGCGGTGCGGAACGTGGGCTTCTCGGTCGTCGACCACATCATCGAGGCGCGGAAGACGAAGGGAGCCTTCACGTCGTTCCACGACTTCCTGCAGAAGATCCCGCTGGCCGCTGCCAACAAGCGCACGGTCGAGTCGTTGATCAAGGCGGGGGCATTCGACTCGCTCGGCGACACGCGGCGGGCGCTCGTCGAGATCCACGAATCCGCTGTGGAAGCGGCTGTGAGCGAGAAGAGGGCAGAGGCGAACGGCCAGGTCGGCTTCGACTTCGACTCGCTCTGGGATGCCCCGCAGGACAACCGGCAGGTACCCGACCGGCCGGAGTGGTCGAAGCGCGACAAGCTGGCGTTCGAGCGCGACATGCTCGGGCTCTATGTGTCCGATCATCCGCTCGCCGGGCTCGAAGTGGCGCTGGCGAAACACGCGTCGACGACCATCACGGACATGCTGACCAGTGAGCACACCGCCGACGGCGACACGGTGGTGGTCGCCGGGCTGATCACGAACGTGCAGCACCGGGTGGCCCGGAACTCGGGCAACCAGTACGGCTCGATCGTGGTCGAGGACTTCGGCGGCGAGGTCACGGCCATGTTCATGGGCAAGGCGTACCAGGAGTTCTCGCCGGCCCTCACGAACGATTCGATCGTGGTGCTGCGCGGGCGGGTGTCGATCCGGGACGACGGGATGAACCTGCACGCGTTCAGCCTGTTCACGCCAGATCTCGGGAACGCCGACGGGGGAGGGCCGATCGAGATCTCGATGGCCGACGCCCGCGCGACGACGGAGACGGTTCAGGCGCTGAACGACGTGCTGATCAGGCACTCCGGGGACAACGAGGTGCGGCTGAAGCTCCTCAAGGGCGGCACGGCGCGCGTCTTCGAGATCCCGTACCGGGTTCGCGTCACGGCCGATCTCTATGGCGAACTGAAGTCCCTCCTCGGCCCCGCCTGCCTGCTCTGACCCCGTTTTCCCTCGAGCGGGCGATTTGGGCCCCAAAATGGGATTTATGGGGCCCAAATCGCCCACTCGATTGTGGTGGAGGCGCGCGGTGGGCTCCGCAGGCGGGCCGGTAGAATCGGGGGGCCATGATGCAGACCATTGACTTGCGGGGAACGAACCCGTCGCGTGCCGAATTGCTCGACCTCGTACCCCGGGCGGTGACCGACGTCGGGGTCGCGACCGAGGCGGCTTCGGCGCTGATCGAGGCCGTGCGGGCTGAGGGCAGCGCGGCACTCCGCGCGCAGGCGGCCCGGTTCGACGGGGGCGAGGCTCCGAGCATCCGGGTTCCGCAGAGCGAGATCGACGATGCGGTCGCCGCGCTGGCTCCGGATGTACGCTCCGCTCTCGAAGGGGCCATCGGGCGTGTGCGGCAGGCCACGGCTGCGCAGATCCCGCCCGCCGCGTCGACGTCGCTCGGCGACGGGGCGATCGTGGAGCAGCGCTGGCAGCCGGTCGACAGGGTCGGGCTCTACGTGCCCGGCGGCAAAGCGGTCTACCCGTCGAGCGTCGTGATGAACGTGGTGCCGGCGCAGGCCGCCGGAGTGCCGTCGATCGCGCTGGTGTCACCCCCGCAGAAGGAGTTCGGCGGGCGCGTGCACCCGACCATCCTCGGGGCCGCCGGCCTGCTCGGCATCACCGAGGTCTACGCGATGGGTGGAGCGGGGGCGATCGGCGCCCTGGCGTACGGCGTCGCCGACCTCGGGCTCGAGCCCGTGCAGATCATCACCGGCCCGGGCAACGTCTACGTGGCGGCGGCGAAGCGCCTTGTGCGGGGCCGCACCGGTATCGACTCGGAGGCCGGGCCCACCGAGATCCTGATCATCGCCGACCAGACGGCCGACCCCGGTTTTGTGGCCGCAGACCTGGTGAGCCAGGCCGAGCACGACGAACTCGCAGCCGCCGTGCTGGTCACCACCTCCCCCGCATTCGCGGATGAGGTTCGAGTTGAACTTGAAGGTCTGGCCGCGGCGACGCCGCACTCGGCGCGCGTACTCGTTGCGCTGAACGGGCAGCAGTCCGCCGTCGTGCTGGTCGACGACCTCGCCGCGGCCGCCCGCTTCAGCGACGCGTACGGGCCCGAGCACCTGGAGATCCAGACGGCATCAGACGACGAGGTGGTGGCGAGCATCCACAGCGCCGGCGCCATCTTCGTGGGGTCGTACTCGCCGGTGAGCCTCGGGGACTATCTCGCCGGGTCGAACCACGTGCTGCCGACCGGCGGACAGTCGCGGTTCTCGTCGGGCCTCGGGGCGTACACGTTCCTGCGGCCCCAGCAGATCATCCGCTACGACCGCGAGGCGCTCGGCGCGGTGGCGGAGCGCATCCACGCCCTCGCCACGAGCGAGAACCTCCCCGCGCACGCCGAGGCCGTTGCGGCCCGTTTCCCCCGCGACTAGGCCTACTCGGCCCGCGGCGCGCGAGCCCTCGCGCCGGAGCGGTAAACTCGAGGCACCATGTATTGCCCGTACTGCCGGTACCCCGATTCCCGCGTCGTCGACTCACGCACCTCCGACGACGGTGTCGCCATCCGTCGCCGCCGCCAGTGCCCGGACTGCGGTCGCCGCTTCAGCACCACCGAGACGGCCAGCCTCAGCGTCATCAAACGGAGCGGTGTCGTCGTCCCGTTCAGCCGCGAGAAGATCATGAACGGCGTGCGGAAGGCCTGCCAGGGCCGGCCGGTCACCGACTCCGACCTCGCTGTGCTCGCCCAGCGGGTCGAGGAGACCGTGCGATCGACCGGCGCCGCCCAGGTCGAGGCGAACGACATCGGGCTCGCCATCCTGCAGCCGCTCCGCGAGCTCGACGAGGTCGCCTACCTCCGCTTCGCGAGCGTCTACCAGGCCTTCGACTCGCTCGACGACTTCGAGGCGGCGATCACCCTGCTGCGCGTCGAGCACGCCGAGGCTCCGGATGACCGGCAGGGCGGCCCCGCGGCATCCGGAGCCGCGAGCTCCGGTTCGGGGAGCTCCGGTTCGGCGAGCTCGCCGGCCGGCGTCGGCGCCGGCTCCGCCGCGACATCCGGAACCGCGGCCAAGCCCGCCAGCGCGGCCTCGGCCGCCCGGCCCGAGTAGCGGCACCGGTGTACCCCCTCCTCTTCCGGTTCGTGCTGTCGCGGCTCGACCCCGAGCAGGCGCATCACCTCGCGTTCGACGTCATCCGTGCCCTGCCGCGCACGCGCCTCGGGTCCCTCGTGCGACGCTTCACCGCGCCCGACCCGTCTCTGGCCGTGCACACCCTCGGGCTCGACTTCGACTCGCCGTTCGGCGTCGCGGCCGGGTTCGACAAAGACGGGCGCGCCATCGTCGGGCTCGGGATGCTCGGCTTCAGCCACGTCGAGATCGGTACCCTCACGGCCAAGGCGCAGTCCGGCAACGAGCGCCCGCGACTGTTCCGCCTGGTGCCGGACCGCGCCGTGATCAACCGGATGGGCTTCAACAACGGGGGAGCGGGCCCCGCTGCCCTGCGGGTCGCGCGCACGTCTGGCGCCGCCTACCGGCCCATCGTCGGCATCAACATCGGCAAGAGCCGCGTCGTCGACGTGGACGACGCGATCGACGACTACCGCTCGAGCGCTCGCGCGCTCGCCCCCGTCGCCGACTATCTGGTGGTGAACGTCAGCTCGCCGAACACTCCCGGGCTCCGCGGACTCCAGGAGCTCGACAAGCTGGCCCCGCTCCTCACCGCCGTTCGCGAGGAGGCGGGCGCCGTTCCGCTGCTCGTGAAGATCGCCCCCGACCTCAGCGACGACGAGGTGCGCCGCATCGCGGAACTCGCCGTCTCACTCGGGCTCGACGGCATCATCGCCACGAACACCACCATCTCGCGGGAAGGACTCGCCACAGATCCGCAGATCGTCGCTGCGGCCGGCGCGGGGGGACTCTCCGGCCCGCCCGTCGCGACCCGGTCCCTCGAGGTGCTGAAGCTGGTGCGTTCCGTCGTTCCCGCGGACCTCTGTGTGATCTCGGTCGGCGGCATCGAGACGGCGGATGACGCAGCCGAACGCCTCGCCGCCGGTGCCACCCTCGTGCAGGGCTACACCGGGTTCCTCTACCGAGGCCCGCTCTGGGCCCGCCAGGTCAACCGCGGCCTCGCCGCGCTCCGCGCCGCCCACTGAAGCTCCGCCGCGCACAGCGCGCTCTACGCTGCTCCCGGGCCCGGCACGACTTGCGCTACCGTTTGTCGCTTCCGCGCCTGCGCGCGCACCAGCGGATGCGACAAACGTGCGCGGATGCGACGGAAGCAGCGACGCGGCTCAGCTGGGGCGCTGGCCGCGCTTGACCTGCGGCTTCGGCAGCCGCATCGGGCGCAGCTGCAGGGCGCGCATCGCGCCGTACCAGCGCAGGCCCCGGTCGAGAGTGCCGTACTTCGCACGCAGCAGCTTGTTGATGCGGTTGCCCATCAGCACGATGTCGAGCGCGACGATGATCACGAAGGCGTAGAGCACGAGCGTCAGGTAGGTCTGGATCTGCGGGTTCGGAACGAGCTGCAGCAGGATGATGCCGAACACGGCGGGGATCACGATCTCGCCGATGCTGAACCGCGAGTCCACGTAGTCGCGCACGAATCGCTTCTGCACGCCCCGGTCGCGGGCGAGCAGGTACTTCTCCTCGCCGGCGGCCATACCGATGCGGGCACGCTCACGCTCGGCCGACGTCTGGCTCTTCGCCTGCCGGGCCGCCTCTTTGCGGTCGCTCGGCACGAGCGGGCGCTTCCGCGCAGCCTCCTGCTCCCGGCGGGTGGGTGTCGGCGCGCCCTTGCCCGAACCGGCCTGGCGCTGCTGCGCGGCGGCGTGGGCCGCGACCTGCTCGGCGGTCTCGGTCGGGGCGGCGGGGGTGGGGCGCTTGAACACAGTCAGTCCTTGAGTCTCGCGGGCAGTGGATGCTGCCTGCCTTCTAAGATTACCCGTATGACCGAGCAACAGGGCACGTCCGACCGCCAAGACACAGCATCCAGCGAGCGGGAGGAGGGCATCCGGAGCTTCCTGGCCGGTGCCCTGCCGGCGACGATCGCCGGCCTCACCGACCTGGTGCGCATCCCGAGCGTCTCGTGGAGCGCCTTCGACCCCGCCCACGTCGCCGCCAGCGCGAAGGCCGTCGCCGCCCTGTTCGAAGCGACGGGAGTCTTCGACGCCGTCCACATCAAGCAGGCCGTCGCCGACCCGCAGAGCGGTGAACTCGGCCAGCCCGCCGTGCTCGCCACCCGCCGGGCCCGGAACGGCCGGCCCACGGTGCTGCTCTACGCGCACCACGACGTGCAGCCGCCCGGCGACGACGCCGACTGGGACTCGCCCCCCTTCGAGCCGACCGTGCGCGGCGACCGCCTCTATGGGCGGGGCGCGGCCGACGACAAGGCCGGCGTCGTCTCGCACCTCGCCGCAGTGCGCGCGCTCGCGCACGAATACGGCGACGACCTCGACCTCGGCCTCGTGCTCTTCATCGAGGGCGAGGAGGAGTTCGGCTCCCGGTCGTTCGCCGACTTCCTCGAACAGAACCGCGTCGCCCTGGCGTCCGACGTGATCATCGTCGCCGACTCCGACAACTGGAACGTCGACACTCCCTCCCTCACCATCAGCCTGCGCGGCAACGTCACCTTCAAGCTCACGGTCGAAACGCTCGAACACGCCTCGCACTCCGGGATGTTCGGGGGAGCCGCTCCCGACGCGATGATGGCCATGGTGCGCCTCCTCTCGACGCTCCACGGGCCCGACGGCAGCGTCGCGGTCGAGGGCCTCACGGAGTCGGGCGAGACGGTGCCCGACAGCCCGGACGCGATCGCCGACTTCACCCGCGACGCGGCGCTGCTGCCCGGGGTCACTCCGATCGGCAGCGGGCCACTGCTGGCACGGCTCTGGGCGAAGCCCGCCATCACGATCACCGGCATCGACGCCCCGAGCGTCGCGAACGCCTCGAACACCCTGTTGCCGAAGGTCTCCGTGCGCCTGAGCGCGCGCATCGCCCCGGGGCAGGATGCCCGGGAGGCGCTGGCAGCGCTCGAAGCGCATGTGCACGCGAACGTGCCCTTCGGCGCCCACGTCGAGATCAGCGACACCGACGGCGGCCAGCCCTTCCTCGTCGACACCAGCGGGTGGGCGGTGACCGCAGCGAAGAAGGCGATGGCCGACGGCTGGGGCGTCGAACCCATGGAGACCGGGATCGGCGGCTCGATCCCGTTCATCGCCGATCTGGTGCGGGTGTTCCCCGACGCGCAGATCCTCGTGACCGGCGTCGAAGACCCCGACACCCGGGCCCACAGCCCCAATGAGTCTCTGCACCTCGGTGTCTTCAAGCGCGCCATCCTCACCGAGGCGCTGCTGCTCTCGCGCCTGGCGGAGAACCGGATTCCGGAGTAGCCGGGCGCCCCGTTCCGGAATAGAACGCCCTGTTCGCAGGTTCTCGGTTTAGTATTCTTCTCAAACCCACCGACTCACCACTAAGGAGACGTCATGAGCGACACCATCTCACTCACCCCGCAGGTCGAGGCGCCCGCCCACAAGGTCGGTCTGACCGACGGTGCCGCAGCGAAGGTGAAGAGCCTGCTCGGCCAGGAGGGTCGCGACGACCTGCGTCTCCGCGTCGCTGTGCAGCCGGGTGGATGCTCGGGGCTCATCTACCAGCTCTACTTCGACGAGCGCCAGCTCGACGGTGACGGCGTGGTCGACTTCGACGGCGTCGAGGTCATCGTCGACAAGATGAGCGTGCCGTACCTCGATGGCGCGACGATCGACTTCGAGGACACCATCCAGAAGCAGGGGTTCACCATCGACAACCCGAACGCCGGCGGCAGCTGCGCGTGCGGCGACTCCTTCCACTAGAGGGCCTGCAACCCGCCTGCCGAGGCAACTCGGCAAAAAATTTCTACGCTGAGTAGAATCGCTCAGCTTTAGCCCCCGAGGCCCGTCATCTGGCGGATCTCGGGGGTTTTTTCGTGCTCTGGGCATGCCCAGACACACCTGCCAGCTGTGCTGCCGCAAACATTCAGCCGAGATTCGACACATTAGGCTAGGCAGGGTCAAATACACTTGACACAAGTATCGCCAGCAGTAGTTCCGAAGGGTTTCAGGTGCGCTCGAAAAGACGTCTCAGATGGGTCGCCATTCCCGTGATGGTGAGCATGGGCCTGCTTCTGGCGGGCTGCTCCCAGCAGCAGCTCCAGGGCTTCCTCCCGGGAGAACAGGGCACCACGAACAACACCGACAAGGTCACCGGCCTCTGGGTGACGTCGTGGCTCGTACTGCTCGCCGTGGGTGTCATCACCTGGGGCCTCACGATCTGGGCGGTCGTCGTGTTCCGCCGCCGTCGCGGCCAGACCGGGCTTCCGGTGCAGTTGCGCTACAACATGCCCATCGAGATCTTCTACACGGTGGTTCCACTGATCCTCGTGCTCGGCTTCTTCGCCTTCACCGCGAAGGACCAGGCGGAGATCGAGCAGCCCTACTCCGCTCCCGACGAGGTCATCTCGGTCTACGGCAAGCAGTGGGCCTGGGACTTCAACTACGTCAACCAGAACGTCTACACCGCGGGAGTCCAGGCCCAGGCCGACCCCGCCGACCCCAACGGATCGCTCGTCGAGAGCGAGATCCCGACCCTGGTCCTCCCGGTGGACAAGAAGATCACCATCGAGCTCCACGCCCGCGACGTCATCCACTCCTTCTGGGTCATCGACTTCCTGTACAAGAAGGACATGATCCCCGGCAAGACGAACTACATGTACGTCACGCCGGAGCGCATCGGCACCTTCGCCGGCAAGTGCGCGGAGCTGTGCGGCGAGTACCACTCCGACATGCTCTTCAACGTGAAGGTCGTGTCGCAGGCCGACTACGACGCCTACACGAAGTCTCTTGCCGACCAGGGTTTCACCGGTCAGCTGGGCGACGACTACAACCGCAACACCAACCTTCCCGGCAAGGTCTCGCCCCTGGCAGAGACCTCGTCCGAGACTTCGAAGTAGAAGGCGACGATGAGCACACTGACTGCGCCGAGAATCACGCCCGTCGAGCGTAAGGGCAACGTTCTGGTCAAGTGGATCACCTCCACGGACCACAAGACGATCGGGTACATGTACCTGATCTCGTCGTTCATCTACTTCTGCCTCGGCGGAGTCATGGCCCTGGTCATCCGGGCCCAGCTCTTCGAGCCGGGTGCGGAACTGCTGGCCACGAAAGACCAGTACAACCAGCTGTTCACCATGCACGGCACGATCATGCTGCTGATGTTCGCCACCCCGCTCTTCGCCGGGTTCGCGAACGTGCTCATGCCGCTGCAGATCGGTGCTCCGGATGTCGCGTTCCCCCGTCTGAACGCGTTCGCCTACTGGCTCTACAGCTTCGGTTCGCTCATCGTCGTCGCCGGCTTCCTCACCCCGCAGGGTGCCGCGTCGTTCGGCTGGTTCGCCTATGCGCCGCTGTCGAGTACGACCTTCACTCCCGGTGACGGAGGCAACCTCTGGGTCTTCGGGCTTGTGCTCTCGGGCTTCGGTACGATCCTCGGTGGTGTGAACTTCATCACGACGATCATCACGATGCGCGCCCCCGGCATGACGATGTTCCGTATGCCGATCTTCACCTGGAACGTGCTGGTCACGTCCATCCTCGTGCTGATGGCCTTCCCGGTTCTGGCGGCGGCGCTCAGCGCCCTGGGTATAGACAGGGTGTTCGACGGGCACATCTATGACGCGGCGAATGGCGGTGTACTGCTCTGGCAGCACCTGTTCTGGTTCTTCGGGCATCCGGAGGTCTACATCATCGCGCTGCCGTTCTTCGGCATCATCTCCGAAGTTCTCCCGGTGTTCAGCCGCAAACCCATCTTCGGATACAAGACTCTCGTCTACGCGACGATCTCCATCGCGGCCCTCTCGGTCACGGTGTGGGCTCACCACATGTATGTCACCGGATCGGTTCTACTGCCGTTCTTCGCCCTGATGACGATGCTCATCGCGGTACCGACGGGCGTGAAGATCTTCAACTGGGTCGGAACGATGTGGCGAGGCTCCGTCACCTTCGAGACCCCGATGATGTGGGCGATCGGCTTCCTGATCACGTTCACCTTCGGTGGACTGACCGGTGTGATCCTCGCGTCGCCGCCGCTCGACTTCCACGTCTCGGACTCCTACTTCGTCGTCGCCCACTTCCACTACGTGGTGTTCGGCACCGTCGTGTTCGCGATGTTCTCGGGCTTCTACTTCTGGTGGCCCAAGTGGACCGGCAAGATGCTCAACGAGAAGCTCGGCCAGTGGCACTTCTGGTTGCTGTTCATCGGCTTCCACACCACGTTCCTCATCCAGCACTGGCTCGGCGTGGTGGGTATGCCCCGCCGTTACGCGAGCTACTCGCCGGCCGACGGGTTCACCTGGATGAACCAGCTCTCGACCGTGGGTGCCTTCCTGCTGGCCTCGTCGATGATCCCGTTCTTCCTGAACGTGTACATCACGGCACGGAACGCTCCGAAGGTGACCGTCAACGACCCGTGGGGTTACGGCCGGTCACTGGAGTGGGCGACATCCTGCCCGCCGCCCCGGCACAACTTCACGTCGATCCCGCGTATCCGTTCGGAGTCGCCGGCCTTCGACCTGAACCACCCCGAGGCCGGGATCCCGGTCGGAGTGGGCCCCGCGAAGGACGCCCCCGATGCGCCGACCTACGACATCGACCAGGAGAAGGTGAAATAGCATGCGCGCCAATATCAACGTCTTCTGGATCCTGTCGGGCTTCTTCCTCCTGGCCGACGCGATCTATGTGCTCTGGTCGCTGGTCTCGTACGGTGAAGTGGAATGGGTCGGCACACTCGGCATCGCCCTCGGAGCCGTGCTCGCCGCCTTCATCGCGTTCTACCTCGGTCGCGTTCACAGTGCCCAGGGCGGCGAGCTGCCCGAGGACCTCACGAACTCGAACATCGACGACGGCGACCCCGAGATGGGTTTCTACAGCCCCTGGAGCTGGTGGCCGGTCATCCTCGCCGGTTCCGCGGCGGTCTTCTTCCTCGGTCTGGCCGTCGGAACATGGATCTGTTTCATCGGTGTGGCGATGATCCTGATTGCGATCGTCGGCTGGACCTACGAGTACTACCGGGGCTTCTTCGCCCGCTAGACACTCGCACAGCACGTGAGAAGGACCCTCCCGCATCCGCGGTGAGGGTCCTTCTTCGTTGGGCGTGGCTGACGGTGGTGGGTGTGGCAGGATCGAACGGTGAGTGATGACGAGCATCCTGTCGCGGAAGTTTCTTCGCCGGCAGTCGACCCGGGGGTGACTGCCCCGGAGGTGACTGCCCCGAAGACGACGGCTGAGCAACGTGAGGCCCGCGCTGAGGAGACGCTCCGTCGCATCTTCGCCGGCGGGGATCTCGGTGCCGAGGCAACCGCCCTGTCGAACGACTTCACCGACGAGTACACCGGCCGTCTTCGCGCGGGGCTCCGTCGGATGTTCCGTCGCCCCGGTCGGCAGCGCTAGGGAACCGGCAGCACGTCGACGGCGTATGCCGCATCGCGGATGGCGCCGTTGTTCGTGGCGGTGAACCCGATCGTCACGGGTCCCGGATGCGCGGGGTCGGGTGTATAAGTCGCGATTCCTGAGTCGGGGTCGAGGTCGCTCACGGTGCCGTACTCCGGTTGGTCGGTAATGCGGTAGTGGAGTCCGTCGATCTGGCGCCAGCCGTCGGCCGGGGTGATCCAGCAGGTGAGCTGGAGGCGCACCGGCGTGAGCGCGTCTGTCGTTGTACCGCCGTTTGCGCAGCCAGGCACGATGTCGGTGATGTGGATGCTCAGCCGCAGTTCGGGGGAGGGCAGTCCGAACGAGTCCGTGGTCTGCACGGTCACGTGGTCGGTGTAGTCGCCGTGGATCACGTCGATCGACTGGTAGTGAAGGTTTCCCGCTGCGTCGAACCACGCGCCGCCCATGGCGCCCTGGTCGGTCACGACGGACGTGAGGTGGTCACCACTCTCCATCGCGTGCTGGTCGACGTCGACGTCGCTGAACAGCCTGCTCGCCGGAACGACCGTGTCGACCCCACGGACCGCCTGGACGGGAGTTGCCGCGGTGCTCGGCTGCGGTGCGGGCGCGTACCGGTTGCGGATGGCGAGGGAGAACGGCAGCGAGTACGTACCGTTCGCGGCGACGGCCCACACCTCTGCCGACACATAGGTGCCCTGCGCCTCCGCTGTAGCGCTGTAGACCACCGCACCGTCGCCCATCCGGGCAGTCGGGATGCCCAGCGACAGGTCGGAGTAGATCGTGCTCACCTCGAGCCGCACCGGCTCCTTCCCGGGTGCCGCCTCGCAGTCCACATCGTCCACGCTGATGATGGTCGTCGAACCGTATCCGCCGTCTTTCATCGTGTTCGAGCAGACAGGCACCTGCCGTTCGTCGGGACGAACCGGGGGAGCTGTCGAGAGCGGCGCCGAAGCACTCTTGACGGGTTTGGGGGTGGCAAAGGTGCAGAAGAAGTAGTTCTCGTGCGAGACACACGCCGAGAAGGCACCGCTGGTGAGGCCGAAGAGGCCGCGCGCTATATCGCCGGGTGAGGAGGTCGGTGTCTGGCTGAACACGATCGTGTAGGCGAAGGTGCTGGCCTGGCCGGCGGTGTCGACGGAGGTGACGGGAGTGACGACGGCGATCTTCTTGAGGTCGTGGGCATTCTCGATCTTCACCGTCACGAAGCTGTCGCCGTCGCTGCCGTGCTGCACCACCTGGAAGGCGATGGGCTTGACCGGGTCGGGTTTCCCCGCCCGCAGGTTGCGGGTCGTGACCGTCTCGGTCGTAGTCACCTTGTCTCCGCCGCCCGAGCTGTCGCCGCCTTTGTCGGAGCCGCCGCCGGAGGAGCTTCGTTCGCCATCGGTCATGCCGCCGAACTGTGTTCGGATCTTGGCGGGCGTCTTGTCTTCGGTGTCGGGATAGATGCTTCCTGAGTCGATCGGGGGCGCTGGCTCGATGATGACCAGAGTTCCGGGGTCGCGCGGGGTTGACCCCGCCCCTGTTCCCCCGGCCGGCTCGGGCAGCTCGACTCCGGGATGTGTGCCTGGTTCGACACCGCCGTGCGGGTCGTCGTCGGCCGCGTATGCCGGTTGGGTGAAGCCCAAAGATACAAGCACGAGGCAAGATGCAAATATCACGAGAGTGTTCCGGGAATTCATTCGGTGACCTCTTCCATCCAGTGGAGTGAGACAAACCTGCGTCTCACTTCACTGGATACAGAAGAGGGCACACCATTACGCCAGTTCTCGAATCACGGCGCCGCAAGGACGTTGACGGTGAAAGTCGAGGTGCGCACCGCCCCGTTGTTCTCCGCGCTGAAGGTGAACTGGACAGGGCCGGTGTGTGCAGGGTCGGGCGTGTAGGTCGCCGTGCCCGAAACGGGATCCACGGCGCTGAGCGAGCCGAAGGACGGGCCTTCGACGACTGCATAGTTGAGCCCATCGATCTGGCGCCAGTCCGACTTGGGGGTGATCCAGCACGAGAGCTGAACACGTACCGGAGTGGCTGCGTCCGTGGTCACGCCTCCGGTGGAACAGCCCGGTGTGATGTCTGAGATGTGCACGGGAACGTCGAGAACCGCGGAGGGCAGGCCGAAGCTGTCCGTGGTCTGCACGGAGATGTGATCGGTGAAACTCCCGCGGATCACGTCGATCGATCGGTAGTGAAGGTCGCCCGCACTGTCGAACCATGCCCCGCCCATCGAGCCCTGGCTGACGACGCTGGACGACAGATGGTCACCACTCTCGGCGGCGTACGTGTCGACGTCTGTGTCAGCGAAGAGGGATGCTCGGGGGATGACCGTGTCGACGCCGCGAATGGCGTCTGCGCTCGCTCCCACATCCGCGGTGGGAGCAAAGCGGTTGCGGATGGCGACGTAGAACGGCCACGAGGTGGTGCCGTCTGCCGCGATCGCCCAGACGCGCATGATGGTGTACGTACCCTCTACGGTCGCAGGGGCATCGAACACGATGCTCCCATCGCCGCCTCGCACCACCGGGAAGGCTCCATCCGTCTCGCTCAGAATGGTCTCGATCTCAAGCCGGACCGGTTCCTTATCGGGCGCCGCTTCGCAGCTCACATCGGCTGGCGTGATCACGGTCGTCCGTCCGTAGCCGCCGTCGACGACGACTCCCGAACACAGGGGGATCTGTGCTGTGGATGTGTCAGCGAGAAGGTCAGCGACGAATGGCTTGGGCACGCTGGCGATCGGCCGGGGAGTTCTCAGCGCACAGACGAACACTCTGTCTGTGGCGATGCAACCGACGAACGTTGAACCGCTTCTGTCGAAGATCGCCTTGGCCATGTCTGCCGCACTGCTGATCACACGCGGATCGAATGTCAGAACTACGCCCGTCTGCGTTTTCTGAGTGCCCGTCGTATCTATCAGCGGCTCCACCCTCGCGATGAGCGAGAAGTCCTTGGTGGTGGTGAGGGTGATGGTGTCGTACGAGTCGCCGTCCTTGCCCCGGTGGAGGACTTGCAGCGTCGCGTCTTTCGGCTGGGTCCGGGGTGATGAGTGAGGGTTCATGTAGGACTCATCGTGCGGCAGAACCTTCTTGTCTCCGCCCGCTGACGAGTCGCCGCCCTTGTCGCCTCCGTCTCCGCCGCCGTCCATGTTCCGACTTTCGCCGACGGTGTGGCCGGGGAGGGAAGGGATGCTGGCCCAACCCGGAAAGTCGAGACCACTCCCTTGTGTTTCGTAGAGGCGCGTTCGCTCGGGAGGCAGATTGATCTCCGCTGCGGCAGGAGTGGCGGGGAGGAGCAGCGCTGCCAGGAGCAGTGTGACGGGAACTACGGCGATTCTGAGCTTCATACTCATCAAGACAGCGTCTGCCGTTGTCTATTACGCGGGTTCGGCAGAACACAAGGTTCGCACAAAGGAAAACCCCCCGTCCGAGTCGATTGGACGGGGGCCTCTGGATTCCGTGGTCAGGGTGCGGGCATCACCTCGAGACCGAAGGTCGTCGTCCGCGAGGTTCCATTGTCTGACGCAGAGAATTCGAAATGGTCCGCGCCCGGGTGAGTCGGGTCGGGCGTGTACGTTGCGGTGCCTGAAACGGGATCGAAGTCACTGAGCGCGCCGTAGGCAGGCCCGGAGACGATCGCATACTGCATTCCCTCAAGCTGGCGCCAGCCGGCCGTGGGTGTGATCCAGCAGGAAAGCTGGATTCGAACGGGAGTGTGCGCGTCGGTTCTGGCGGCACCGTTCGCGCAGCCGGGCCGGATGTCGCCGATGTGGACGGCCACTGTCAGATCGGGGGACGTGATCCCGTAGCTGTCGGTCGCCCTGACGGTGATGTGGTCGACGGCCTCGCCGTGAATCACCTCGATGGACTGGTAGTGCAGCGTGCCGTCGGCATCAAAACGTGCGCTGCCCCTGTCTCCCTGGTTCACCACCTCCATTGTCAGGAAATCGTGGCTCTCCGTGCCGTAGGAGTCGACGTCGACGTCATGGAAGAGGGATGCACCACTCAGCACGGTGTCCACGCCTCTCAGAACACCCAGAGCAGGGGCGTCGACGGTGGTCGGCGCGTAATGGTTTCTGACGCCGACAGTGAAAGGCCAGGAGTACAGGCCTCCGGCCGTCACGGCATAGACCTTCATCCAGAGGTAGGTGCCTTCGGCCGCACCGGTGCCGCTGTAGACGATGCTCCCGTCTCCACCCCGCGACGTCGGGATGCCCGAAGCCGTGTCGGCGTAGACCGTGTCGACCTCCAGACGCACAACGGGATCGGTCGGGCGTTCGTCGCAGATGACATCGGCGATCGTCACGACCGTCTGCACGCCGACCCCGCCATCCGCGAGTGCGCCGGAGCACGAGGGAGCCCGCCGCGCAGCGAAGGGTGGCGAATACACGGTGCCGCCCGTGGGTCGTGGTGCACTGGGCCGGGAGGGGAGCGTCCGCCACAGGGTGCTCTTGCAGTTGAACGTGTTGCCGACCGCGTCACAGCTGAAGAATTCGCCGCCGGTCAGTTTGAGAAGTCGCTCTCCGAGATCCGCCTGCGGTGTGACGACGTTGGCATCGAAGATGATGGTGGTACCGAGCTGGACCCGGGAGCCGTCCGCCGACTCCTTCACCTGGGGAATGATCTGTGCGACGGCGGCGAGCTCCTTGATGGTGTTGATCGTCTTCGTGGACATCGTGTCGAGACTGCCGGGGTTGAGAACGGTCAGCTCCATCGGAACGAGGGCGGGATACATGCCCGCGTGCGGATTGCTGAACGTGTGAGTGTCCGTCTTGTCGGCACCTGTCGATCCGTCGCCGCCCTTCGTGGAGGCCCTGCCGACCCCCGCAGCTTCGTGCGGACTCATTCCCCCTGTGGGAAGTGTCACCCACCCGGGAAAGGAGAGCTTGTCGAACTGCGTCTCGTAGATCTTCGATTTTTCCGGGGGCAGATTGATGTCTGCGGAGGCAGGTGTGGCCTGTAGCGTGACGCCGGCGAGCAGCGCGACGACGGCCAGGGCACAGTATCTGAGTTTCATACTCACCAAGACGCAGGCACGGCCCATCCATTACGCGGGTTCGGCAGAAGGGGAGCCGGGACTGCAGGAAGGCCCCCGTCCGAGGGAATCGGACGGGGGCCTTCCTGTCGAGCAGGTGCTGTGCCTAGTGGAGCGACTTCTGGTGCTCGAGGTCGGTGCGCGTGACGGGCGCGATCCGGTCCTCGAAGAACCACTTGGACATGCCGGCGCGGAGACGCTGCGGGGCGGTGATCTTGCCCTTGGCGTTCGGACGGATCATCAGCGGCTTGTACTCGTGGAACGAGACCAGCTTCCAGCGCTCGTACTCGTCGACGTCCTGGTGGACCTCGATGTACTCGCCACCCGGCAGGCGCACGATGCGGCCGGACTCGAAACCGTGCAGGGCCATTTCGCGGTCCTTCTTCTGCAGTGCGAGACAGACGCGCTTGGCGACGAAGTAGGCGATGACCGGGCCGATGATGACGGCGGCCTGGATGGCGTGGATCACCGATTCGATCGACAGCTGGAAGTGGGTTGCGAGGATGTCCGAGCTCGCCGCCGACCAGAGTGCCGCGTAGAACGTCACACCGGCAGCACCGATCGCGGTACGGGTGGGAGCGTTCCGCGGGCGGTCGAGGATGTGGTGCTCGCGCTTGTCGCCCGTCACCCAGCCCTCGATGAACGGGTAGATCAGCACGGTCAGGATGAACAACCCGAGCACGGCGATCGGGATGAGGATGTTCCACGAGTAGGTGTGGCCCCAGATCACCGACTCCAGGTGCGGGGGGATCAACCGCAGGGCACCGTCGGCGAAGCCGATGTACCAGTCGGGCTGCGTTCCCGCCGAGACAGGGGAGGGGTCGTAGGGCCCGTAGTTCCAGATCGGGTTGATCGTGAAGAACGAGGCGATCAGGGCGATGATGCCGAAGACGATGAAGAAGAATCCACCGGCCTTGGCCGCGTAGACCGGGAGCACCGGGTAGCCGATGACGTTGTCGTTGGTCTTGCCGGGGCCCGCGTACTGCGTGTGCTTGTGCACCACGACGAACACCAGGTGCAGCGCGATCAGCGCCACGATGATGGCCGGCAGGAGCAGGATGTGCAGCGTGTAGAGCCTGCCCACGATCTCCTCGCCCGGGAACTCGCCGCCGAAGATCAGGAACGAGAGCCAGGAGCCCGCGAAGGGCACACCCTTCACCATTCCGTCGATGATGCGGAGGCCGTTGCCGGAGAGCAGGTCGTCGGGGAGCGAGTAGCCGGTGAAGCCTTCAGCCAGCGCGAGGATGAACAGCACGAAGCCGATCACCCAGTTCAGTTCACGGGGCTTCCGGAAAGCACCGGTGAAGTAGATGCGCAGCATGTGCAGACCGATGGACGCAATGAAGAGCAGCGCGGCCCAGTGGTGGATCTGGCGTACCAGGAGGCCACCGCGGATCTCGAACGAGATGTTCAGCGTCGACGACATCGCCGACGACATCTCGACGCCCTTGAGGGGGACGAAGCTGCCGTCGTAGACGACCGGGGCCATCGAAGCCTGGAAGAAGAACGTCAGGAACGTTCCCGTGATGATGATGACGACGAAGCTGTAGAGCGCGACCTCACCGAGCATGAACGACCAGTGGTCGGGGAAGATCTTGCGCCCGAACTCCTTGACGACAGCCGAGATGCTCGTACGCTCGTCGATGTAGTTCGCGGCCGCCGACGTGAAGCGGGCCGAGGGGGCGTTGGAGATCTTGGGCGGGGCGCCGACCGCGTGGTCGGTGGTTCCGTCCACGAGGCCGTCGGCCTTGGTTTTTTCGATTGTCATGAACGCTCCCAGAAACTAGGGCCGACTGGCTCAAGAAAGTCACTCTGTGCGATGAGGTAGCCCTCGCCGTCGACAGTGATGGGCAGCTGGGGCAGGGCACGCTTGGCCGGGCCGAAGATGACCGCACACTCGTTGTCCACGTCGAACGTGGACTGGTGGCAGGGGCAGAGGAGGTGGTGGGTCTGCTGTTCGAACAGGGCCACCGGGCATCCGACGTGCGTGCAGATCTTGGAGTACGCGACGATGCCGTCGTAGTTCCAGTTCTCGCGGCCGGCGCTGACGTTGAGGTCAGACGGGTTGACGCGCATCAGCAGCACGGCCGCTTTGGCCTTCTGCTCGAGGCGGTCGGGGGCGTCGTTGAGGCCTTCCGGGATGATGTGGAACGCCGAACCGATGGTGACATCGGCAGCTTTGATGGGGAGGCCCGAGGGGTCGAGCGTCAGCCGCGCCCCCGCCTTCCACATGGTGTGCGAGAGGAGATCTGCCGGGATCTCGTTCTGCGGGCCGAGGCCCCTGAACAGGATGACCGCGGGCAGCGGGAACGCGACGAGGGCACCGATGAGGCTGTTGCGGATGAGGGAGCGGCGACCGATGCCCGACTCCACATTGCCCTCGTGGAAGATCTCGACCGCACGGGCGCGGGTCTCGTCGGACGAACGCACGGGGTGCCGGATGTCGACACCCTCCTCGTCGTGCATGAGCGACTTCGCCCAGTGCACGGCGCCGATTCCAATGCCCATCAGGGCCAGCGTTATGCCGAGTCCAAGGAAGACCGTGTTGAGTCGTACCGAACCCGGGTCGTTCTCGTTGATGGGGAACGCCATGTAGGCCGCGATCGCGAAGATCGAGCCGGCGATGGAGAGGTAGAAGAGTGTGTAGACGGTGCGCTGGGCGGTCCGGGCCTTCTTCGGGTCGAGATCGGTCACCCGCTTGCGGTGCGGCGGGACTCCCGGGTCGGCGAAGCCGTCGCTCGTGATGACGGCGAGACCGCCGGAGGCAGCGGAGGGCTCGACCGCCCTGCCGGAGGTGTTGCTCACGCCGTCTGCGCCTGACGAGAACGCGGCGACGTCTGTGCCGCTCGTGTCGTCGTGTGCCATGGTGTTCCTTTCGAACCTGAGAAGAATGTGTGCCGGTGCGGGTGTCTGTGCCGGTGGGGGGCTAGTTCGACTTCGCCGTGAGCCAGACCGTCAGTGCGACGACCGCGCCGATACCGAAGATCCAGATGAAGAGGCCTTCGGCCACCGGCCCGAGGTTGCCGAGCTCGAATCCGCCCGGGGACGGGTTGTTCTGGAGGTACTTCAGGTAGGTGATGATGTCGCGCTTGTCTTCGGGGGTGATGTTGTGGTCGTTGAAGACGGGCATGTTCTGCGGGCCGGTGAGCATGGCCTCATAGATGTACTTCGACTCGACACCGGTCAGCTCGGGGGCGAACTTGCCCTCGGTGAGCGCTCCACCCGCACCCGCGACGTTGTGGCACATGGCGCAGTTGATGCGGAAGAGTTCGCCGCCGTTCGTGGCGTTGCCGTCATCGGTGAGCTGGGAGTCGGTGGGGACGGAGGGGCCGGGCGAGAGCGAGGCCACGAAGGCCGAGAGGGCCGCCGTCTGCTCCTCGGTGAACTGCACGGGCTTCTGCATGGCCTGCGGGCCCTGCATGGCGAGGGGCATGCGGCCGGTGCCTACCTGGAAGTCGACGGATGCCGCGCCGACGCCGAGCAGGCTCGGGCCGGCGGTCGTGCCTTCGAGGTTCATGCCGTGGCAGGTGGCGCAGTTCGCCGCGAACAGTTTGCTGCCCTCTTCGACCGTGGCCTGCGAGGCGGCCGTGCTGGTGTCAGCCGTGGCGGTGCTCGAGAACAGCGCGTAACCGCCGCCCGTGAAGGCCAACCCGATCGCGATCAGAACGACGGTCGCCAGGGGGTGCCGTCTGTTCGCTTTCTTGGAGGTGCGGGCCATTCTCTCAACTCTCTGTCGGGACATGCTGGTGGTGCGGCGGAACACGAGCTATTTCAGGATGTAGATCACGAGGAACAGGCCGATCCACACCACGTCGACGAAGTGCCAGTAGTACGACACGACGATGGCGCTGGTGGCCTCCCGGTGTCCGAAGTTCTTCACACCGAAGGCGCGGCCGATCATCAGCAGGAAGGTGAAGAGCCCGGCCGTGACGTGCAGGGCGTGGAAGCCGGTGGTGAGGTAAAACGCCGACCCGTAGGAGGAGGAGTTCAGCGTGATGCCCTCCTGCACGAGGTTCGCGTACTCCCAGGCCTGCCCGGAGACGAACAGCGCACCGAGCACATAGGTGAGGAAGAACCACTCGACCATGCCCCACTGTGTGGGCTTCCACCCGGTGGCGCGCGACTGCAGGCGCTCCGCGGCGAAGACACCGAACTGGCAGGTGAACGAACTTGACACGAGGATCAGCGTGTTCACGGTGGCGAACGGCACGTTCAGGATCGAACTCTCGGTGCTCCAGAGCTCGGGGCTCGTCGACCTCAGCGTGAAGTAGATGGCGAAGAGGCCGGCGAAGAACATGACCTCGCTGCCGAGCCAGACGATCGTGCCGACGGCAACGACGTTCGGGCGCTGCACCAGGGGTGCGGATGTTTGGGTCATCGAGCTGCTAGTCACTCACCCATTATGTCCGATTTCTGTTCAGGTGTTTCGCATTTGCGGGGTCTAGAGACGACTTTTTTACCGGGTGTAGAAGTTCGGCGCGGAAGGGCGGAGAATGCCCACCGTTTAGGATCGTTCCCATGGCGTCTGAACTCAGCTGGTCGTACCTGCTCTCCGCTCTTCTGGCCGCGAGGGACCTAACCGTCGCCGAGTCCACCTGGGCGATGAACGAGGTGATGGAGGGCTCCGCGTCGCCTGCCCAGCTGGCCGGATTCCTGGTGGCGCTCCGCGCCAAGGGTGAGACGGTCGACGAGATCGTCGGGTTCCGCGATGCGATCCTCGACCATGCTCTGCCTCTGGATGTCGACCCCTTCGCCCTCGACATCGTGGGTACCGGCGGCGACCGCTTCGGCACGGTGAACGTCTCCACCATGGCGTCGATCGTGGCCTCCGGTGCCGGCGTGCCGGTGATCAAGCACGGCAACAGGGCGGCGAGTTCGCTCGCCGGATCGTCGGACGTGCTGAAGGCGCTCGGGCTGAACCTCGACCTCGAACCCGTCTCGGTCGCGCGGGTGCTGCACGAGGCCGGCATCACCTTCGCCTTCGCGGCGAAGTTCCACCCCGGCTTCCGGCACGCCGGCGCGGTGCGGAGCGAGCTCGGGATTCCGACCGTCTTCAACTACCTCGGCCCGCTCTGCAATCCGGCGAGGCCCGAGGCTTCCGCGGTCGGCGTCGCCCAGCTCGACCGCGTGCCGCTCATCGTGGGAGTATTCCAGACGCGCGGCGCGACGGCTCTCGTTCTCCGGGGCGACGATGGACTCGACGAACTGACGACAACAGGCCACAGCCACATCTGGGAGGTGTCGAGGGGCGCCGTCACCGAACACGATCTGGATCCCCGTGACCTCGGGCTCCGCCGGGCATCCATCGACGAACTGCGGGGCGGCGACCCCGCCGCGAATGCCGACACCGTCCGGCGGGTGCTGGGCGGCGAGACCGGCGCGGTGCGCGACATCGTGCTGCTGAATGCGGCGGCAGGGCTGGCCGCGTTCGACCTGGCCCGCGACCCCTCCGAAGTGCAGCGCAGCATTGTGGAACGGTTCGCCGAGAAGATGGTCGTCGCTGCAGAGTCGATCGACTCCGGATCGGCGCTCCGCAAACTGACGAAGTGGGTCGCGGCGACCAACCGCGGGGCGTAGGTTTAGCGTCGAGTCCCGGCTCGGTCTTGTTCTGTCCACCCGGTGCGCGGGCGCATCGGACTTTGGTGAAAGGGAATTTCAATGAAGAAGCTCATCAATGACCCGAAGAATGTCGTCGACGAGGCAGCGAGAGGCATCGAAGCTGCGCACGGCGATCTCGTCGACGTCTTCTACGACCCCATCTACATCGTGCGGAAGGGTGCGCCGGTGCAGGGCAAGGTCGCCCTCGTCAGCGGCGGCGGCAGCGGCCACGAGCCGTTGCACGGCGGCTTCGTCGGCTTCGGGATGCTCGATGCCGCCGTTCCCGGGCCGGTGTTCACCTCTCCGACACCCGACCCGATCGTCGCGGCCACCAAGGCGGTCGACGGCGGTGCCGGGGTGCTCCACATCGTGAAGAACTACACCGGCGACGTGCTCAACTTCGAGACGGCAGCCGACCTGGCCTCGGCGGATGACATCGAGGTGCGCTCCGTGATCATCAACGACGATGTCGCGGTCAAGGACAGCCTCTACACGGCCGGGCGCCGGGGTGTCGCAGGGACGGTGCTCGTCGAGAAGATCGCCGGCGCGTCGGCCGAGCGCCTCGACGACCTCGAAACCGTGACCCGGATCGCCCAGAAGGTCAACGACCAGACCCGCTCGATGGGAGTCGCTCTGACCCCGTGCGTCGTTCCGCACGCCGGTGAGCCGAGCTTCACCCTCGCTGACGACGAGATCGAGATCGGGATCGGCATCCACGGCGAACCCGGCCGCGAACGCATCAAGCTGGAGCCGGCCGACGCGATCGTCGACCGTCTGCTCGGCCCGATCCTCGAAGACCTGCCGTTCGCCTCAGGCGACAAGGTGCTGCTGTTCGTCAACGGCATGGGCGGAACGCCGCAGATCGAGCTCTACATCGTCTTCCGCCGCGCGGCCGAGGTGCTGAAGGAGAAGGGCGTCGAGGTGACCCGTTCGCTGGTCGGCAACTTCGTGACCTCGCTCGAGATGCAGGGCGCGTCGATCACTGTGCTGAAGTTGGATGACGAACTGACCGAGCTGTGGGATGCCCCCGTGCAGACTGCCGCTCTCCGATGGGGAAGGTAGACGGGATGAGCCTCGGTATCGACTGGGTGACCGAATGGATCCGGGAGAGTGCACGGGTGATCGCGGATCACCGGGTCGAACTGATCACCCTCGACCGCGAGATCGGCGACGGCGACCACGGAGAGAACCTCGACCGAGGGTTCAGCGCGGTCATCCAGAAGCTCGGCGACCTGCCGGAGGGCGCACTTCCGGGCGACGCCCTGAAGCTGGTGGCGACGACGCTCATCTCGACGGTCGGCGGTGCGTCCGGCCCGCTGGTCGGAACCGCGTACCTCAAGGCCGCGGGTGCCGTCGGCAAAGCCGAGCAGTTGGATGGCGCGGCTGTCGTCGCGCTGCTCACCGCAGCGCGTGACGGTGTGGTGCTGCGCGGCAAGGCCGAGGTCGGCGACAAGACGATGATCGATGCCTGGACTCCGGCCGTCGACGCCGCCGCGGCCGCTCTGGCCGACGGTGCGGACGAGGCCGGGATCCTCGCGGCGGCGGCGGACGCGGCCGAGCAGGGCGCGAAGGCGACCGAACCGCTCGTGGCGCGGAAGGGTCGCGCGAGCTACCTCGGCGAGCGGGCCATCGGTCACCGGGACCCGGGTTCTCAGTCGTCGGCGCTCATTCTGCGGGCTGCGTCCGATGCGGCTGCGGGCACCAGCGGCACGGGATCCGGTTCCTCTGCCCCGGACGCGTCCTGACGTGGCAGGCGTGCCGGGGAAGGTCGGGCTCGTCTTCGTCTCGCACAGCGGGAAGATCGCTGACGGGCTGACCGAGCTCGCCGGGCAGATGGCGCCTGGAGCGGCGCTCGTCGCGGCCGGCGGCACTGACGAGGGCGGTATCGGCACCAGCTTCGAGAAGGTGACGGCCGCGATCGCGGAGGCCGACTCGGGCGAGGGTGTGGTCGTGCTGTGCGACCTCGGTTCGGCCATCCTGACCGCCGAGACGGCCCTCGACTTCCTCGACGACGAGGTGCGGGAGCGTGTGCGCATCGTGGATGCACCGCTGGTCGAGGGTGCGGTTGCGGCCTCGGTGACCGCGGAGACAGGCGGATCGCTCGCCGCCGTCGTCGCGGCGGCCGAGTCCGCCCGGAGTGCGTTCGGTGAGGTGCCCGGGCCGGGCCCTGCCGACGCCCGGGCGGGAGGCGGAGCATCCGGTGCCGTGGATGACGCGGCCGACGCCGCGCTGACGAGAACCGTGACGATCGTGAACCGTGACGGGTTGCACGCCCGCCCCGCGGCGGAGTTCGTGAAGCTCGCGAACACGTTCGATGCGAAGGTGACGATCAACGGCAAGGACTCCAAGAGCCTGCTCGGGATCATGTCCCTCGGCCTGGTGCGCGGCGCGACGGCCACTCTCACCGCTCAGGATGCCGCGGGCCTCGCGGCCCTCGACGCCCTCGTCGCCCTCATCGAGTCGGGCTTCGGCGAGGAGTAGACCGCGAAGGGACGCAAACTGCTCGAAAGACGAATCTTTCCGACAGTTTGCGTCCCTTCGGGCGAAAACCTATTTCGCGGTCGCCGTGCGGTTCTCCGCCCCGACCATCCAGGCGTACTGCTCGAGCTTCTCGATGATGGCGTGCAGCAGGTCGGCGCTTGTCGGGTCGGCCTCGTCCACGGTGTCGTGCACGTCGCGCATGGTGCCGACGGTGGCCTCGAGGCGCACGACCACCAGGTCGACGGTCTCGGCGGTGTCGATCTCACCGTTGGGGTATTCGGGCAGCGAGGTCGTGGCCGCGACCGTGTCGGAACGACCATCCGGAACCGCGTGCAGGGCACGCATGCGCTCCGCGATCGTGTCGCTGAACTCCCGCGCGGCGTCGATGATCTCGTCGAGCTGGAGGTGCAGGTCGCGGAAGTTCTTGCCGACCACGTTCCAGTGCGCCTGCTTGCCCTGCACGTGGAGCTCGATCAGGTCGACGAGCACGGCCTGCATCGCGTCGGTCAGGTCTTTCGGGGCCTTGAAGCCGCGTTCGGCATTCTGGCGCCGGGTGGCCTTGGGGCCGCCGTCGGCGGGAACGTGCACGTCTCGTTCGATTGTTGTCGTGGACACAGTGTGCCTTTCTGTTCTGCGGATGGCTGGCTTCTACGCTACGCCGGTGCCGGCGGCCGGTCACCTTGCAGAGGGGGTGGTTGACAACGCACGTCAGGCACGGGGTCACTTGTCGCGGGTGAGTTCCTCGATCGTGATGGCGGCGTTGATCAGCGCGAGGTGGCTGAGGCCCTGCGGGAGGTTGCCGAGGAACGACAGGTCGTCGGCGTCGATCATCTCGGAGTAGAGGCCGACGTCGTTTGAGAGGCCGATGAGTTCGTCCATGAGCGCAACCGACTCGTCGGCACGGCCGATGCAGACGAGGGCGGAGGCGAGCCAGAAGGCGCACGCGACGAACGTGGCCTCCTCGGCCTCTGCGCCGGAGTACCGGTAGACGAGCGGGCCGCGGGCGAGCTCCTTCTGGATCGCGTCGATCGTCTGCGACATCCGCTCGCCGCGGTCGAAGCCGCTGGTCGCGTGCAGCAGCACGCTTGCGTCGAGCTCCTCGCTGCCCGGGTACATCACGTAGCTCTGCAGGGTCTCCGACCAGCAGTGCTCCCGCACCCACTCCTGGATCATGCCCTTCTCGGATCGCCAGCGGGCCGGGTCGCCCGGGATCTGGCCGAGCTCGGCGAGTTCGACCGCGGCATCCAGAGCTTGCCAGCAGCCCATCTTCGAGGAGGTGTAGTGCCGGGTGTCCGCCAGCTCCCAGATGCCGGCATCGGGGCGGCGCCAGTCGTCGCACGCGCGGTCGGCGACGCCCGCGAGCATCCGTCCGGTCTCCGAATCGAGCACGTTTCCGGCCTTGACATAGAGCCGCATCACGTCGAAGAGGTCGCCGAAGACGCCGAGCTGCAGCTGGCCGCTGGCCGGATTGCCCGTCACCACCGGGCCGGCATCCCGCCAGCCGGTGGAGTCGTGCTTCTCGACACTGCCGGGGGGTGCGCCGTCGAGGCTGTAGAAGACGTGCAGTTCGGGACCGTTCGCGCGGATCGTCTTCAGCAGCCAGGAGACGGAGGCGTGGGTCTCCTCACGGAGGCCGAACCGGATGAGAGCGTGCACGGTGTAGGCGAGGTCGCGGATCCAGGCGAAGCGGTAGTCCCAGTTCTTGCCGCCCCGCGAACTCTCGGGCAGAGAGGTGGTCGCGGCGGCCGCGATCGCTCCGGTGGGGCTGAAGATCAGCAGCTTCAGGGCGAGGGCGCTCCGCTCGACTGCGTCCTTCCAGGGGCCGTCGTAGGTGAACTCCTCCGACCAGTGCTGCCAGTTCTTGACCGTGCGCTCGATGCCGCTGTCGGTGAGTTCGGGCTGCGGGATGTGCAGGGGCTCGTTCGACGTGCCGGCGACGGCCAGCACGTGGTGCGACTTCGGGCTCGTGGTGAACCGGCCGGCGAGGGCGCGGTCTCCGCCGCCGCGCGGGCCGTGGTCGATGCCGCGCACCGCGATGGTGACGGAGTCGACCCGGATGACGGGGCCGTGGGCGGTCTTCTGGATCCAGGGGCTGGCGGTCGACAGGCAGGTGCCCGGCGCGACCCGCCAACGGAACCGCACGCTGCCCTTCACCCCGACGACGCGGCGGGCGAGCTCGGCCCAGGGCAGACGGCCGGCGAACCCGGTGACGAGCGCATCGGTCAGCACCGCGGTGCCGGTGTCGGTGGTGAACGTGGTCTCCAGCACGTTGGTGCCGGGCAGGTAGCGGCGGCTTGCCGTGAAGGCCTGCGTGGGGGTGAGCTCCAGCGAACCGCCCTCGCTCTCGTCGAGGAGGCGCGCGAAGACAGGGGTGCCATTGAGGTTCGGCACGGGGAACCAGTCGATGCTGCCGTCGAGGGCGATGAGGGCGACGGTGCGGCCGTCGCCGATGGCCCCGTAGGAGCGGAGATCGGTGTAGCCGTTCGTGCGGATGGGCACGGTTCCGGTCGGCGGTTGCGTGGCTCCGGCCGGTCGCTGGGTGGAGGTGGGGTTCGCGTGCTTCTTGGTCACTCTGGTCACGGTCTACCGTACGACGAAACGGCTGGGAGGTCGCGGCGCGGGCGGCGGGGTTGCGGTGCCGAACGGGGAGAGGGCGGGCTGGTCAGGCCGGGGGGACCAGCTCGGTGCGGAGGTAACCCGCATAGCCGCCGGGGGTGCGGCCCGCCTGGCGGCCGGAGGTCAGCACCTCGGCGGACGCGGTGGGGACGGTCCGGGCATCCAGAGCCGCCAGGCGCGCGACGAGGTCGACGTCTTCGTGCTCGCTGAGCGGCGCGAACCCGCCCGCGCGAATGTACAAGTCGGCGCGGAATCCCAGGTTGGCCCCGTGGATGTGGCCGTTCGCCACGCCCGGCGGGTGCTGGCGGAGCCACGCCTCGACCTGCCGGGCGCTGAGATCGGCGAAGTCGGGGCGCACCGTGCCGATGACGACGTCCGCACCCTCGGCGGCGAGGTCGAGCTGGTGGAGCAGCCACGTGGCGGGGACGGCGGAGTCGGCGTCGGTGTTCGCGATCCAGACGCGGGAGGCATCGCCATGCGCGAACAGGTCGAGGGCGTCGAGAGCGAGATCGACTCCCTCGCGCCGGGCGGCGCCGACGCTCTTCGCGTCCACTGTGAACACGGACACGCCCGGGAACGACCGGGCGATGGCCTCGGTGTCGTCACCGCTGCTGTCGACCGCGACGACGGTGACGATGTTCGGTCCGGCGTCGCCGAGGCGCGAGCGGGTGAGGGCGATCGCCTGCTCGACCGAGCGCAGGCAGCGGGCGATCAGCTGTTCCTCGTTCCGGGCGGGAATGACGACGGCAACGCTGTCGATGCTGCCGGTGCCGGCCGTGCTGTCGACGCTGCCGGTGCCGGCTCCGTTGCCGGTTCTGTCGTCGGTTCTGGATGATCGGGGAGGTGTCATGCGAGACCCGTCTGTTCGGCGACCGAGCGGGGGTCGGGAGAGTAGACGTCGAGCACGAAGTCGCGTTCGAGGTGGTGGCTGAGAAGAGTCCAGCCGGCTGTCGTCGCCGCGGAGGCGACCTGCTCGTGCACACCGTCACCGGTCTGCAGATAGTCGGCGACCGGGTGTCGCCAGTGGCAGGCGACGAAGACGCCGTCGGGGGTGAGGGACGCTGCGATGCCGGCTAACACGTTCTGCAGGGTGGGGACGTCCAAGTAGTAGCCGACCTCGCTGAGCAGCAGGAGGTCGAAGGCGCCGGAGGGGAAGGTCTCGGCCACATCCGCCACCGCCAGGTGCACATTCGGATGCCCGGCCAGGCGCTCCCGGGCCCGCTCGATCGCTGCCGGTGCGATGTCGACGGCGAGCAGGGTACCGGTGCGCGGGGCGAGCTGCTCGGTGAGGACTCCGATCGAGCAGCCGATCTCGAGGGCGCTCGCGAAGTTCGGGCGGGGGAGGCTCGCGACGGTGACGGAGCGCTTCCGTTCTTCGTACCAGCGGCTGGTGAAGCCCCACGGGTCGTCGTGGCGGGCGTAGGTGTCGTCGAAGTAGTCGCGGGACAGACTCGTGGTGGCGGTGGAACTCGTCGTGGCGGTGGAAGGAGGGGACACGATCAGCACCTCCTGGGAGCGGTCGAAGTGCGCGAGGAAGGTCGGATTCAGCAGGGCCTCATCGCCCGGAGCCTCGGAGAGCGGCTCGGACTGCGAACGGTAGGCGGTGAGGGCGGTGCGCTTCCGCGCGAGGGCGGCGGGGTCGGTGACGGCGGCGAAACGCTCCCACGGCGTGGCCGGATCGGCCGGGGTCGCCCAGTGCCAGAGCCAGACCGGGTACTCCACGAGTTCAGCGCCGCGCTCGAGCGCCAGGCTGGCCGCGATCTCGCCGAGCACGCGGTGGTCACGGTGACCGTCGCCGCGCCAGGGGGCCACGAGGAGGGTGCGGCCGGGCGCGGCAACGGGTGCGGGCGCGGCGGCGGGCGCGGGCGCGGCGGCGGGCGCGGGCGCGGCGGCGTGCTCGCCGAGGGCGGCGCGGATCTCGTCGGCATGCTCCCGCACGCGGCCGTCGGGGAAGCCGAGGAACGTGACTCCTGCCCGGGGGTTCAGCAGAGCGATCGCCTCGGTCGCCTCGGCGGTGCGCGCGGCGGCGAGGTCGGCTGCATCCACAGTGGGGGAGCCGGGGTGGGAGGCGGAACCGTCCGTCACGATGATGACCTCGGCGGGGATGCCGACCGCGAAGGCGCTGGCGAGCAGGGCGCCGGCCCCGAGGGTCTCGTCGTCGGGGTGGGCGGCGAGCACGATCATCCGGTCGACGCCGGTGAGCGGGAAGGCGGGGAGCTCGGCGAGACGGGGGTCGGTCATCCACACCGCCGACGGCGTTCCCGGGTCGCGGGAGTCGAAGCTCACCACGGCAGGTCCGCGCCCTCTGTGAGCTGCCGGCCGAGCGAGGCCTCGTCTTTCTCGGCATGGTGCTGGCGGAGGTAGAGCTCGAGGTCGGCGACGCGTTTGGCGTGCTCGTCGTCGAGGGCGAGCGGGGCAGGGCCGAGCGCGTGGCCGACCTGCCGGAGCACGTCTTCGGATGCCCGGGCCACCGTCGCGCGGACGCGCTTCGCCAGCACCCTGCCCTGCTCTCCGGTCGCCTGCCCCGAGTCGATGAGCCGAGCGGCCTCGGCGAGCGCGCGCCGGGCGTCGCCGAGGCGTTCGTCGACGATGCCGAGGTGGAGGTGCAGCAGAGTGTCGGAGGTGCCCCGGGCGCGCCCGGCGAGGGTGCGGGCGACGCCGACCGCTCCGCCGAACCAGCAGGCCGCGACCCCGATGCCGCCCCACGCGAAGCCGGGCCGGGCGAGGTACCAGCCGGCCTCGCCCACGGGCTCGGCGGCGACGGAGTCGAAGTGCACGGGTCCGCTCGGCACCTCGGTCAGGCCGCGCGCGTGCCAGGAGTCCGGCAGCGCCTGTACCCCGGGCTGGCGGAGGTCGACAGAGAAGAGCCTGCGGGGCACGGCTGCTCCCCCACCGTCGAGGGCGGGGGAGACGGTGGCGGGGGAGACGGTGGCGGAGACGAGCGCGCGGTCGAGGCGGTCGGCGAGGGAGCACCACGGTTTGGTGCCGGTGAGGGTCCAGCTGCCGCCGCTGCCGTCGCCGCTGTTGACGCTCCCGTCATCGCTTGCGACCAGCGGGTCGGCACCGCCCTCCGCGGCGAACACGCCCCAGGTCGAGTCTCCGGCGTTCACCCCGGCGATCCCGGCCTGGTCGAGGATCGCCAGCGCATCGAGGTGCGGCTCGATCGCCCGTGCCGCTCCGAGGTCTGCCGCCGCGAGGGTCGCGAGCGTCTCCCACAGCTCGCGGGTGTGCCCGCCCCCGGGCACGGGTGCCGGATTCTCCCGGCCCAGCCGGAGCGCGAAGTCCAGAGCGGCGTCGACGAGGTCGGGCCCGCGACCCGCGTGCCCGGGTACAGGGGCGCCGCTGACCTCCGACACCCACGACGCCGCCAGGGCGGGCCCGGGTGGTCGATCATCCGGACGCCGCGGCGACAGGGAAACCCACACATGCTCGCCCGCCATGACGTCTCCTCCTGTACGCCCCCACAGTAGGGGACGCTCCGGAAGCCCGGCGAGGCTCGGCCCACCCCTTGCGCGACACTCCGTTTTGCGGCAGTGCGCGTGCCACGCATGCGCCGACCCCGCGCGTCAAGCCCCGCTCCGCCGGGCATTCTGCCAGCGGGGATTCCGGAATGATGTGAGCCATGTCGTCTTTCCCCCGCTCCCTGCCCTATCCGCTCGGTGTCACCCTGCTCGAGGGTGGTATCTCGTTCGCGATCTACTCCGAGACCGCCGACTCCGTCGACTTCTGCAGCTTCGACGAGAACGGTTCCGAGACCGTCACCCGCCTGACCGAGCGCACCGGCCACGTCTTCCACGGCATCGTGGAGGGAGCCGGTGTCGGCACCCGCTACGGCATCCGCGTCGACGGCCCGTGGAACCCCGCCGAGGGCCTCCGCCACAACCACCACAAGCTGCTGCTCGACCCGCACGCGACCGCCATCGAGGGTGACTACACCTGGGGCCAGGCCGTGTTCGGGCACGACATGAACGAGCCCGAGACGAGAGACGAGACGGATGCCGCCGGCTCCACCCCGCTCTGCGTGATCACCGACCCGGCGTTCGACTGGAGCACCGAGGGCGGCGGCACCGACACCTCCCCTCGCACCCTGCTCAGCGAGACCGTCATCTACGAGACGCACGTGAAGGGCTTCACGAAACTGCACCCCGGTGTGCCCGAAGAGATCAGGGGCACCTACGCCGGCCTCGGGCATCCTGCAGCCATCAAGCACTTCACCGACCTCGGCATCACCGCCGTCGAACTCATGCCCGTGCACCAGTTCGTGCAGGACAGCCACCTGCTCGAGAAGAACCTCCGCAACTACTGGGGGTACAACAGCATCGGCTTCTTCGCACCCCACGGTGAGTACGCGGCGGCTGGAGACGGCGGCGGGCAGGTGGCCGAGTTCAAGCAGATGGTCAAGAACCTGCACGCGGCGGGGCTCGAGGTCATCCTCGACGTGGTCTACAACCACACGGCCGAGGGCAACCACATGGGCCCGACGCTCTCGTTCAAGGGCATCGACAACGAGTCGTACTACCGCCTGGTCGAGGATGACCGGGCGAGCTACTTCGACACGACGGGTACCGGCAACAGTCTGAACGTCTCGCACCCGACCGCCCTCGGCCTGATCATGGACTCGCTCCGCTACTGGGTGACCGAGATGCACGTGGACGGGTTCCGGTTCGACCTCGCCACCACCCTCACCCGGCAGGGCGGGGACGCGGAGATCCACAGCGCGTTCCTGACGCTCATCCAGCAGGACCCGGTGCTCGCCCCGGTGAAGATGATCGCCGAGCCGTGGGACACCGCGGGCTACCAGGTCGGCGGCTTCCCGGCCGACTGGTCGGAGTGGAACGGCAAGTTCCGCGACGACGTGCGCGACTTCTGGAACGGCAGCGACGGCATCCTCGGCACCCTGTCGCAGCGCGTGCTCGGCAGCCCCGACGTGTACGAGGCCGACCGGCGCTCGCCGCTGTCGAGCATCAATTTCGTGACGGCCCACGACGGGTTCACGCTGGCCGATCTGACCGCGTACAACTCCAAGCACAACTCGGCGAACGGCGAGGACAACAACGACGGCGAGAGCGACAACAAGTCGTCGAACGGCGGCGCGGAGGGCGCGACCGACAACGAGGCCGTGAACGAACGGCGCGGGCGCCTGCGCCGTAACTTCCTCGCGACGCTGCTGCTCTCGGCGGGCGTGCCGATGATCCTCGGCGGCGACGAGCTCTGCCGCACCCAGGGCGGCAACAACAACGCCTACTGCCAGGACAACGAGATCTCGTGGTTCGACTGGGCGAACGCCGACGAGGAGCTGCTGGCCTTCACGACATCGCTCATCACGCTGCGCCGGGAGAACCTGGCGCTGCACCCGGCCTGGTTCCGGTCGGCGCCCTCCACAGGAGACGAGAACACGGTGGTCGTCGAACGCAGCGACGCCGAGGAATTCAGCGACGAGGACTGGGCGAACCCGGATGCCCGCTCCATCGTGTTCCTGCTCGAGAACGAGGGCGGCGACGCGTTCGCGCTCCTGCTGAACGCGGCCGAGAACGGGGTGGAGTTCCAGGTTCCGGATGCGCCGAACGCCGAGTGGGAGCTGGCGCTCTCCAGCGACCCCGAGCAGCAGGTGGCGGCCCCCGTGTCGACGCTGATCGTGCGCGACTGCTCCTTCACGCTCCTGCGCTCGCGCGCCTGAGCATCGACCCCCGGCCCCCCGGATCGAGTCGGGAGTTCCGGTCGGTATTCGCCTCGCGAACCGACCGGAACCCCCAAGCGACGGAGCTGCGCTACTGCAGGGCGGAGGTGAGACGCGCCAGGTTGTCGAGGATGGTCGAGCGGAGCGGCTGCCGCTCCCACTCCTCGGGTGTGAGCCGGCGGCTGAGGGCGCGGTAGCCGTCCTCGATGCCGCGCATCTCGGTCACGAAGGCCCGGCCCCGCACCATCATCGAGATCTCGAGGTCGAGGTTGAAGGAGCGGATGTCCATGTTGCTCGAACCGATCACCGCGACATCCTCGTCGATCGTGAAGTGCTTGGCGTGCAGGATGTACGGGGCGGGGTAGAGCCAGATGGTCACCCCCGCCTTCAGCAGCGCCTCGTAGTAGGAGCGCTGCGCGTGGTACACCCCCGCCTGGTCGCCGACCTCCGAGACGAAGAGCTGTACGTCGAGCCCGCGCTGGGCGGCCGTTGTGATGGCGTACAGCATCGAATCATCCGGAACGAAGTAGGGCGACGTGATGATGACCTTCTTCTGCGCGTAGTACATCAGCGCCAGGAAGAGCCGGAGGTTGTTCTCGCCGTCGAATCCGGGGCCGCTCGGCACGATCTGGCAGTCGAGGGCGTCGGGCGCCGAGTTCACGATCTCATCGGTGATCGTCACGGTCTCGCGGGAGAGGAGCTCGTCGGTCTCGCTGTACCAGTCGGTGATGAAGATCGCGTTGATGCCGTTGACGATCGGGCCCTCGACACGGGTCATCAGGTCCTGCCACTTCAGTCCCCGGCGGATGTTGCTCTTCTTGTTGTAGTCCCGGCTCACCATGTTCTGCGATCCCATGAAACCGACCACGCCGTCGATGACGAGGAGTTTCCGGTGGTTGCGGAGATCCGGTCGCTGCCATTTGCCCTTCAGCGGCTGCACCGGCAGCATAAACTGCCATTTCGCGCCCATCGCCGTGAGCCGCTTGAAGGTCGCCTTGTGAGTGGGGCTCCGGATGGCCGTGATGTGGTCGACCAGGACGCGAACGATGACACCGCGCTGCACGGCCCGCTCGAGGGAGTCGAAGAAGCCCGCGGTGACCTCGTCGAGCGCGATGAGGTAGAACTCGCAGTGCACGAACCGCTCGGCGTTGTCGACCGCCTCGCTCATCGCGGCGATGGATGCGGCGTAGTCCCCGATGAGCCTCGCCGAGTTGCCGCCCACCAGCGGCATCGCGCCCAGTTCCCGGTTGAGGTGCACCACCGATCGCAGCCACGCCGGCCAGGGAGTGTCGTCGGTGACCAGTTCGATACCGTTCGTGGTCTCGATGATGAACTCGTTGATCGCCTTCTGCTTGTCCCGGCGCTTCTTCGGGAGTTTGTAGCTGCCGATCAGCAGGAAGACGAGCACACCGAGGTACGGGATGAGGAAGATCGCCAGCAGCCAGGCCATGGCGGCGCTCGGCCGGCGGTTGCGCGGAACGACGATGATCGCGACGATACGCACGGCCAGATCGACGATGAGCGCGATCACCAGGACGATGATGGTGAACTGTTCGCCTGTCATGGGGCCCCCTGCTGCGTGTTCTGCGAGTCTATCCAGCCCGGTAGAACCACTGTCCGTCGACCTTCTCGAAGGTGCTCGTCTCGTGCAGCTCGCCGCGCTCGCCTCGCCCGCCGCGTTCGCCTCCGAGACGGTAGCGCGCGACGAACTCGACCGTGCCGGTGCTGTCGAGCATCCCGCCGCCGGTGCGCTGCAGGATGTCGAGGCGGTACCAACGCTGGTCGGGGTCGAGCTGCAGGTCGGCGGCGGCCGGCCGGGTCGATGGATGCCACGTGGCGAGCAGGTAGGCGGCGTCACCCCGCACGAAGGCCGAGTAGCGGGAACGCATCAGGCGTTCGGCAGTGGGCGCCTGCCGCTCGCCGGTGTGGAACGGCCCGCAGCAGTCGCCGTAGGTGTTGCCGCTGAGGCACGGGCACCGGTCGGTCGGCCCGACCGTCGGCCAGCCGCTCGCCGCCGCCGACCCGTCTGCTGAACTCTTCTCGCGATCACCCATCCCCCCATCTTCCCTCCCCGACCGATCCGCGGCCCGCATGTGTGACCTCTCAGACTCGCGCTCGTCTTCCCGGTAAACTGTACGGAGCCCCTCTCCCCAACACGAGGAGATCCGCGTGATCCTTGCCCTGCTGACGTTCGTCGGGCTTGCAGCGCTCACTCCGTGGCTGACGAGGCTCCTCGGTGCCCGCATCTTCTACGTTGTGGCCCTGCTGCCTGCCGCGGTGTTCGTCTACACCGCCCTGCAGTCGGCGACCGTCCTGGCGGGCGGGGTCGTCACCGAGTCGGTGCCGTGGATCCCGCAGCTCGGCATCGCCTTCTCCTTCCGCATGGACACCCTCGCCTGGCTGCTCGCCCTGGTGGTGACGGGTGTCGGCGCGCTCGTGATGGTCTACTGCGCCCGCTACTTCTTCGACCGGGAGCCCTCGCTCGGCCGGTTCGCAGCTCTGTTGCTCGCCTTCGCGGGCACGATGTTCGGTCTCGTCACCGCCGACGACATCTACATCATGTTCATGTTCTGGGAGATCACCAGTGTGCTCTCCTACCTGCTGATCGGGCACTACACCGAGCGCAAGGAGAGCCGCGGTGCCGCTCTCCAGGCTCTTCTGGTGACGACGTTCGGTGGGCTCGCGATGCTGGTCGGCGTGGTGCTGCTCTCGGTCGCGGGCGGCACCACGAGCATCCATGAGCTCGTGGCGGACCCGCCCGAGGGTGCGATCGTGACGGTCTCGATGATGCTCATCCTCGCCGGGGCGTTCTCGAAGTCGGCCCTCGTGCCGTTCCACTTCTGGCTGCCGGCCGCGATGGCGGCACCCACCCCGGTGAGCGCCTACCTGCACGCCGCCGCCATGGTGAAGGCCGGCATCTACCTCGTCGCGCGCTTCGCCCCCGGCTTCGCCGACACACCCGGTTGGATGCCCGTCATCGTCATCGTCGGGGCGAGCACGATGATCCTCGGCGCCTGGCGGTCGCTCCGGCAGAACGACCTCAAGCTGCTGCTGGCCTACGGCACGGTCAGCCAGCTCGGCTTCCTGATCGTCGTCGTCGGTTTCGGCACCCGCGACGCTGCTCTGGCCGGTGCGACCCTGCTGCTCTCGCACGCCCTCTTCAAAGCCACGCTGTTCCTCGTGGTCGGGATCATCGACCACGATGAGGGCACCCGGGATCTCCGCCAGCTCTCGGGCCTCGGACGCCGGCGGCCGGTGCTGGCCGCGGTAGGGCTGATTGCAGTGGCCTCGATGTCGGGCATCCCGCCGCTCCTTGGCTACGTCGCGAAGGAGTCGGTGTTCTCGGCCTTCATCGAGGCCGGGTCGGCGGGCGACGGCTGGGGCTGGGTCGCTCTCGTCGGCACGGTGATCGGCTCCGCCCTGACGGTGGCGTACAGTGCTCGGTTCTTCTGGGGTGCCTTCGCGAGAAAGCCCGAACTGCAGGATGCCGGTGCCCGGCCCGACGCGAACGGCGCCGGCCATGGGTCACATTCCTCTCGGGGCATATTGGCCGCCCCGGTCATCCTGACGCTCGCCACCATCGCTCTCGGGCTCCTTGCCGGTCCGCTCGGAAAGGCTCTCGAGTCCTACGCCGACACGGTGCCGGGGGAGGGCGACTACCACCTCGCCCTGTGGCACGGTTTCGAGCTGGCCCTCGGGCTCTCCGCGGTCGCCATCGGAGCGGGGTCGGGCCTGTTCGCCGTGCGCCGGGGCTTCGCCCGGGTACAGCGCGCGATCCCGCCCGTACTCGACGCGTCCCGCACGTACTGGTCTATCGTGCACGCCGTCGATCGTCTCGCGGCCCGCATCACGCTCTTCGCCCAGCGCGGCGGCCTGCCGCAGTACCTCACGACGATCCTGCTCGTCTTCGTGCTCTGCCTCGGTGTCTCGACCGTGCTGAACCGCAGCTGGCCCGAGACTCTTGTGGCCTGGGACTACCCCGCCCAGGTGTTCATCGCCGCGGTGATGGCCGCCGCCGCGGTGATGGCCGCCCGGGCGACGCACCGCCTCGCCGCCGTGCTGCTCGTCGGCGCCACCGGGTTCGGCATGGTGCTGCTCTTCGCCTTCCACGGCGCCCCCGACCTGGCCCTGACGCAGGCGCTCGTCGAGACGGTGACGATCGTCGTGTTCGTGCTGGTGCTCCGGCGTCTGCCGCGAAAGATCGCCCAGCACAACAAACCGGTGCGGCGCATCCGGCGGGGTCTGATCGGAGCCGCCGTCGGCGTGACGATGGGGCTCATCGGCCTGATCGCGCTGGGTGCCCGCCAGGCCGGCGGGCTCGGCCCCGAACTCGCCCGGCTCGCCGTCGAGGAGGGCCACGGCAAGAACGTCGTGAACGTGATGCTCGTCGACATCCGCGCCTGGGACACGATGAACGAACTCTCCGTGCTGGTCGTCGTCGCGACCGGCGTCGCGAGCCTGCTCTTCGTGACGGGCCGGAATGCCACGGTTCCGAGGCTCCGCGAGTCCCGTGGCCGCCGCCGGGGCTTCGAGCGAGTCCGGCTGGTCGAAGACCCGCACACCCAGAACGATGCACCGGATGACCGCCAGCACACCTGGCTGCTCGGCGGTCGCACGCTGGCACCCGACCAGCGGTCGCTGATGATCGAGGTGCTCGTGCGGCTGCTGTTCCACCCGGCGATCCTCGTCTCGATCTACCTGCTCTTCGCCGGGCACAACGCCCCGGGCGGCGGGTTCGCCGGCGGGCTGCTCGCAGGTCTCGCCCTCATCGCGCGCTACCTCGCGGGCGGCCGCTACGAACTCGGCGAGACGCTGCCGATCGGGCCGGGCATCCTGCTCGGCGGGGGACTGCTCATCGCCACGGGCACCGCCCTCGGCTCACTGTTCATCGGAGCGGACATTCTCACCTCGGCATATTTCGAGGGCAACCTGCCCCTGCTCGGGCATGTGTCGTTCGGAACGTCGACGATCTTCGACATCGGGGTCTACCTCGTCGTGATCGGCGTGGTGCTCGACGTGCTGCGGAGCCTCGGCGGCGAGGTCGACAGGCAACAGGCCCAGTCGGATGATGTTCCGGGCGAGGCCGAACCCGTGACGGCAGGCGGTGAGCGCGCATGAGTGCTTCCCTGACCCTCGTCGTGCTGATGGCGATCATGTACGGCACGGGCGTGTACGTGATGCTCGAGAAGAGCCTCACGCGCATCCTGATCGGCTTCCTGCTGGTCGGCAACGCGACGAATCTGCTGATCTTTCTCATGTCGGGGCGCGCGGGGGACTCGCCGATCATCGACGGCACGACGACCGGGGAGAGCGCGGTCGACCCGGTTCCGCAGGTGCTGATGCTCACGGCGATCGTCATCAACTTCGGTGTGACGGCATTCATCCTCGCGCTCATCTACCGCTCGTGGTGGCTGGCCAACCTGGGCGACGAAGGTGACGATGTGACGGTCGACGACGAAGACGTGATCGACGCCGAGGAGGCCGAGGTCTACCACGCGTCGCTCGACGAAGACGATGAGGCGGTGCGGATCCAGCTGTTGGGTGCCGGCGACTCGTCGGACGACGAGGAGAAGGGGGCCGGCCGGTGAACGCACTCGTTCCCCTTCTGGTGGTGCTGCCCCTGATGGGCGCCGCGATCACCCTGATCCTCGGCCGGAACCCGCGCCTGCAGGTCGCGATCAGCGTCAGCACGCTGGTGATCGTGACCGCGGCGGCCGCGGTGCTGCTCTACGTCGTGGACACGACCGGGCAGGCAGCCGTCGTGAAGGTCGGCGGCTGGGAGCCGCCGTTCGGCATCGTGCTGATGGTCGACCGGCTCTCGGCGATCATGGTGCTGGTCTCCGCGCTCATGCTGCTCGGCGTTCTGATCTTCGCCATCGGGCAGGGCATCGCGGACGGCGACAAGGACACCCCGGTGTCGATCTTCCACCCGACCTACCTGATCCTGTCGGCGGGGCTCTTCGACGCGTTCATCGCGGGCGACCTGTTCAACATGTACGTCGGGTTCGAGATGCTGCTCGCGGCGAGCTACGTGCTGCTCACGCTCGGCGGCACCGGCGCACGGATCCGGGCCGGTACGACCTACATCGTGGTCAGCCTGGTCTCGTCGCTGTTCTTTCTCGCCGCGATCGCGCTGATCTACGGGGCCACGGGCACGGTCACGATGGCGCTGCTCTCCACGCGCATCCAGGCCCTGCCCCTCGATGTGCAGATCATCCTGTGCGCCGCCCTGCTGATCGGGTTCGCGGTGAAGGCCGCGGTGTTCCCGCTGTCGTTCTGGTTGCCCGATTCGTACCCGACCGCGCCCGCGCCCGTCACGGCGGTGTTCGCTGGGTTGCTCACGAAAGTGGGTGTCTATGCGATCATCCGAACCGACAAGCTGCTGTTCTTCGACGTCCCCCTGACCATTCCGCTGATGATCGTGGCCTTCTTCACCCTGATCATCGGGATCTTCGGCGCGCTCACCCAGGCCGACGTGAAACGGCTGCTCTCGTTCACGCTGGTGAGCCATATCGGCTACATGATCTTCGGCATCGCGATCGGCAGTGAACTCGGCACCGGGGCGACGATCTACTACATCGTGCACCACATCATGGTGCAGACGGCCCTGTTCGTGTCGGTCGGACTGATCGAACGAGTGGGCAGGTCGACCTCCATCACCCATCTCGGCGGACTGCTGAAGAAGGCGCCCTTCGTCGCGGTGCTGTTCTTCATCGGTGCGCTGAACCTCGGCGGCATCCCCCCGTTCTCCGGCTTCCTCGGCAAGGTCGGTCTGTTCGAGGCGGGCGCCGAGAGCCCGAGCCCCCTGGTGTACGTGCTGATCGGTGCCGGCGCGCTGACCTCGCTGCTGACGCTCTACGCCCTGATGCGGGTCTGGAACATGGCCTTCTGGCGTCCCGCCGCGGATGTCGCGGGCTACGAGTCGCCGATGCTGAACTCCCTGCAGGAGAGCCCCGACCACACCGGCGGCGTCGTCACCGCGACCCTCCCGAAGCTGATGGTCGCCGCCACGACGGGCCTGATCGCCCTGACGGTCTGCCTCACGGTGTTCGCCGGACCGCTCTTCGAACTCTCCGAGCGCGCCTCGGTGGGCGTCGCGACCCCGGCGGAGTACATCAGGGCCGTCTTCCCGGACGGTGCGCCATGAGTGCCGGCGAGGCGCGCCCCGGCTCGAACGGTACAGGGCCCCGGATGCTGCGGGCCCGCGTTCTGAGCGGCCTGATCCCGTTCGTGGGGCTCGTGCTGCTCTGGATGCTCCTCTGGGGCCAGTTCACCTGGCTCGCCCTCGCGACCGGCGTTCTGCTCGCGTCACTGGTGTCGATCGTCTTCTACCTGCCGGCGGTGAGGCTGAGCGGACGGTTCGACCTCGTGCGGGCGGTCGTGCTCCTCGCCGTCCTGCTGTTCGACATCGTCCGGGCGTCGCTCCAGGTCGCGTGGTCGGCGATCCGGCCCCGCTACACTCCCAGCAATGCGATCATCGCTGTGCCGCTGGTGACGCGCTCCGACCTGATCATGACGTTCACCGCGGTGATGGTGGGGCTGGTGCCCGGCTCGATCGTCCTCGACATCGACCGAGACAGTGCGACGCTGCACCTGCATACGCTGAACGTGGCCTCGGTCGACGACGTGCCGGCGCTGAAGCGTGCGGTGCTCGCCGCGGAGCGACGGCTGATCCTCGCCGTGGGCTCGGCCGACGACCTCGCGCGGCTGCGGAAGCAGGAGCCCATCGGGCAGACAGGGTCGAACCAGACAGACGAGAGGAGTGCCGGATGAGTGTCGTCATCGTCATCGCAGGGTTGCTGTTCGGCGCGGGCGCCGTCGCCGCCCTCTGGCGGATCATCCGGGGGCCCTCCGCCCTCGACCGGATCATCGCCTCTGATGTGTTGATCGCCACAGCGATGTGCGCGGTCGGCGCGGAGATGGCCATCAACAGGCACACTGACAATCTGCCCGTGCTCCTCGTGCTCGCGCTCTTCACGGTCGTCGGTTCGGTGAGCGTCGCGCGCTTCATCTCGACAAGGGACGACACATGAGCGGCGACGTCATCCGCGACGTGTTCACGGCCGTGCTGGTGCTGCTCAGCGCCTTCCTGTGCTTCGCGGCCGGGGTGGGCCTGATCCGGTTCCGCGATGTGCTGTCGCGCCTGCACTCGTCGACGAAACCGCAGATCCTCGGCCTGATGGCGATCGTCGCCGATGTGGTGGTCGCGAACCCGTCGGTGGCGACGATCACGCTGGCGCTGGCGATCGTCTTCTTCCAGAGCCTCACGGCGCCGATTGCGGCGCACATGCTCGGGCGGGCCGCCTTCCGCACGGATCACTTCCGGCGCGACATCCTCGTCGTCGACGAGGTGAGCCCCCTGTCGGGTTCCTCTCGCTCACATTCTTCGGATGAATGACTTCTCCACAAGAGGTGGGCAGTTAATTCTCCTGAAACACCCAGCGGAGTAGCGTGTCCCGAACGAACTCCCCGATCGGGGGGTGGTGACGATCGGGGGAACACATGTCCAGAACCGACCAGAGCTCCTCAGGTGGCGACCAGGGCGCATCCCTGGAAAGCCCGGGGAACCGAGCCAGTGGCGAAGGCCCAGCCGCGCAGGACTTCTCGAACGAGCAGGCCGGCTACCACAAGGGCCTGAAGTCCCGGCAGCTGCAGATGATCGCCATCGGCGGGGCCATCGGCACCGGGCTGTTCCTCGGCGCCGGCGGGCGGCTCAACCAGGCCGGTCCTCTGCTCATCTTCGACTACGCGATCTGCGGGTTCTTTGCCTTCCTGATCCTCCGGGCGCTGGGTGAACTCGTACTCCACCGACCCTCGTCGGGCTCCTTCGTGTCGTACGCCCGGGAGTTCTACGGCGAGAAGGCGGCCTACGTGGCCGGCTGGATGTACTTCCTCAACTGGGCCATGACCGCGATCGTCGACTCCACCGCGGTGGCCGTCTACGTGCAGTTCTGGTCGGCGTTCACGGTGGTGCCGCAGTGGCTCCTCGCGCTGATCGCGCTGGCGATCGTGCTCACCCTGAACATGATCTCGGTGAAGGTGTTCGGGGAGATGGAGTTCTGGTTCGCGCTGGTCAAGGTCGTCGCCCTGGTGGCGTTCCTCGTCATCGGCGCGATCTTCCTCGCGTTCAGCTTCCCGACCGACGTCGGCGCGACCGGTGTCGCCATGATCGCGAACAACGGCGGACTGCTGCCGAACGGCATCTCGACCATCGTGGTGGCCGTCGTGATCATCCAGGGCGTGGTGTTCGCCTACGCGGGTGTGGAGCTGGTCGGCACGGCCGCCGGTGAGACGCCGAACCCCGAGAAGATCATGCCCCGGGCGATCAACAGTGTCGTGCTCCGCATCGCGGTGTTCTATTGCGGGTCTGTGCTGTTGCTGGCGCTCCTCCTACCGTCGAGCGTCTACGCGGCCGACGAGAGCCCGTTCGTCACGTTCTTCTCCCACATCGGCAACCCCACGGTTGCGGCCATCGCCGGTTCGGCGATGAACTTCGTCGTTCTGACTGCTGCGCTGTCGAGCCTCAACGCGGGGCTGTACTCTACCGGCCGCATCCTGCACTCGATGTCGATCAGCGGTGCGGCGCCGAAGTTCACGGGCGTGATGAACAAGCGCGGAGTGCCCTACGGCGGCATCCTGCTCACGGCCGCGGTGGCCCTGCTCGGTGTGGCCCTCAACTTCTTCGTGCCGAAGGAGGCCTTCGAGATCGTGCTGAACGTCTCAGCGCTCGGCATCGTCTCGAGCTGGGGAACGATCATCCTCTGCCAGATGAAGCTGCAGAAGATGGCGAAGCAGGGGCTCCTCGAACGGCCGAAGTTCCGTCTGTTCGGGGCGCCGTTCACGTCGTACCTGACGCTGGGGTTCCTCGTGGTGGTGCTGATCCTGATGGCGTTCGACTATCCCGCCGGCACCTACACGATCGCGTCGCTGGTGATCATCATTCCGCTGCTCATCCTCGGCTGGTACCTGATGCGGGGGCGCATCCTCGAGATCGCGAAGGCCCGCGAGGGCTACACCGGCGCCTTCCCGACGGTGGCGAACAGGCCCGTCGGCGACAGCTCCGCCCGACCGAAGAAGGAGTAGCGCCCGACCGGAGAAGGCGTAGCGCCCGACCGGAGAAGGAATATCGGCAGAGGCCCGCGCACACTGTTTCGCGCGCCCACAAGGGGTTGCCCGGGTGCTGTGGGTGCCGCAGTGTTGGCCGGGTGCCATACCCTGTGAACCCGCAGACCGGAGTCTCCGTCGTCGTGCCCGTGAGAAACGATGCCTTCGCCCTGGCGCGGTGCCTCGAAGCCCTCAGCCGCCAGTCCCGCCTGCCGGACGAGATCATCGTCGTCGACAACGGCAGCACGGATGACGGCCCGGACGGTGGCGGCGCTCACGACCTCCGCGCCGTCGCCGCCCGGTGGGGTGCACGGCTGTTGCACGAACCGGAACCGGGCATCCTGGCCGCCAGCACCACCGGCTACGATGCTGCCCGCTTCTCGGTCATCGCACGCCTCGACGCCGACACCCTGCCGCCACCCGAATGGATCGCCAGCGGGCTCGCGGTGCTGTCAGCGCGGCCGGAGATCGCCGCCGTCACGGGGCCGGCCACCTTCTACGACGGCCCGCGCCACGGCGCGGGGGTCTGGGCGCGAGCCTACGTGGGTGCCTACATCGGCTCGATCAGGCTCGCCATCGGCATGACCCCGCTCTTCGGTTCGACGTTCTTCCTCCGCACCACCGCCTGGCACGCCGTGGCATCCGTGACCCACCGCTGGGGCACCTCGCTGCACGATGACCTCGACCTGAGCATCCACCTTGCTCCCGCCCACCGAGTGATCTATGACCGCTCCGTCACCGTCGGCATCTCGTTCCGTCCGTTCGTGCAGTGGCGGAGCCTCGGTTACCGGTTCCACCGCGGGTTCATGACACTGGCCCTGCACTGGCCCGGCGACTCGGCGCTGCTCCGGTGGCGCCGTCGTCTCGGCAGAAGAGCACGCCTGCTCACCGGGGCCGGCCGCCCTACACTCGGAGGATGACCGCAGGAGTGCTGCACCACCGGCTCGCCCGGCCCGTGTCGGCACCCGACGTCTTCCGGCTGATCTGCGGCGAGCGCACGGAGGCGTTCTGGCTCGATGGCGGCGAAACGAGCTACATCGGCTTGGGGGAGCCGATCCTTCCCCGGGAAGATGTGCTCGGCACCCTGCGCGCTGAGCTGGCCGAGCCGCTCTGGCCCTCCCTCGGAGTCGTCGGCTGGATCGGGTACGAGGTTCTCACGGAGACGATCGGCCCCGTCGGCCGTGGGCGACCGTCTCCGTACCCCGACGCGGCGTTCCTGCGGGTCGACCGGCTGGTGGCGGTGCACCGCGACGGCAGCGCCGAACTCCGGGCGGCCGGCGACCGCTGGGAGGGCGACCTCGAGCTCTGGCGCCGCCGCACGGTCGAACTGCTCGAGACCCCGGGCCACAGCGTGGCGGCCCCCATGCACGATCCGGAGGCGGGTCCGGGGGCCCCGCTCCCGGTCGCCTGGCGCGACACCGACGCTGAGTATCTCGCGAAGATCGCCGACTGCCAGCGCTCCATCGCTGCCGGTGACGCCTACGTTCTGAACCTCACCACAGAAGTCACGGTGCGGGGCTCCCTCGACGCCGTCGCCGTCTACCACGCCCTCCGGCGGGAGTCGCCGAGCGATCACGGTGCCCTTCTCCGCATCGGCGGCGTCAGTCTGCTGAGCGCATCGCCCGAAGTGTTCCTCCGGGTGGGCGTCGACGGCCGAGTCAGCACGTCGCCGGTGAAGGGCACGCGCGCGCGCTCCGAGCATCCGACTCTGGATGCCCGTGCTGCAGCCGCGCTCGAAGCCGACCCCAAGGAGCGGGCCGAGAACACGATGATCGTCGACCTGATGCGGAACGATCTCACTCGCGTCTGCCGCCCCGGCAGCGTTGAGGTCACGCGTCTGCTGTCCGTCGAGACGCACCCGCAGGTGCACCAGCTGGTCAGCACGGTCGAGGGGATCCTCCGCGAGGGCCTCGGAGCCGTCGACGCCGTTGCGGCGACCTTTCCCGCCGGCTCGATGACGGGAACGCCGAAGCTGAGTGCCGTCGCGATTCTCGACCGGCTCGAGGATCGCGCCCGGGGGCTCTATGCGGGAGCATTCGGGTTCTTCGGCACCGACGGCCGCGCCGAGCTGGCCATGACCATCCGGTCCATCGTGATCGACGGAGAACGCGCCTCGATCGGCGTCGGCGGCGGCATCACCGCCCTCTCGGTGCCGGCCGAGGAACTCGCGGAGACCAAGCTCAAGGCCGCGGCCCTGCTCCGCGCCCTGGCGGCGACCTGACGTCGACTCGCGCTGCCGAACGGACGGTCAGAGGCCCTGCGCAAGCCTCCTGAGCAACGGCAGGCACTCCTCGAGGAGGCGTTCCTCGTTCGCCGAGAGTTGTTCGGCGATCGCCCGGAACAACCAGTCGTCCTTCGCCAACCGACCGCTGGAATACCGTTCCATCGCGGTTCCGGACAGGAGATAGAGCGTCTTCCGCCCGTCGGTCTCGTCCGGGGAACCGATGACCAGGCCCGCTGCTTCGAGGGAGGTGATGATCACGCCCATCGACTGGGGGCTGATCGATTCGGCCCGCGCCAGGTCGCTCTTCGTGGCAGGGCCGTTCTCCAGCCGGGACAGCACCGACTTCTGGGACGACGTGATATCGCCCAAATCGGAGGTCTCACGAAGGCGTCGCGCCAGACGACCCAAGACGGTACGAAGTTCCGCTGCGAGCGTGTGAGTACTCGCATCCCTGTCAGTGAGCGACTCATTCATGGTCAGACGATAGCAAAACCGTCAGGAGACTGATCAGTCGCCTTTACGAACCCCCCGTTTGTGGGTGACGATGACACCCGGTACCGAAATTCGCCATAGGCTCCCCCTAACGGGGGATACTCGCAGCCCCCCGGGTCGCAGACGGGGCACACTCATGCAATTCACACGACGTGCAGCACTCACCACCGGCATCTCTGCCGGAGCTCTGATGGGTTCAGGAGTCCTGGCAGGCGGAGTCGCTCCAGCCCTCGCCTCGGCCGCTCCAGCGCTGGTCGCACAACAGGCGCCCGCCCGCATCGCGAGCTTCCCGGTGGGCTACTCGCTCGGCTCGAACATCCTCTGGGGGACGACGGCCGAGGTCGACCAGACGCTCGATGCTATCGCCAACATCGGCGGAACGATCGTGCGGATCGACATCATGTGGTACTGGGTGCAGCCGACGTCGTCGACGACCTTCGACTGGTCGCGGGTCGACTACATGGTGGCGGGTGCGCTGGCGAGGGGTCTCAGCATCCTCGGTATCATCCTGTCGAGTCCACCGTGGGCCTCCCTGGGCGGCGTCAAGACGGTTTCGACCGATCGGCCGCGGACCGCGGCGCTCTACGGCACCTTCGCCGGTGCGGTGGCCAAACGCTACAAGGGAAAGATCGGTGCCTACGAGATCTGGAACGAACCGAACGGCCGGGAGGCCTTCACGCCGAACCCGGATCCCGCTTTCTACGCCCAGATGGTCAAAGCCGCCTACCCGGCGATCAAGAAGGCCGACCCGGCGGCGAAGGTCGTTGCTGGCGCGCTGGGCCCGGCTCCGACCGCCGATGGTCTGATCGACCCGGTCACCTTCATGAACGGGATGTACGCAGCCGGCGCGCAGGGATTCTTCGATGCCTTCTCGTTCCATCCCTACGACTTCGACTACACCCTCAGCCCGAGCTGCCTCTGGGACACGACCCCGATGCGCCGGATGATCGAGATGCACGCCATCATGAAGGCCAAGGGCGACGGCTCGAAGAAGATCTGGCTCACCGAGTACGGCGTTCCGACGAACCTCTACTCGCAGCAGCACGTCTCGGACATGATCGCCGACACCCTGATGACCTGGAACGAAGTCTCCTACGCAGGGCCGGTGTACATCTACACGGTCCGTGATGGAACGACCGACACGGACTCCTTCGGGGCCGTCACGAACGACTTCCAGGCCAAGACGTCGGCCTACACCGTGCAGTATCTGCAGTCCCAGGGCATGCCCGGGCGGAACGAGGGGTCGGTCTTCGCCGGCTCACCCGACTCGGCCCTCGGACCGACCGTCTCGCCCGTGTACGCGCTGGGCCGGGGCTATGCGCAGGAGTGCGAGAACGGAACGCGATTCCTGACCAACAACGGGTGGTTCAGTTCGCCGACGGATGTGGGCACCCTCGCCCGCCGGTTCCAGATCGTTCCCTCGACCGCCCTGGTCAACGGCCGGCAGGACTTCGACGTCGACGGCGGCTTCGCGATCTTCACCTCCGCGTCGACGGGCACGCATGCGGTGTACGGTGCGATCCTCAGCACCTACGTGCCGAGTCTCGGCCTGCCCACGACCGACGAGTATGCCTACCAGGGGACCACCAGCCGGGCGGTCGACTTCCAGGGCGGCCAGATCGTGTGGTCGCCGACGACCGGTTCCACTCTGTCGATGAAGAGCTGACGATTGTCGCGGATGCACTGATCGGGTGAATGGTTTGCACTTTCGCGCGATAAGTGCAAAATTGAACCCATGCAGACGACAGCCGACGCGGAGACGACGACCGGTGTCGCCGAGGGGGAGGAGCCGGAATCCGGTGTGGGCGCCAGGCAGCGCCGCACCAGCCGGCTCCTCACCTCCCGGGCCCGTGAGCTGACGGTCGAGAACGGACTCGCCGGCTTCACCGTGCAGCGCCTGTGCGATGAGGTCGGCGTCTCCCGGCGCACCTTCTTCAACTACTTCTCCGCCAAGGAGGACGCTGTGCTCGGCGTCGCCCGCGGCGCCGACGACGACCACGTGCGCGCGTTCATGGCCGCGCGCTCCGGGGACCTGGTCACCGACCTCGCCGACCTCGCCGTCGAGGCCTTCGCTGAACTCGCCCTCACCGCCGAGGATCTTGAGACGTTCCGGACCATACTCGACAGGGAGCCCGCCCTGCTGGCCATCCTGCTCCGGTCGGCCCAGACCCAGCAGGAACGTTTCGTCGCGATGGTCGCCGAGCGCGAAGAGCTCGGCTCCGACCGGGTCACCGCCGAGGTCGCGGTCAAGCTGGTCGGCGGGCTCGTCTCCCTCAGCGCCGAGGGTTTCTTCGCACCGGGAAACCTGCTGCCGTTCTCCGAGATCCTCGAGAGCCGCCTTGCCGCGGCATCCGTTCTGCTCACCCGCCTCCGATCGAAAGACCTGGTGTACACGCCATGACCACCGCACAATCCCTCAAAGGCCAGGCCGAGCCCATCCTGCTCACGAAACGCCGGATCTGGATCATCTTCGGCGCCCTGATCGCCGGCATGCTCCTCTCGAGCCTCGACCAGACCATCGTGTCGACCGCGATGCCCACCATCGTCGGGCAGCTCGGTGGCGTCGAGAACCAGGCCTGGATCACCACGGCCTACCTGCTCGCCACCACGATCGTCATGCCGATCTACGGCAAGTTCGGTGACGTGCTGGGGCGCCGCAACCTGTTCCTCATCGCGATCGCCCTGTTCACGCTCGCGTCGATCGGCTGCGCGTTCTCCACGGACTTCTGGATGTTCGTGGTGTTCCGGGCGCTCCAGGGCCTCGGCGGCGGTGGCCTGATGATCCTCTCGCAGGCGATCATCGCCGACATCGTGCCCGCCTCGGAGCGCGGCAAGTACCTCGGCCCGCTCGGCGGCATCTTCGGTCTCGCGGCCGTCGGCGGCCCGCTGCTCGGCGGCTACTTCGTCGACCACCTCACGTGGCAGTGGGCGTTCTACATCAACATCCCTGTTGGTATCGCCGCGTTCGCGATCACCTGGTTCGCGCTGAAGCTGCCGAGCAAGCACGCGACGATGAAGATCGACCTGCCCGGTGTGCTGCTGCTCTCGATCGCCACCACCTGCCTCATCTTCTTCACCGAGTTCGGCGGCAACAGGCAGCACGGCTGGGGTGCGCCGGAGACGTGGATGTTCGGGGCCGGCCTGCTGGTGGCGGGCACCCTGTTCGTGCTGGTCGAGGCGCGGGCAGAGGATCCGATCATCCCGCTCTCCTTCTTCACGAACCGCGTGTTCGTGATCGCGACGGCCATCGGGTTCGTGCTCGGCATCGCCATGTTCGCCGCGATCGGCTTCCTGCCGACGTTCCTGCAGATGGCATCGAAGACGTCGGCCGCGGAGTCCGGTCTGCTGCTGCTCCCCATGATGGTCGGCCTGATCGGCACCTCGATCCTCTCCGGTATCGCCATCACCCGCACGGGGCGGTACAGGATCTTCCCGATCCTCGGCACGCTGATCACCGGTGTGGCCATGTTCGCGATGACGACGCTCAGCGCCTCGACGCCCATCTGGCTCATCTGCGTGTTCCTCTTCGTGTTCGGTGCGGGCCTCGGGCTCATCATGCAGGTCGTCGTGCTCGTGGTGCAGAACTCTGTTCCGGCCACGCAGGTCGGCACGGCGACGAGCACGAACAACTACTTCCGCGAGGTCGGATCCGCTCTCGGCGTGGCCGTGTTCGGCGCTCTGTTCACCAGCAGCCTCTCGGAGAAGCTGCTCGCGGTCTTCTCGGGTGCCGGAGCCTCGGCGGGTGACGCTTCGCAGGCCACCGCGACGCTCGACCCGGCGACGCTGAACCAGCTGCCGCAGGCCGTGCAGGACCAGGTCGTCACGGCGTACGCCGATTCGCTCGCGCCGGTGTTCTGGTACCTCATCCCGTTCCTCGCCGTCGCGTTTGTGCTCTCGCTCTTCCTCCCGCAGATCAAGCTCTCGGATGTCGCGGGAATGGTCGCCCGCGGCGAAGCCGTCACCGGCGAGGAGGCCGAGGCTCTTGAGGCCGAGCAGCGCGAGGCGGCTCGTGCCGCCCGCGAGGCGCCGCGGGCCATGCGCGACGCCCCGAAAGAGTGAGGTGATCGACGGCGCCGACGTCCCGTTCGGGTAACGTTGGTGCCATGACGCCGGGGTTTTGGGGAGTGGACGCGGGTGAGCTTCGAGCCCTCGCAAAGGATTTCGACCAGAAGGCATCTCAGCTGCAGGGACTGCTCAGCACCCTGACCGTCGAGATCAACCGCACGCAGGCCTGGGGCGGGCCCGATGCGGAATCGTTCCGCCAGCAGTGGAACTCGACGCATCGCACATCGCTCCAGAACGCCAACAGCGTGCTCACGGCGGCCTCGACCGCGCTCGTGCGGAACGCCGACGAGCAGGAGCAGGCCAGCGCCGCCGACGGCTCCGGTGGGCCGGGCACGGGTGGCGGCCCCGGCGGGAGCGGGCCCGGCGGTTCCGGCCCCGGCAGCGGCGCCCCGGGTTCTCCGGGAACCCCTGGCGCGCCTGAGGACGACGACCTCCTGCGCGATCTGCTGGAGAATCCGGCGCTCCTCGCCACCCGCGAACTGTTCGACTCGCTCGGCGTGGTCGACGGGGCCAACGCCCTCGCCCAGCTGCGTTTGCTCGGCTCGTTCGGGTCGCTCGACGACGCCCTCCGCTTCAGCCAGTTCGCCGGCAAGTTCGACGTGCTCAACGACTTTCTCGGCGGCCGCAACTGGGGGGCTGCGACCCAGGGCCTCAGCAACCTGCTCGGCGATGGTGCTCTGGCCGGCCGGCTCGGCTCGGCGGCGGAGTTCCTCGGCTCCGCGGGCAAAGTGCTCGGCCCCGCGGGTGTCGTACTCGGCGTGGTCGGCGTCGGCACGGACATCGCCGAGGGCAACTACGGCCGGGCCGGTTACGACGGTGTCGCGACGGGGCTCGGCTTCGCCGCCCTGGTCACCCCGCCACCCGCCGACCTCGTCCTCGGTGCCGCCGCCGGCACGATGGCGCTCGGCGGCCTGCTCTACGACCACGTTCCGGTGTTCCACGATGCGGTGGACGGTACGATCGCGGCCGCCGGTGACGGTGCCGAGGCCATCGGCGACGGGGCAGTGGCGCTCGCCCACGGTGCCGAGGACTTCGCGGGCGACGTCGCCGACAAAGCCAAAGACCTGTGGCCGTTCTGATGGGCATCCGCAGCGCACCTGAACCAAGACACGTGTACACATTCTCGACAGGGGAGCAGAAATGACCAGCACCTGGCAGCAGGCGGCCCCGCCCGCCGCGTCACTCGACGACATCGCCGTCTTCGGAGCGGGTGAGGTCGCCTACGCGCTCTCCCTCTGCAGCGAGGAGGCGCGTGAGCGGGCGTCGAGGTTCCTGCAGGTCGAGCCGGGTTTCGTGACGCCCCAGGTCGCGGCACTCGGTGCGTCGAGCCTGATCGCGCGCGGTGAGCTGACCGTCGACGGGGACGCTCTTGTTCCGAGCGGCGGGATCCGGTTGCTGATCGGAGTGCTGCAGAACGCCGTGCGGTTCACCGAGATCGCGATGGTGAACGAGGCCGGGCCGGAGGCTGCGCTCTACGTGCAGTCACCTGAGCTCTCGCTGCTGTTGCAGCCGGGGTCGATGGGCACCTGGTCGATGGTGGTGAAAGCGCCGGAGGCCGCCGACAGCGCACTGCTCAAGCAGGTGATCGACGACAACGCGCGCCGGCACCCGGAGGGGGTCGCCTACTTCGGCACGGAGCTGGTGGGGACGGGTCCGGCAGATGCTGTGACGGGCAACCTGTTCGTGCGCCCTGCCGGCGTCTTCAGCTGGGATGTCGCCGACGTGCGGGCGACCGACGGGGAGAGCGTCACGCAGGAGCGCACCGAGAACACGAGCACGGCGGCCCTGCTCGACCGGCTCGCCGACCTCGTGCGGCTGCCCCAGCGATGAGCGGAACGCGCCCGGGCGCCGTGCCCCCCGAGCCGTTCGCCTGGCTGAGCCGGGACAAGCCTGCCGGCCGGTACAAGATCTCGCTGGTGACTCCGACGAGTGAGGCCGTGCTCGGCGTCTTCCTGCTGCTCGCCGGGATCGTCTTCGCCGTGTTCCTCTTCAGCCGGGGGGCCGGCGGCGCGGTGGCCCTCGGCGTGCTGCTCTTCGTGATCTTCGGCGGCTTCGGCATCGTGCTGCTCGTGATGGCGTCGGCCCGCTCCCGGTGGGCCCGCGCGTACCGGCAGGTGCACGGGCATCCACCCTTCTAGGGCCAGCGCCAGCGCCGGAGTCGGCGTCGGGCTCCGTGTCAGCTCGCCGCGCGTGCCGCCAGGTCGGCGATGCGGGCCTCGACTTCGGGGGTCAGCTCGGCGATCGCGTACGACGTCGGCCACATGTCGCCCTCGTCGAGAGCCGCCGAATCGTTGAAACCGAGGGTGGAGTACCGCGTGCTGAACTTCGCGGAACTCTGGAAGAAGACGACCACTTTTCCGTCGCGGGCCCAGCCGGGCATCCCGTACCACGTCTTCGGCGTGAGGGCGGGGGCGCTGGCGCTGACGATGTCGTGGATGCGCCGGGCCGTGCTGCGGTCGGGTTCGGGCAGTTCGGCGATCTTCTCGAGCTGATCGGCGAGCGGATCGGCCTTCGCGCCCGTGGCCTTCCGGCGCGCGGCTGTCTTCAGCTCCTTCGCGCGCTCCTTCATCGCGGCCTTCTCTTCGGCGCTGAAGCTCGCGGCGTCCTCGGCGGTCATCGTGTTGCCCTTCCCCTCGTCGGGACACCATCCAACTACATCGACAGGGTTTCCGCGCACGATTGTCGCTTCCGCGCCCCGGCGCGCACGCGCGGAAGCGACGAACCGGCGCGAAACCCGCAGGGGCGCGGGGCGGGGGCGAGGGGCGCGGGAGGGGAGGAGGGCCGGGGGTCAGGGGACCGGGCGCACCGTGAGGAGCTGCTCGGCGCGTCCCACGGCGCCGTGCGCGTCGTGGAGCACCGAGCTGGTGAGACCGAGGCCCGACGCACCGAAGACGACGGACGTGTCGAGCCCGACCCAGCTGCCCTGCGGCTGACGGAAGAGGTGGACGGTCAGGTCGACGTTCGGGAACATCCACGCGCTGCCCGGCTCCCGGGCGGCGATCCCGTTGGCCGTGTCGACGAGGGCGATGAAGGATGCGGCAGGGCTCACCTGCTCGCCCTCGACGAGCTGCGCATCGGTGTTGAGCCAGACCGTGCCGCGGCCGGGTGACCGGGGCGCGACCTCCCGCACGTCGAGCGAGGCGACGAAGCCACCCGACCAGGTGTGCGAGAGCGTCTGCGGTTCGACCGTCTCCGGCGAGGGAATCGGATCGGGTTCCCCGCCCCGGACGATCGCGGTGTCGGAAGCCCCTATGAACCAGGCCCGGGCCAGCACCGCGGGCCGGTCGCCGATGACGACGGTGGCCTCGACGAGTTCGATCGTGCGCCCGGGCCTCGTGGTGCGCACCGAGACGGTGCAGACATCGTCGGCCAGGAATCCGAGGATGTCGAAGCTGATCCGCCCCAGCAGCTTGGTGTCGGGGCCACCCGGGGCCCGCTCAGCGCGGTGCTTGTCGATCGCATGCACGACCAGTCCGCCGAGCGGGCTGAAGTGGATCTCGCCCGGGTTCCAGGCACCTTCGGCCTCGGCGGTCGGGCGGTAGCGGTCGTCGCCGAGGGGCTCGAAGTAGGCAGGCACCGTTCGACACTACCTCCGGCTAGGCGCTCGGGCGTTTCGCACGGGGGAGCTGCGCGACGATGATGTCGTACGAGTTGCCGACGAGGTCTTCGACCAGGGTCTCGTCGATGTCGTCGGTGGGGCAGACCGAGATCCAGTGCTCCTTGTTCATGTGGTAGCCGGGAATGATGCCGGGGTGGTCCCGCACGAGTGAGCGGCCGTGCGGCGGCGCGCACTTCAGGGTGATCACGGAATGGCTATGGTGATGCGCGGCTCCGCTGCCGTCGTCGGAGGTGTCCACGATCGCGAACACCTTGCCGACGACCTTGAAGACCTCGGCGCCCTCACCGAACGGCTGCCCCTGGGTGACGGCGGGAAAGGACGCCGCCACCCGCAGGGCTGTATCGACGAGCGAGACCCGATCCATGGTCCCAGTCTGCCCGACGGCCGGTCGGCGCGCTACGGAACGATGACGGCGCGGCCGCGGATGGTGCTGGCGGCGAGGTCGGCGTACGCTTTCGGGCCGTCGTCGAGGCTGTACTCCTGCACCTCGACGTCGATCTTTCCGGCGCGAGCCAGATCGAGCACCTCGATCAGTTCGCTGCGGGAACCCCAGTAGGGGATGCGCACAGCAACGTCGTAGGCGATCGAGCCGAAACCGTACTCCAGCGACCCGCCGCCGATGCCGACCACGGTCAGGTCGGCTTCGACCGCGGCGATGCTCTGGGCGAGGGCGATCGTCGGCTTCGCTCCCACGAAATCGAAGACGGCATTGGCGCCGAGGCCGCCGGTCAGGTCGCGGATCTTCCGGGCGGCATCCGCGTCGCTGATGACGACGTGGTCCGCACCGACGTGCGTCGCGAGCTTCAGCTTCTCGTCGCTCACGTCGAGGGCGATGACGGTGGCACCCGAGAGGGCCTTCAGGATCTGGATGCCGACGTGGCCGAGCCCGCCCGTTCCGATCACGACCGCGACCGTGCCGGCGCCGAGCTTCGGCAGCGAACGCTTGATGGCGTGGTACGGAGTGAGTCCGGCGTCTGTCAGTGACACGTTCTTGACCGGGTCGAGGTCGCCGAGCGGAACCAGGTGGCGGGCGTTGTCGACGATCATGTACTCCGCCATGGAGCCCTGGCTGCCGAGACCCGGAGGACGGATTCCCTCTGCCGCCGCATTGGTGCAGTAGTTCTCTTTGCCCTCCGAGCAGTTGTGGCAGCGACCGCAGCCCCAGGGCCCGTAGACAGCGACGGCGTCGCCGACCTTCAGGGTCGAGTCGACGCCCTCGCCGATCTCGTGCACGATTCCGGCGCCCTCGTGGCCGAGCGTCATGGGCAGAGGGTAGCCCTGCTCGAGGTAGTCCTTCTCGGGCAGGCTCATCACGTAGTCGTCGGAGTGGCAGACGCCACCCGCGGTGACTTTGAGCAGAACCTGGCCGGGGCCGGGCGTGGGAATGGGAATCTCGACGACCTCGGGAGCCTGGCCGACGGCAACATAACGGAGTGCTTTCATGTTCTTCACTGTACGCCGAACGGCGCCCGGTCGCTGTAGATACAGCTAAACCGGGCGCCGGGGCATCAGCTGCGCGCGTGCCTGCGGCGGCGAACTCCCGCGATGGCCGAGAGAAGAAGGCCGAGGCCGAGTAGGCCGGCGGTCCAGGGGGCGACGGCTGCGACATCCGACCCCGTGTTCGCGAGGTTCGAGCCGGAACCGGATGCGCCCTCCGTCGGCGTCGCAGTCGGCAGCACCGGCGCCGTCGACGGAGTTGCTGTAGGCGTGGGCGTGGGCGTGGCGGTCGGCACCGAGACGGGCAGCACCGCAGCCGCACCGCCGGTCGAGACGACCGTGACCGAATCGTCGGCCTTCAGCTGTACCGTGGCGCTGGTGGCGGCCGCGAGGTCGAGGCGCTGCCATGACCCGTCGGCCGTTTCGGAGCCGTCGAGCGGGTAGCCCGAGTCGAGTTCGGTCTGGGCGAGCACCGAGGTGCGCTGCGCGTCGGTCAGGGTCGGGAACGTCGTCAGCAGCAGATTCTCCGCCCCCGCGGGCACGGATGCTGCGAGGCCCTCGGTTCCCGTCTGGGCGAAAACGTAGGTGGCCCGCTCGGCGAACACTGCGACGGCGGAGGCGAGATCGGTGACGATCTGGGAGGTTCCGCCGGGGATCGCGGCCCCGCCGTACGGGTTCGACGTGTACGGCGCCTCCGCGGCGATCGTGGCGGCGATGCTGCTGCCGGTCGCCTTCTCGAGGTAGTCGACGAGTTCGGTGCGGGCTGGCTCCAGCGCCGCGCTGCGGTACTCGGCGTCGCTCCAGCGGGCGGCGAGAGCGGCCTCACCGCCGATGCGGCCTCCGACGATGTCGAGCGGGTAGTGCACGCCGAGCACGATGCGGTCGTTGCCGGCCTCGGATGCCCGGGCCAGGATCTCCGGCGCGAGCTCGGGCAACAGTGTGGCGAGGGTCACGCCGGCCTGGTATGCCGTGGTGGTGTGGCCGCTCGGGTAGGAGCCGCCCGTGCAGATGCCCACGGTGCCGTAGCCGGGATCCAGTGTCACGTCGTTCGGGGAGAACGCGTGGGTCGCGTCGACCGTCGCCGGAACGCGCAGGATGTCCAGGTTGCCGTTCGCATCGGTGTAGGCCTTCCCCGTACGGTTCGCCGTGAGCGACGAAGCGTTGACGACGTCTGGCGCGCAGGCGACGGCGTCGCCGGACACGGCGGGGGTGGCGGGATCCGTCGGCAGGTACGGACGGGGGTAGCTGAAGTGCGCCTTCGCGGCGCCCGTGCTGACATAGGCGCCGCTGGTGCCGTTCGAACTGTTGATGAGCGCACTGGTCAACGGGAGTTCGCCGCTCTCGCGACCCTTCACGTAGAGCGGGCCGAGTACCGAGCCGAGGGCGGTCGAAATCGTGATCGACTGGTCGTAGCCGGTGTTGTCGGCATTCTGGTAGGCCGAGTGCCGTCGGATGTCCAGAACGAGTCATATCCCTGAAGCAGGGCGATCAGGTCGGGAGGAGTCGTGTCGCTCGGGTAGGTCTCGGCGGCTGAGGCTGTGGCAGGCATCGTCAGGGCGATGGATGCCGCGACTGCCGTGGCGACGGCGACTGTGGCGATGCGTGAAGATGACCGGCGCATGCGCAGTCTCTCCTCTCAGATTCGGTGGCGTTCCACCACCCGTGCTGTGCCGGTCAGGGCGCGAGCACGACGCGGCCGAACACCTCTCCCGCGTCCATCCGGCGGTGTGCATCGGCGGCGGCGGAGAGCGGCAGCACCCCCTGCACGACCGCGCGGAACTCGCCGCGCGCGGCGGCGGTGAACAACTCGGCGCGCACCCGGTTGCGTTCGGGCACCGGCACGGTGTTCAGACTGAAGGTCGAGAACGTCAGCGAGCGCTGGAATGCGCGAATGAGCGCCATGCCGAAATCTGCAGGCGGGTGGCCGCCCACGATCCCGACCGACACCAGCCGGCCGTTCGGGGCGAGGAGGTTGAAGACGCCGGGCAGCGCTTCGCCGCCGATGAGGTCGATCACCACGTCGAAACGTGTCTCTGGCGAGGCGGTGCCGCCGATCATCCGCTGCCCCGTCCGGTCGAGCACGAGGTCGGAGCCGAGCGCGCGCAACAGGTCGCCCCGCTCGGGCGAGGAGGTCGTGACGGCAACGTGGCCCGCCCCGCCCGCGGCGGCGAGTTGTACCACCGAGATTCCGATGCTCCCCGCGGCGCCGCGCACCAGTACGTTCTCGCCAGCCACGAACCGGGCGTGCGCGAGGGCGAAGTGCGCCACGGGGCCCGCGCTGCCCAGTGCGACCGAATCGATGCTCGACAGCCCTTCCGGCAGTACGGTCACGTCGTCGAGTGCCGCGACAGCCTGCTCGGCGTAGCCGCCGCCGACCCCGGTGAATGCCCAGATGCGGCGACCGAGCCACGCGGCATCCACTCCGGCGCCGACCGCGAGCACCCGCCCCGCCACCTCGCTGCCCGGGATATGGCCGGGCTGGAACGCCGAGCTGCCGAGGGTGCCGCGGCGGATCATGGCGTCGACGCCGCCGACTCCGATCGCCTCGACGCCGATGAGGAGCTGACCGTCCGCGGGCTGTAGGTCCGGTACCTCGGTGGGCGCGAGGCCCTCTGCTCCACCGAATGTCTGGATGGTGACTGCCTGCACGGGTGCGTCCTCTCGATCGCGCCCGGGAAGACGCCGATGTAGAGTGACGGTAACGGACGCACCCGTCCGTTTGGCTGAAGTGAGAACCGTGACCGACCAGATGTCTCAGATCCACACCGCAGCCCACGCGTCGCCGGTGCTCCGTGCCGATGCGGCGGAGAACCGGGAGAGCCTGCTGGATGCCGCACGCGCCCTCTTCGCCGAACGCGGCCTCGACGTGCCGATGCGGGTCGTCGCCCGCGAGGCGGGGGTCGGGCCGGCGACCCTCTACCGTCGCTTTCCGACCAGGGCGTCGCTGATCGAGGCCGCCTTCGCCGACGAGATGCGGCTCTGCCGGGAGATCGTCGAAGACGCTTCCGCAGATCGTGATCCGTGGCGGGGCTTCTGCATGTTCCTCCGCCGCATCGGGGAGCTGAACGCCCGCAACCAGGGCTTCACCGAGGCCTTTCTCTCGACGTTCCCCGCTTCCGAGGAGATCGCGGCACACCGGGTGAGCATGCTCCGGTCGCTCGCCGGACTCTGCCGACGCGCCCAGGCAGCGGGAGCGCTCCGTGCCGATGCCGGGGTCGACGACCTCGTGCTGATCCTGCAGGCGGGCCGGGGAGTCACCGCCACCACGCCGGAGCGCCGCGTGCTGGCCGCCCGCCGGTTCGCCGAACTCGCGATCGACGCTTTCCGCGCCACCCCGCCCGGCCTGCGGGACGGCGACGATCGCTGAGCGGTTCGTCCCCGCTCAGAGGCCCTGTTCCGAGAAGAGGCGGTCGAGGAAGACGGTGCCGGCGCCCAGCAGGCCGCAGTCGTCGGGCCGGAGAGGCGTGGTGATCGTGAGCTGGTCCGTGGCCATCGGCAGGCACTGGGCGTAGAGGGTGGAGCGCACGCCGGCCACGAACACCTCAGACTGGCTGAGCACCCCGCCCACGATGAGACGGCCGGGGTTGAAGAAGTTGACGATGCTCGCGAGCACGCCGCCTGTCACGCTGCCCGCCTCGCGGAGCAGCCGGGTGGCCACGGGATCCGCATCGCGGGCGAGCGCGATCATGGCCTCGACGTTCGCGACCTCGAGCCCGGCGTTCTGCAGTTCGCGCACGAGGGCGTTGCCGCTGGCCAGGGCGTCGAGGCAGCCGTAGCGCCCGCAGGAGCAGGGCACGGGCGGGGCTTCCGGCACGGCGACGTGGCTGATGTCGCCCGCGGCGCCCCGGCTGCCGACGAAGAGTTCGCCCCGGGCGATGATGCCGCAGCCGATACCCGATCCGGCCTTGACGAAGACCTGGTTGGGCTCCGAGCGGTCGCCGCACGCGAACTCGCCGACCGCCATCAGGTTGGCGTCGTTGTTCACCAGCACGGGGACGCCGGCGATGCCACCGAGGATGCGGGCGACATCCGTGCCGTTCCAGCCGGGCATGCGGCTCGGGGCGACGACCCGACCGCTCTCGGCCGAGACGGGGCCGGGCACGCCGACCGAGACGCCGCGGAGGAGTCGGCGGGAGTGCTCGGTGTCGCTTGCGAGCAGAGCCTGGAGGGCCGTCCAGACCTGGCCGAGCACGACGTCGGGACCGCTGGCGATGTCGAGGTCGAGGTCTCTCCGCGCGAGCAGTTCGCCCGAGAGGTCCACGAGGCCGATCGACGTGCGGTCGACGCCGAGGTCGACGCAGCCGACGATTCCCGCGTCGCGGCGGAGGGCCAGTGTGCGGGGGCGACGGCCGCCGCGCGAGACGCCGTCGCCCACCTCGACCACGTGTCCGAGCCCGATGAGCTCGTCGATCCGGGCGGTGACGGTGGAGGGGGAGAGGCCCGTGACCTTCGCGAGATCGGCTTTCGAATCGGCCGTGCCCGCGCGGAGCGGCCCCAGGATGGCGAGGTTCTGTGCCGAGAAGCGCGTGAACGACGCGGGGAGTCGTGAGGGCATGGGATCCGATCTTTGAGGGAAAGCTTATTCCATTATCAAACAAAGTTCCTCGAAATATAGATGCAACAATGGATTGTTAGTTTGATTTCAACGACGAGACACTCGAAGCAAAGGCGGCAACCGTGGCACCCACCCCCACCGATACGACAACGGCGATGGTGCAGCTGACCGACGTGCAGAAGCACTTCGGTTCACACCATGTGCTGAAGGATGTGACGCTCTCGATCGCCCCGCGCGAGGTCGTCGTCGTAGTCGGGCCGTCGGGCTCCGGCAAGTCGACGCTCTGCCGCTGCATCAACCGGCTCGAGACCATCACCTCGGGCTCCATCGCGGTCGACGGGGTCGACCTTCCGGCCGAGGGCCGGGCGCTCGCGAAGCTGCGGGCCGAGGTGGGCATGGTCTTCCAGTCGTTCAACCTCTTCGCGCACCGCACGATCCTCGACAACGTGACCCTTGCCCCGATCAAGGTGCTCGGCCGCTCTCGCAAGGAGGCCCGCGCCGAGGGCCTCGCGCTGCTCGACCGGGTGGGCATCGCCGACAAGGCCGACCGCTTTCCGGCCCAGCTCTCGGGCGGCCAGCAGCAGCGGGCGGCCATCGCCCGCGCCCTCGCGATGAAGCCGAAAGTGATGCTGTTCGACGAACCCACCAGCGCCCTCGACCCCGAGATGGTGAGCGAAGTGCTCGACGTGATGACGTCGCTGGCCGGCGACGGGATGACCATGGTGGTCGTCACGCACGAGATGGGGTTCGCCCGGCGGGCCGCCGACCGCGTCATCTTCATGGACGACGGGCGCATCGTCGAAGAGGACACCCCCGCGAACTTCTTCGACCACGCGTCGAGCCCGCGCGCCCAGGCGTTCCTCTCGAAGATCCTGCCGCACTGATTTCGAACCCTCCTGCACCACCCCACCGCACCCGGAAGAACAGAAAGGTACCACCCGTGCCCAGCACTCGTAAGACCCTCCAGAGGGGCATCCCCCTGCTCGCCATCACCGTCACCGCGGCTCTCGCGTTCAGCGGATGCTCGTCGGACAGCTCGGCCGTGCCGGGCGCCGCTCCGAGCTCGTCAGCGTCGACGGACGCCCTGGCCTCGGTGTACGACAACGCCGTTGTCGCGGATGCCGCCGCGCTCCTGCCCGACTCGACGATGGCGAAGATCAAGGCCCGCGGCAAGCTGGTCGTCGCGGAGGCGCTCGATGCCCCGCTGCTCTCGCAGCAGAACCCGTCGAGCCCCGACGACGTCGAAGGTTTCGACGCGGATCTCGCCAAGCTGCTCGCGATCTACATCCTCGGCGAGCCGAACGTGGAGATCATCCCGCCGGCCTCGGAGACCCGCGAGGCGCTGCTCCAGAACGGTACTGTCGACGTCGTCTTCAACACCTACACGATCACCACCCAGCGCGACGAGCAGGTCGACTTCGCGGGCCCCTACCTCCAGTCGGGGCTGGCTGTCGCGGTGAAGAGCGACAACACCGACATCCAGGGCATCGACGACCTCGGCGGCAAGAAGGTCATCGTCGGCGCGAACACGCCGGCCGTGACCGCTGTTCCCGAGAAGCAGCCGACGGCGGAGATCGTCAGCTTCGGCACCGACCCCGAGGCCGTGCAGGCTCTGACCCAGGGCCGCGGTGACGCCTACGTGCAGGACTTCACGCTGCTCGCGAGCGACGCGGCGTCGAACTCGGCGATCAAGGTCGTCGGACAGCCGTTCACGACCGAGTCGTACGGCATCGGCCTGAAGGACGGGGACGCCGCGTTCAAGTCGTTCATCAACGACTGGCTCACGAAGATCGAGGCGAACGGCGACTGGGCGAAGGTCTGGGACGCGACGCTCGGCTCGGCCGTCGAGTCGTCGACGCCCACGCCGCCCGCCATCGGGTCGGTTCCCGGCTCCTGAGCGGCGTGACCGCCTGACCACCGCATGAGCTCCACCAGCAGAGGAACACGATGAACATCTTCGCCGACAGCGCCGGGCCGTTGCTCGAAGCGCTCGGCACCACCGTGATGATGGCGGTGATCGCCGGTGTCGCCGCGATCGTTCTCGGAACGGTCGTGACGGCGGCGCGCATCAGCCCCATCCCAGTGCTCCGCGGGCTCGCCTTCGCGTACGTGCAGTTCTTCGTCAACGTTCCTCTGCTGGTGCTGCTCATCCTGGCGGTCTTCGCCCTGCCCGACGCGGGCCTGCTGCTGCCGCTCACCCCCACGGCGATCATCGTGCTGGCGCTCTACGAGGCCGCGTACGTGGCCGAGGCGATCCGGAGCGGTGTGAACACCGTCGGCACCGGCCAGATCGAGGCCAGCAGGGCACTCGGCTTCACCCTGGTGCAGTCGCTCCGGCTGGTCGTGGTGCCCCAGGCGCTGCGGGCGGCGGTGCAGCCGATCGGCAATGTGATGATCGCGCTGACCATGAACACGGCACTGGCCGCAGCGGTCGGGGTGGTCGAACTGACCTCGGAGGCGAACAAGCTGAACCTCGTCGAGGCGCAGCCGATCCTGATCTTCACCGTGGCCGGCCTGATCTACATGGCTCTGGCGCTGGTCATCGGGCTCGCAGCCGGTCGAATCGAGAAGAGAGTGGCGATCAAGCGATGAGCACCTCCACGCACGAAGCTCCCGTCTCCCTCTACGACGAGCCCGGCCCCCGCACCCGGCGGGCGATCCGGCTGTGGTCGGTCGTCGCTGTCGTGGTGGTCGTCGCCGTCATCGTGCTCGCCCTCCTCCAGTTCGCCTCGAAGGGCCAGCTCGACGCTGACCGCTGGACGCCGTTCCTCAGCGCCGGCATCTGGCAGTACCTCCTGGTCGGGCTCTGGGGCACGATCCAGGCCGCCGCCCTCGTCGCCGTGCTGGGAGGGGCGTTCGGCCTTCTGCTGGCGCTCGGCCGGCTGAGCCGGAATCCGGTCATCCACGGGGTGTCGGTGGCCTACATCGAGATCGCCCGCACGATCCCGGTGCTGCTGCTCATCTACCTGATGCTGTTCGGGCTGCCGCAGCTCGGCCTGAACTTCCCGCTGCTCTGGAAGCTGGTCATCCCCCTGACCATCGCCAATGCGGCGGCCTTCGCCGAGATCATCCGGGCGGGCATCCTGGGGCTGCCCGCCGGCCAGTCGGAGGCGGCGGTGAGCCTCGGGCTCTCCCGCGGACAGGCCATGCGGCTCGTCGTGCTGCCGCAGGCGCTGCGGTTCGTGACCCCGTCGCTCGTGACGCAGCTCGTCAGCCTCGTGAAGGACACCTCGCTCGGCTACATCGTCGCCTTCACCGAGCTGCTCTACCGCGGGCAGGTGCTGGCGGCGTACAACCACTTCCTCATCCCGACGTTCGTCGTCGTGACGCTCATCTACCTCGTCTTCAACGGCGCCCTCTCGACGCTCGCCTCGCAGTTGCGCCGCCGACCCGGCAAGCGCAGCCTTGCCGAGCCGTCGAACGGAGCCGCGCCGATCGTCGGCGTGCCCGTGACCGACACGCGTGCCGACAACACCCCAGTCGGCAACACCCCCGCCGGCAACCCCAAGGAGTAGCACCATCATTCACCCAACTGACAGCGCCCCCGCGGTCGTCGTGGAGATCTGCATCGACGATCTCGACGGCGCAGTGGTGGCCGAACGGGCGGGCGCCCAGCGCGTCGAGCTCTGCGCCGACCTGCTCGAGGGCGGGACCACGCCGAGCATCGGTCTGCTGCGTTCCGTGGTCGAGGCGACCACACGCATCGGCGTGCAGGTGATGGTGCGGCCGCGCGGCGGTGACTTCGTCTACTCCGAGGCCGAGTTCCACGTGATGGGCCGCGACCTGGCCGAGATCCGCGCGGTCGCCGACGGAGCGGAGGGACGTGTCGGCGTCGTGCTCGGCGCCCTCACCGCTGAGGGCACGGTGGATGTCGCAGCCCTCCAGCGCCTCATCGAGGCGGCCGGCGACCTCCCTGTCACCTTCCACAAGGCGTTCGACGCGACACCCGACCTGGCAGCGAGCTATGAACTGCTGGCCGGGCTCGGTGTGGCGGGCATCCTGAGCTCCGGCGGCGAAGTGACCGCCGAGCGGGGTTCGGCCGCTCTCGCCGGGCTGGTGGCTCGCTCGCTCGCTTCCCCCGGGCCCCGGATGCTCGTGGGCGGCGGTGTGCGTCCCGGCAACGTCGGGGCGCTGCTCTCCGCGACGGGCGCGACCGAGGTGCACCTGAGGGCGCAGACCCCCTCGCCCCGCGGCGACGGAACGCTCCGCACCGACCCTGCCGTCATCCAGCGGATGCTCGAGGCCGTCGCCGAACGTCCGACGGTCGACCCAGCCACGTCGAGCGACCCAGCCGCGCCGCGCGACGCCGTGCTCGCTCTCGACATCGGCGGCACAACTCTCAAGGGCGCCGTCGTCGACGGCCGCGGCCGCGTGGTTCTTGCCGAGTCCGTCGACGCCGGAACAGACGGCACCGGCAGCAACGGCGCCGAGTCGCTCGAGCGTGTGCGCCACCTGCTCCGACTGCTGAACAGTCACGCCGCAGACGACGGCTGGAACATCATCGGCGCCGGTGTGGTCACCCCCGGCATCATCGAGCCGGCGACCGGAGTGGTGCGCTACGCCTCCACCCTCGGCTGGACCGACGTGCCGCTCGGCGCCCTCCTTGCGGGCGACCTCGGGGTTCCGGTGGCCATCGGGCACGATGTGCGCGCCGCCGGTCTCGCGGAGGCGCTCTTCGGCGCGGCCGCCGGCGTCTCGAACTCGGTGCTGGTCGCCATCGGAACGGGTGTCGCCGCGGCGATCCTCAGCTCCGACACCGAGGTCACCGGCCACCTGACCTCTGCGGGGGAGCTCGGCCACATCCCGGCCCTGCCGCACGGCGAGAGCTGCACCTGCGGCCAGCGGGGGTGCCTGGAGGTCTACATGTCGGGCGCGGGACTCGCCAGGCGCTATGTCGCCGAGGGCGGCACGGAGCCGCTCTCCGCCGCCGACATCGTCGCCCGTCTCGCGACCGACCCGGTGGCCGCAGCCGTCTGGAACGACGGGGTCGAAGCGCTCACCCTGGGCCTCGCGACGGTGACGATGCTGCTCGACCCCGCCGTCATCGTGCTGACCGGCGGTGTCTCGCGCGCCGGCGACACCCTGCTCGGCCCGGTGCGCGAACAGCTCGCCGCCTCCCTCACCTGGCGTACTGCACCGCCCGTCGAGACCTCGGTGCTCGGCACCTCCGGGAGCAGGATCGGCGCCTCCGTGCTCGCCTTCCGCATCGCCGGGCGGCCGCATGCCTCCGACGGGTGGATGCTCGATGACCTGCTCGCGGATCCAGCCGACCCCCGGGCATCCGCTCTGCCCGCGCCCGCCGCCGAACCCGCTCTGGAGGCCTGACCCATGGCAGAGATCATCGTCGTTCCGACTCCCGCCGACGCCGGACGCCTGGCAGGTGCGGCCATCGCAGACCTGATCGCACGCCGCCCCGACGCCGTGCTCGGGGTCGCGACCGGTTCGACCCCCCTGCCCGTCTACGACGACCTCCAGCACCGTCTCGCCGGGGTCGACGTGTCGCGGGTGCGGGCCTTCGCGCTCGACGAGTACGTCGGCATCGACCGTGATCATGCCGAGAGTTACCACAGCATCATCCACCACCAGGTGACCGTGCCTCTCGGGCTCGACCCTGACCTCGTGCAGGTGCCCGACGGCCAGGCCGACGATCTCGAACGGGCGGCCCTCGACTACGACGCGGCCATCCGGGCCTCCGGCGGCATCGACCTGCAACTGCTCGGAATCGGCAGCGACGGTCACATCGGCTTCAACGAGCCCGGTTCGTCGTTCGCCTCCCGCACCCGAGTGAAGACGCTCACCCCGCAGACCCGACAGGACAACGCGCGCTTCTTCCCCTCGGTCGACGATGTGCCGCTGCACGCCCTCACCCAGGGGCTCGGCACGATCCTCGAGGCGCGGCACCTCGTTCTGCTCGCGTTCGGCGAGGCCAAGGCCGAGGCTGTGGCGCTGGCCCTCGAAGGCCCCCTCACGGCGAGGGTGCCGGCCACGGCCATCCATCTGCACCCGCACTGTACGGTGATCGTGGATGAAGTGGCCGCCGCGCACCTCGCCGACCGGGCCTTCTACGACTACGTGTACACGAACAAGCCGGACTGGCAGGGGATCTGAGCGTGACGAGCCCGAAACCGTACCCGACCATCGCCATCGCCGGCCTCGCCATCGAGTCGAGCGCGTTCTCGCCGGCCCGAACGGATGCCGCGGCCTTCCATCCGCGGCGAGGCGCCGAGGTGTTCGGCGGCTACCCGTTCCTGGCCCCGGGGGAGCCGCTCCGGGAGGCCGCCGACTGGCTCCCGGCGCTGACCGGCAAGGCGTTGCCGGGCGGCATCCTGACCGCGGCCACCTTCGCCGAACTGGCCGACGAGATCATCGACCGGCTGCGGGCGATGCCGGCGCTCGACGGGCTCTACTTCGACATCCACGGGGCGATGAGCGTCGAGGGCGTCGACGATCCCGAGGCCGTGCTGTTGGGGCGCATCCGCGAGGTCATCGGCACCGACGCCGCGGTCTCGACCTCGATGGACCTGCACGGCAACGTCTCCGCCCGGCTCGTCGAGCTGACCGACCTGATCACCACCGACCGCACCGCGCCGCACGAGGACACAGCCCTCACGAAGGAGCGGGCCGTGCGGAACCTCGTCGAGCTGCTCGTGGGCGGCGGGCCGAAGCCGGTGAAGGCGTGGATCCCCATTCCTGTGCTGCTGCCCGGCGAGAAGACCTCCACCCGGCTGGAGCCCGCGAAGGGGCTCTACGAGCAGGTGGCCGCAGCCGAGGTTCTGCCGGGCATCCTCGACGCCGCCCTCTGGGTCGGCTACGCGTGGGCCGACGAACCGCGGAACCGTGCTGCGGTGGTCGTCACGGGCCACGACCGCGAGGCCGTCGCTTTGGCCGCCGAACACCTCGCCTGCGCTTTCTGGACCGCCCGCGCCGCGTTCGACTTCGTCGCCCCGACCGGCAGCTACTCCGAGGCGCTGGATGCTGCGTTGCTGAGCCCTGACCGGCCCTTCTTCATCAGCGACTCCGGCGACAACCCCACGGCGGGAGGCGCGGGCGACGTGACCTGGGGGCTCCGGGAGTTGCTTGCGCGGCCGGAGTTCCGGGCGGAGGACGGGCCGGTGGTGATCTACGCGTCGGTCCCGTCCGCCTCCGGGGTCGCGGCGGCGGTCGCGGCCGGCGTCGGTGCCCCGGTGACGGTGACGGTGGGCGCGGAGGTCGACGACCGGCACGCCGGGCCTGTCACTCTGAGCGGGGTGGTGTACAGCATCCACCACGGTGACAGCGATGCGCTGGTGGAGGTGGTGATCCGCACCGGAAGTGTCTTCGCGATCGTCACCGAACATCGGAAGCCGTACCACCACGAGCACGACTTCACCGACCTGGGGCTCGATCCGCGGGCAGCCGACATCGTGATCGTGAAGATCGGCTACCTCGAACCGGAGCTGTTCGACCTGGCCCGCGGCTGGATGCTCGCGCTGACGCCGGGCGGAGTCGACCAGGACATCCTGCGGCTCGGCCACCGCCGCATCGAACGCCCGCTGCACCCCTTCGACCCCGACATGCCGGACCCCGACCTCGGAGCGCGCCTCTTCGAGCCCTGACCCGTCCCCCGCCCCCCCCCGCCCCCAGCCCTCGCCCCCCCGCCCGCCGCCCGGCCCCGGCCCCGGCTCCGCGATCGAAACCCCGAAACTTGTCGGTAAAACGGCGGGATACCGACAACTTTCGGTGTCTCGATGGCCGTCGCGCGGCGGCGGGAGGCAGCGGCGCGTGGCGAGCGCGTCAGCGGGTGCGGCTCGCGGCGACGTTGGCCGCGATGAGGGCGGCCGCGCGCTGGAGCGGCGGCAGGAGTCCGTCGATCATGTCGGGCACCGTGAAGGTTCCCGCCGAGACGGAGACGTTGACGGCAGCCACGGTGTCGCCGCGGGCGATGACAGGCACGGCGATCGAGCGGAGGCCGAGCTCGAGTTCCTGGTCGACGAGGGCGAAGCCCTGGGTTCTGACGCGACCGAGTTCCGCCTCGATGTCGGCGCGGGTGTGCAGGGTGCGCGGGGTGCGGGCGTCGAACACGGCACGGTCGAGGCGGGCGGCCAGGTCATCCGGGGCCAGCGCAGCAAGCAGCACCCGTCCCATCGAGGTGGTGTGGGCGGGGAAGCGGGTGCCGACGCTGATCGAGACGCTCATGATGCGCCGCACGGCCGCACGGGCGACGTAGACGATCTCGGTGCCGTCGAGCACGGAGGCTGAGCTCGACTCGCCGGTGGTGCGGGAGAGGTCTTCGAGCTGGGGCTGCGCGATGTCGGGCAGCCCCAGGGCGGAGAGGTAGCTGAAACCCAGGTCGAGAACGCGGGGTGTGAGGGAGAAGAGGCGCCCGTCGGTCTGCACGTAGCCGACCTCGACCAGCGTCAGCAGGAACCGGCGCGCCGTCGCCCGTGTCAGGGCGGTGAGCGCGGCGATCTCGCTGAGCGTGAGCTGCGGATGCTCGGCGTCGAAGACCCGGATCACGCTCAGCCCGCGCACCAGCGACTGCACATACTGGTCGCTGGGCTCCGGATGCCCGGGGTGTTCTGAAGGCACAGGGCGCTGCTCGGGCGTCATGTGTTCATGGTATTGGCGTGCCGCTCAGCGTTCGAGCACCACGGCGAGGCCCTGGCCGACCCCGATGCAGATCGCCGCGACCCCGACCCCGCCGCCGCGCCGTTCGAGCGCGCGCGCCAGGTGCAGCAGGATGCGCGCCCCGGAGGCACCGAGCGGATGCCCGATCGCGATCGCACCCCCGTCGACGTTGACGATCTCGGGGTCGAGCTCGGGCCAGAGCGCGAGGCAGGCCAGCGACTGGGCGGCGAACGCCTCGTTCAGCTCGACCACATCCACGTCGGCCCACGTCTTGCCGGCGCGGGCGAGGGCCCGGTTCGCCGCTTCGACGGGGGCGATGCCGAAGATGTTCGGATCGTTGCCGGCCACCGCGCGGGACACGATGCGCGCGAGCGGCTCGCGGTCGAGCACACCTTCGGCGCCGATGAACATCGCCGCCGCCCCGTCGTTCAGGGGAGAGGAGTTGCCCGCCGTGACCGTGCCCGCGCTGCGGAACGCCGGCTTCAGGCCCGCCAGCGACTCCAGCGAGGAGTCGGCGCGGATGCTCTCGTCGCGGCTGAGCGTGGTGCCCGGTACCCCGACCACCTCGTCGTCGTACACCCCGGCGTCCCACGCAGCGGCCGCACGCTGGTGGCTCCGCACAGCGAACGCGTCCTGCTGCTCGCGGCTGATGCTGTAGCGGTCGGCGAGGATCTCGGCGGTCTCCCCGAGGGGCACCGTCCACTCTGCGGGCATGTTCGGGTTGACCATCCGCCAGCCGAGCGTGGTCGAGTGGAGCGTCTCGGATCCGGCCGGGTAGGCGCGGTCGGGCTTCAGCAGCACCCACGGTGCACGGCTCATCGACTCGACGCCGCCCGCGAGCACCAGGTCGGCGTCGCCGGCCTCGACGGCGCGGGAGGCCTGGATGGCCGACTCGAGTCCCGATCCGCAGAGCCGGTTCACGGTGACACCGGGAACGGAGGTGGGGAGCCCCGCGAGCAGGCTCGCCATGCGCGCCACGTCGCGGTTGTCCTCGCCCGCGGCGTTCGCGTCGCCGAAGATGACGTCGTCGATGCGCGCGGGGTCGAGGTCGCTCTGCCGCGCGACGAGGGTCTTGACGACATGGGCGGCCAGATCATCCGGTCGCACACCGGCGAGGGACTTGCCGAACCGGCCGATGGGCGTGCGGATGCCGTCGTAGATGAAGCTGCTCGTCATGCGATGCTCTCTTCCAGTGTGTCCAGCCTCAAGCCCAGGGTGAGACCCGTCAGTTCGCGGAGTTCGTCGATCGTGGTGCTCCCGACCAGCTCGATCACGGTCGCCCCTTCCGGGCCGAGCTCGAAGATGGCCCGGTCGGTGTAGAGGCGGTCGACGCAGCCGATGCCGGTGACGGGGTAGGTGCAGGCCTCGACGAGCTTGGAGACGCCCTTCTTCGACGCGAGCTCCATCATCACGTAGACGCTCTTCGCGCCGATGGCGAGGTCCATCGCTCCGCCGACCGCCGGGATCGCGTCGGGCGCACCGGTGCTCCAATTGGCGAGGTCACCGTTCGCCGAGACCTGGAACGCACCGAGCACGCAGAGGTCGAGGTGCCCGCCGCGCATCATGCCGAACGAGTCGCCGTGGTGGAAGTACGAGGCGCCGGGCAGTTCGGTCACCGGGATCTTCCCCGCATTGATGAGGTCGGGGTCGATCTGGCCGGCCACAGCCTCGGGGCCCATGCCGAGCATCCCGTTCTCGGTGTGCAGGATGATCTCCCGGTCTCTCGGCAGATAGTTCGACACCAGCGTGGGGAGCCCGATGCCGAGGTTCATGTAGGCCCCGTCGGGGATGTCGGCGGCGAGCCGTTCGGCGATCTGGGCCCGGGTCCAGGAGTCGCCCTGCTGCTCTGGACTATCGGACATCGGCCCATTCCTCTCTCTCGAAGCGGTCGCCGGTCTCCACGACGGCGTCGACGAAGATGCCGGGCGTCACGACGGACTCGGGGTCGAGGTCGCCGAGCGGCACGATCCGGTCGACCTGCGCCACCGTGACCGTCGCGGCGCTGGCCATGATCGGCCCGAAGTTGCGGGAGGTCTTGCGGTAGGTGAGGTTGCCGAGGCGGTCGGCGCGGTAGGCGCTGATCAGGGCGTAGTCGGCGACGATCGGGAACTCGAGCACGTAGTCGCGGCCGCCGATCGTGCGTGTCTCCTTACCTTCGGCCAGGGTGGTGCCGAACCCGGTCGGGGTGAAGAACGCGCCGATCCCGGCACCGGCGGCGCGGATCCGCTCGGCCAGGTTGCCCTGGGGGACCAGCTCGAGTTCGATCTGGCCGGCACGGTAGAGCGCATCGAAGATCTGCGAGTCGACCTGCCGGGGAAAGGAGCAGACGATCTTCTTCACCCTCCCTGCGCCCAGCAGCGCGGCAAGGCCGGTCTCACCGTTGCCGGCATTGTTGCTCACGATCGTGAGGTCGGTGGCGCCCTGGTCGAGGAGGGCGTCGATCAACTGCACGGGTTGACCGGCCAGCCCGAACCCGCCGATCATGATCGTCGCCCCATCGGGGATGTCGGCCAACGCGTCAGCGGCGCTGCTGCGGGTCTTCGAGATCATCGCACTCCCTTGGCGGATCAGATGTGTTCGACTGTCGAACAGAAGTTCGTATATCGATACTATCCGTGGTCTGCTTCGAAGGCCAGAGGGCGCTGCCGCGCCGTTCAGTCGAGGGCGCTGCCGCGCCGTTCAGTCGATCGCCAGCGCCCGGACCGGGGAGACACGCACGGCGGAGCGTGCCGGCACCGCAGACGAGACGATCGCGAGCACGACCGCCCCGGTGACGATGCTGATGACGATCCACGGCGGGATCGTCGGCGCGAAGAATCCGCCGATGTGGTGGTCGCTCGCGATGGCGCTGAGCACCCCGGCCCAGCCGTAGAAGATGCCGAGCACGAGCCCCGTGGCTCCGCCCACCACGGTGAGCTGGATGCTCTCCAGGAGGATCATCGTGCGAACCTGCCGTTTTGTGAATCCGAGGGCGCGCAGCAGGCCGATCTCGCGGCGGCGCTGGATCACGCTGAGCGAGAGCGAGTTCACGAGCCCGATCGCCGCGATCACCAGCGAGAAGCCGATCAGCACCGCGAGGATGCCCATGGTGAGCCGGAGGAACGCCTGGTCGCCTTCTGCGTCGGCAGCTTCCGCATTCGCGGCGATCGGTGCCGACAGGGCGAGGAACGACTGTCCGGCGACGGTGAACATCGTCACCAGGGTGACGCCGATCACGAGGCCGATGGTCGAGCGGGACGACCGGGCCGGGTACCGCAGCGCATTGGCGCTCGCGAGGACACTCGGCGTCGACCGGCCCGTCAGGCGTCCGGCCGCCTTCAGCAGGGCGGGGATGAAGAAGCCGGAGCCGAGCACGAAGCCCGCAAAGCTCACAGCCCCGCCGGGAGCGGCGAGCAGGAGGCCGAGCGGCGACTTCAGGCCGATCGCCACCCCACCGACGAGCATCACGATCCCGCCGGCGAACAGCACGATGACCAGGGTGCGGACTCGCCTCGGCATCTCCGAGACGCTCTGGGCGGGTGGCTCCTGGCTGGTGCCCGTCGCCTCAATAGGCGAGACGGTCAGGATGCGGCGGGATCCGTACCACGCAGCGCCCGTCGTACTCAGCAGACCGACGAGCACGGGCGCGACGAGCAGCGGGGTGAGGGTGTCGATCGGAACGTCCACGAATGTGCCCGAGGAGACGAGCGCCCCGTAGGCGAGCTGCGTGACCACGAGACCGATGACGAGACCGACGACCCCGCCGACCAGGCCGACGACGGCGCCCTCGATCGCGATGGCGCCGCGGAGGGTCCTGGCCGAAGCGCCGAGCAGGCGCAGCAGCGCGATGTGCTTCGCCCGCCCGGCCATGATGATGCCGAACGTGTTGGCGGTGACGATGCACGCGACGAACACCGCGATGAAGAAGAAGAGCAGGTCGAGCACGTCGAGCAGCGCGACGACGTAGCCGTGCTTGATGAACTGCCCGCCGATCGACTGCACGCGGAGCACCTGGTCGATCTCGATCATCATCGTCGCGAAGACGGCGGTGATGATCGCGACGAGCAGGCTGGAGGTGTGCTGGCGGCCGCCGTGCCGGAGCTCCCGGACGGCGAGGGCGATCACGCGGCCACCTCGAGGCTCAGGATGATGTCGGAGAGCTCCTTCGGCGAACTCGCTCCCACGTCGCGGGCGACCCGGCCGTCGGCGATGAAGACCACGCGGTCGGCGTGCGACGCAGCGACCGGATCGTGCGTCACCAGCACCACGGTCTGCCGGTACTCGCGGGTCAGGTCCCGCAGCAGCCCGAGCACCTCGCGGCTGGAACGGGAGTCGAGGTTTCCGGTCGGTTCGTCGGCGAAGACCAGCTGGGGGCGCATCGCGATGGCCCGCGCGATCGCGACGCGCTGCTGCTGCCCGCCGGAGAGCTCGTGGGGTCGGCGGGTCTCGAGCATCCCGATTCCGAGCCGGCCGAGCAACTCCCGGATCCAGGCCAGCTCCGCGGCATCGGGCCGCCGGCCGTCGAGTTCGAACGGGAGGGTGACGTTGCCGAGCACGGAGAGGGTCGGCACGAGATTGAACGCCTGGAACACGAAGCCGAGGCTCCGGCGGCGGAGCAGTGTGAGTGCGGTGTCATCGAGGTGGGTGATGTCGGTCTCGCCGATCGTGACGCGGCCCCGGGTGGCGGAGTCGAGCCCCGCGAAGACGTGCATCAGCGTCGACTTACCCGATCCGCTCGGGCCCATGATCGCGGTGAGGGAGCCGGCGGCGATCTCGAGGTCGATCGCATCGAGGGCGGTGGTGGCGCTGTCGCCGGAGCCGTAGACCTTGCTGACGCCTGTGGCGCGGGCCGCGACCGTCGGGGTGGGTTCGCTCATCGGGAGGCTCCTGTTCGTGGGTACTCCCCACGCTAGGAACACGGCTCTGGATGCGCGTCAGCACAGCTGGCGATCTTCGACTACATCGCTGTGATGACGAGCGAGTCGGGCGTCTGGATGTCTCCACTTCACTCACTCGCGGTCGATGAGGCCGTTCCGGTAGGCGAAGATCACCAGCTGCACTCGGTCGCGGAGCTCGAGCTTCGTGAGGATCCGGCTGACGTGCGTCTTGACGGTCGCATCGCTGAGCTGCAGCTTCCGGGCGATCTCCGCGTTGCTGAGACCTGTGGCCACCAGATCGAAGAGGTCGTGCTCCCGGGGGGTCAGGGCGTCGAGGGAGCTTCGGGAGCTCTCGTCGCGGGGGGCCGCGAAACGCCGGATCAGGCCGGCGGTCGCGCTCGGGGCGATGACGGCGTTCCCCGCGTTCACCGTGCGGATCGCGGCGAGCAGGAACTCGGGATCCGTCGACTTCAGCAGGAACCCGCTGGCACCGGCCTCGATCGCCCGGAACGTCTTGTCGTCGAGGTCAAACGTCGTCAGCACGATGAACCGGGGCGGTGCTGTGCTGCTGTTCGCGCTGCCGATTGCGCGGCTGATCGCCTCGATGCCGCCGAGCCTCGGCATCTCGAGGTCCATCAGTACGACGTCGACCGGATGGCTCGCGATCAGGTCGACCGCTTCGAGGCCGTCGGCGGCCTCCCATTCGACACAGAGGTCGGGCTGCGAGTTCACGATCATGGCGATGCCCGACCGGAAGAGCGGCTGGTCGTCGGCGAGCCCGACACGGATCCTCCGGCTCGCTTCCGCGTTCGTTCCTGCGCCTGTTCCTGCGCTCATTCCTGCGCTCATCGTTGCACCTCCGGTGCCCGGTACGGGAGACGCGCCGCGACCCGGAAGCCGGAGGAGCCGTCGGTGCGCGGGCCTGTCTCGACGCTGCCGTTCAGCAGCCGCATCCGCTCCCGCATGCCGATCAGCCCCTGGCCGGGTGCGGCTCCCGCCCGGGCATCCGGTACCCAGACATCCTGTACTCGGACGTCCGGAACCCGGGCATCCTGAACCCGGTCGCCGGTTTCGACCGTCGTGACCCCGAAGCGCACGTCGTCGGTGCCCCAGTCGACGCTGACGATTGCCGAGGTGCCTCGTCCGCCGTGGCGGATGGCGTTGGTCAGCGATTCCTGCAGCACGCGGAACATCGCCAGGTCGTGGGCGGCGGTCAGCGGCATCCGGATGCCCGTCTCGGAGACGACCACGTCGAGGCCCGCCTCGCGCACCGAGCGCACGAGGAGGTCGAGGTCGACTGTGCTGCCGCTGCCGCTGGCGCTGCCGTCGCCCGGCTCCCGCAGTACGCTCAGCAGTTCGCGCACATCGTCGAGCGCGGAGCGGGCCGTGCGGTTGATCGTCTCGAGGGCGGTCGTCTCGGCGGCGGGGTCGGTCGCCTTCGCGTAGCGTGCCCCGTCGGACTGCGCGATGACCACAGCCAGCGCATGCCCGACGAGGTCGTGCATCTCGCGGCTGAGCAGCGCCCGCTCGCGTTCCTGCGTGAGGCGGGCCTCGGCCACGATGCGGTCCCGGTCGCGTTCGCTCCGCAGGATGACCGCGGCCCGGCGGTTCCGCACCAGCACGCCGAGCGCCCAGAACAGGGACAGAGCAGCGGCGACCACTCCGCTGACCACCCCGAAGTAGACGCCACGGTAGAACGGATCGACGGGTACCAGCGCGCCGTCCCCGGTCGCCGGCGCGAACAGGATGAGGCGGGCGCCGGCGATGCCGCCGCCCACCACGCTCGAGGCGAGCCCCGCCCAGCGCACGGCGCGGCTCTCTGCGAGCCCTGTCGCGAACACCGCGGCGAGGATCAGGATGTCACCGACGAGCAGCCCGTCGACCGTGGCGACCTGCACGAGGGCTCCGACCCAGGCGATCGCAAGGCCGAGGCCGGGTAGTCGCCGCCAGAAAGCGAGCGAGAGCGCCAACACGATGTCGATGAGTGTGCCGCCCGCTCCGTCCCGCACGAAATCGGCCGCGCCAAGCAGCACGAACGCCGCGGCGGCGATCGCTGCATCCGCCAGCCGGGGGCGCGTCTCGAACCAGGTCCACACAGGCGCAACTCTAACGCCGGCGCGGGGTGCGGTCGTGCAGGGTTCCTGCTGGGCGGTGCGGCGCGGTGGCCTGCCTGGCGTGCGCCGCCTCTCGCCGCCCGCCGCCTTCGCTACCGATGCCGCCTTCGCTGCCGCATGCCGCCTTCGCTGCCGCATGCCGCCTTCGCTGCCGCATGCCGCCTTCGCTGCCGCATGCCGCCTTCGCTGCCGCATGCCGCCTTCGCTGCCGCAAGCCGCCCTCGCCGCCACCTGCCACCTCCCCGCGCCGCCGCCGCACCATCTCGGCCGCGGCATCTTCTCCTCCACAGGTGGCGTGTTTCGCGAGTTCTCCACCAGTTCTGGTTTTCGGCTGCGGTCGTCGGTGGATCGTGGTTGGCTTGACCCATGACGCGAGAATCCCTCACCATCGATCGGCCGGAAGCGGCGGCACCAACGCCGACCGCGCCCGCCTCGTTGGTGGTACCGGTTCCGTCGAAGCGTGAACGTTTCGCGGCCGCGGTGTCCGCTGTCATCGCGCAGCACAAAGCCGTCGCTGCCGCCCACGCCCACCTCGCCGACCTGATCGAGGAGGCCCGCCAAGCGGGGACCGCGCTGCATACGGTCGATTCGTTCACCGGCGGCCCGCAATGGTCCTCCGAGATGGTCGTGGAACGGCAGATCATCACCGAACTCGCCGTCGCCCTGCACCTGTCAGAGAACGACACCCGACGCCTCCTGCACACCAGCGAAGGGTTGGCCGGCCCGTTCACCGCCACCCGGGCAGCCCTCCAGTCCGGTGCGATCTCGTACCGGCACGCCGAGAAGATCGTGCACCACAGCCACACGTTGCCTGTCGCCTCGTTCCCGGCGTACGAACACGCCCTGCTCCCGCACGCCCGGACAGTCACCGTGCAACGCCTCGACACGCTCGCAAGGGCCGCCACCGAAACCGCGCAACCCACGACCGCCGTGCAACGCCACCTCGACGCCGCCAACCGGCGACGCCTGGACCTTGACCCCGCCACCGACGGCATGGCCTACCTCACCCTCTACATCCCCGCCGTCGAAGCCGTCGCGATCCACAACCGCGCCACCGACCTCGCCCGCTCCACCAAACAATCCGGCGACCCGAGATCCCTCACCCACCTCCGCGTCGACACCCTCACCGACCTCCTCCTCAACGCCGAACCCACCACCCCCGGCACCACCCCCGGCATCCGCGCCCGCATCCACGTCACCGTCCCCGCCCTCACCCTCCTCCACCACAACCCACCCACCGACACCCACACCAGCCCCCGGGCGAGCAGCACCACCAGCCCCAGCAGCACCAGCACCAGCACCAGCACCAAGGCCGGCAGTCGGGCCACCAGCACTGACCCCACCGGCATTGACCCCACCAGCACCGATACCCCCGGCGACCTGACCGGCGGGCACGGGTGGGCGAACCTCGAAGGCTACGGACCCATCGACCAGCTCACCGCCCTCCACCTCACCCGCAACGCACCCAGCTTCACCCGCGTGCTCACCGACCCCGCCACCGGCTGCGCCCTCGGCTACGGACGACAGAAATACAAACCCCCCGCTGACCTCGACGAACTCATCCGCCTCACCCACACCCACTGCACCTTCCCCCACTGCCCCGAAACATCAGCGACCGCGGACCTCGACCACACCATCCCCTGGAACAACCAAGGCACCACAGACCTTCGCAACCTCAGCCCCCTCTGCAGCAGCCACCACAAAGTCAAACACCACACCGAATGGAACATCCAACAAACCCCCGACGGCACCATCACCTGGACCTCACCCGCCGGCCACCAATACACCGTCGACCCCACACCCCTCGCCCCACCCGAAGTCCGATTCGACAACGGACTCGGCACACCCGCACCCTTCTGACCGCCCCAGACTGGCCACCCCAGACTGAGCGCGCCAGACGGAAACACCGGAATGAGCGCGCCAAGAAACGCCAGACCACATCGAAGGTTGGTCGTGACCGCTGGCCTCGGCTCCTGCTAGTTTTGCGCTCGGGTCGATATTGCATCGCCCCTGCGAACGAGAACGAGAGAGGGTCCCTTCGATGTCCGTCAGCAGTCCGCGGGTCGTGTTCGTCTGCCAGAAGAATGCGGGCAAGTCGCAGCTCGCCGCCGCCCTGATGCGCGACCTGGCGGGCGACGCCGTTGAAGTTCTGTCGGCCGGAACCCATCCGGGACCGGCGTTGAACGTCCAGTCGGTCGAGTCCCTGACGGAGGTCGGCGTCGGGGTCGGAGACGAGCATCCGAAAGCCCTCACGGACGCAATGCTGGGGTGGGCCGATGTCGTCGTTGTGCTCGGTGCGGAGGCGCAGGTCGAGCCTGTTCCCGGCACGCGCTTCGAGCGGTGGATCACCGACGAGCCCTCCGAACGCGGCATCGCCGGCATGGAACGGATGCGCCTGGTGCGCGACGACATCCGCGCCCGTGTGGAGGAGCTCAGACTCCGCCTCTGAGGGGTCAGCGGTCGCCCCGGGGCGGCTGCCATCCTTCGTCGGCGCGGATGGCGCGGAGGATGCTGCGATTGATCGCGCGGAGCTGCTTCTGCTGTGTCGCTGTGAGGGCGTCCAGAACCAAGCGGTTGACCGTGTCGACGTGGCCGGGGGTCGCCTCGCGACACTTCCGCCGGCCATCCGCCGTCAGCGTCGCGAGAGTGAAGCGACCGTCGGCCGGGTCGGGCCGGCGCGTCACCCAGCCGCGACCCTCCAGGCGGAGCACGGCGCGGGACAGCCGGGAGAGGGTGCTGTTCGCGTAGCTCGCGAGCACGCTCATCCGCAGGGTATCGTCGGGGGCGTTCCCGAGCGCGAAGAGGATCCCGTACTCGAAGTGCGTGATCCCCGCCTCACGCAGCAGTTGCGCGTCGAGGGCTGCAGGCAGCCACTCCAGCACGGTCGCCAGGGAGGCCCAGGTCTCCAATTCGTCGCCGCTGAGAGATCCGGAGTTTGTGTCGTCGGCCATGCCTCGAGTGTAGGGGAGGTTGACTTGACTGAGCAAGTAAGAGAGGGTAGCTTTCATGTGACTGAGCAAGTGAAAACGCACTTGACTGAGCGAATGACGGGAGAACAATGGATCTGCAGCTGGCCGGCAGACGCTGCTTCGTGAGCGGTTCGACGCAGGGGATCGGACGCGCTGTCGCGAGGGCCCTGCTCGGCGAGGGGGCGTCGGTGATCGTCAACGGGCGCACGGAGAGCACCGTGCAGGCGACCGTGGAGGAACTGGCCACAGAGTTCCCCGGCACCTCGGTCGCCGGGATCGCCGCCGACCTCGAACGCCCGGGCGACGTGGAACGACTCCTCGCGTCCCTCGGCGACATCGATGTGCTCGTGAACAATGTCGGCCTGTTCGATGTCGCGCCGTTCGACAGCATCTCCGATGAGGACTGGTACCGCTACATCGAGGTCAACCTGATGAGCGGCGTGCGGTTGTCCCGGCAGGTGCTGGGCGGGATGCTCACCCGGAACTCGGGCCGCATCATCTTCATCGGCACAGAGTCGGCGGTGAACGTCCCGGCGGACATGCTGCACTACGGCGTGACGAAGGCCGCCCAGCTCGCCCTCAGCAACGGGCTGGCGAAGCTCACCGCAGGCACCGCCGTGACGGTGAACACGGTGCTGGGCGGGCCGACCTACTCCGACGGGGTCAGCCGTGTCGTCGAGCGGCTCGCCGAGGCGCAGGGGATGCCCGCAGGGCAGCTGAAGGCCGCCATCAGCGCGGGCAACCGAACGTCGCTCCTGCAGCGGTTCATCGAACCGGCCGAGATCGCCGACCTCGTGCTCTACCTCGCGAGCCCCCGGTCGTCTGCGACGAACGGTGCCGCGCTGCGGGCGGACGGCGGTGTGCTCACCAGCACGACGTGAGATCGCACACTCAGGGCGTCGCAGAGACCGAATCGACGAACGAGAGTGTGGCAGCGACGATCTCTGCGCGAGCGTCATCGTGCGAGATCGCCGGCTGCCCGTCGCCGGCCTGCGGGCCGTAGTCACCGAAGAACGCGTGCACGCCGCCCGAGATCTCGACAAACGTGGCTCCGGTCGGCAGGTCGGCTCTGGATGCCCGGATCTTCTCGGGCGTCGCGAGTCCGTCGAGCGATCCTGACACCGAGAGCACCTGCGCCACGAGGTCCGAGCTGTCGCCCGCCGGATAGGAGGCATAGAGCAGCAACCCCGCGACCGGTTCCGTGGTGTCGGTGTCGTGGGCCGCGGCATCCAGAGCGGCCACGGTGCCGCCGAGCGAGTGCCCGCCGACGATCCAGTGCGTGACGGAGGCGAAGGCGTCGCGGTCTGCGGCGAACGCTCCGGTCGCGAGGAACGCGATACCGAGCGGCTGCTTGGTGATGACGACGATGTGGCCGGCCTCCGCGAGGGGTCGGAGCAGCGCGGCGTAGGCCCGGGCATCCACTCGCGCTCCCGGCTGAAAGAACACGCCCGTCGAGCTGGTCGGGCCCGCAGTGCTGCCGGTCGGGGTGAAGACGATCTCGGTCGGGGTCTCGCTCACCGTGACGGCGGCGTTGGAGTCCATCGCCGCAAGGGCAGGCTCAACCGCAGACGACGGCACCAGCCAGACCGTGCCGGCGACGATGCCGACCCCGACGACGAGCAGGATGCCGCGTCCGACCTTGAAGCGACGCCGTCGCACCGTTCGCGCCAGCCAGGCCCGGGTGGCGACCACGGCGCAGGTCACGAACGACCCCACGAGCAGCACGAGGTAGGCCGGATGCCCGTGCACGAGCATCGCGCCGGTGGCCACCGCCGCCCAGACCACGGCCAGCGCGCCCAGAGTGGCGACGATGCGAGCCGCCCAGAACCCGACCGTGTCGAACCGTGTCACCTGTGCTGTGTCCATGGACCAAGTCTGCCGGGTGCGGCACGCCAGGAAAGCACGCGGTTGTCAACGATGTTGCGCCGTGTGTCGTGTGTTACGCCGCGTGTAGCGCCGGGTGCGACCAGCGGAGCATCGCCGTCCTACTGTTCACATCCAGAAGTCCACACCCAGAAGCTCACATCCAGCAGACCTGACGAACAGAAGAGGCGAGAACCATGAGCACAACGACCGACCGGGAGGTCGCCGCCAGCGCGTCGCCGCCGCGACCGGCGCTGCCCGACGGCGTCGACCTGAAACGGCTCGCCGAGCGGCCGGTGGTGCCGCTCCGGCACCCGCTCCGCTGGATCGCGACCGCGCTCGTGCTCGTGCTGCTGCTGAACTTCGCGCAGACGCTCTTCACGAATCCGTCGTGGGAGTGGGACAAGGTCGGCAAGTGGCTCTTCCACCCGGCCATCCTGAAGGGCATCCAGCTGACGCTGGTGGCGACGGGGCTCGCCGCGGTGGTCAGTTTCGTCGGCGGCATCGTTCTGGCGCTGGGCCGGCTGTCGAAGAACCCGGTGCTGTCGACGCTGAGCTGGCTCTACATCTGGGTGTTCCGGTCGGTGCCGCTCATCCTGGTGCTCATCTTCCTGTTCAACCTCGGCAACCTGTACCCGACGATCGGCATCGGAGTGCCATTCGGGCCGCAGCTCTCCGTACCGACGGTCGACCTGTTGAGCACCCTCGCGCTCGGCGTGATCGGGCTGAGCCTCAGCGAGATCGCCTACTCGGCCGAGGTCGTGCGCTCGGGGCTGCTCGCCGTCGGCCAGGGCCAGCACGAGGCCGCGAAGGCGCTCGGCATCAGCCCGCGTCGCCAGTTCACCCGGATCGTGCTGCCGCAGGCACTCCGCTCGATCGTGCCCGCCTACGTCAACCAGATCGTGGGGCTGCTGAAGTCGAGCTCGCTGCTGTTCTACGTGTCCCTCCTCGACCTGTTCGGGGTGGTGCAGAACCTCGGCAGTACGTATCCGACCGATGTGATCCCGCTGCTCGTCGTCGCGACGATCTGGTACCTGGTCTTCACGAGCGTGATCTCCGGGATCCAGTACTTCATCGAACGGTACTACTCGAAGGGATGGGTGCGATGAGCGCCGTCGTCGAGATCCACAACGCGACCAAGTCGTACGGCGACCGCCGGGTGCTCCGGGGGATCGACCTCACGGTCGCCGCGGGCACCGTCACGGTCATCCTGGGCCCGTCGGGTTCGGGCAAGTCGACGCTGCTCCGCGCCATCAACCACCTCGAGAAGCTCGACGAGGGGTACGTCTCCGTCGGCGGCGAGCTGATCGGCGTGCGGGTGAAAGGCGACCGGCTGAAGGAACTGCCCGAACGCCAGATCCTCGCGCAACGCTCGCGCATCGGCTTCGTCTTCCAGAACTTCAATCTCTTCCCGCATCTCACGGCGCTCGAGAACGTCGTCGAAGCGCCGCTCTCGGCGGGTGTGCCGGCGAAGGATGCCCGGGAGCGGGGCCGCGCGCAGTTGGCCGCCGTGGGGCTCGCCGGCAAGGAGGCCGACTACCCCGTGCAGCTCTCGGGCGGACAGCAGCAGCGCGTGGCGATTGCGCGGGCACTGGCGCTGGATCCCGAACTGATTCTCTTCGACGAGCCCACGTCGGCCCTTGACCCGGAGCTCGTCGGGGAGGTGCTGCAGGTCATCCGCACCCTCGCCGGCAGCGGACGCACCCTGATCGTCGTGACGCACGAGATCGGCTTCGCCCGCGAGGTCGCCGACCGGGTGGTGTTCGTCGACGAGGGAGTCATCGTCGAGGAGGGCACTGCCGACCAGCTGATCAACCACCCCGCGCACCCGCGCACCCAGGACTTCCTGAGCAGAGTGCTCTGAACACCCGCACCACTCCCATCCACAGCGCACCAACACCAAGGAGAAACACCGTGTCACATCGTAAGAAACGCCTGGCGACCACCTTCGGCGCCGTCCTCACCGCAGCAGCCCTCATCGGAACGCTCGCGGCCTGCTCCGGCGACGCTTCGGCGAGCACCGGTGACAGTGCGGCCGGAACCGTCACCGTCGGGGCCCACGCCAACGGCGCCGGCACAGAGACGACCATCACCGTCGGCCAGGTCGACGAGATCCGCAACACCCTGCCGAAGAGCGTGCTCGACAGCGGCGAACTGACGATCGGCGTCGGCGCCCTGCCCGCCGGGTTCCCGCCCCTCGCCTTCACGGGTGACGACCAGGAGACGTTGACCGGGTCCGAGCCCGACCTCGGCCGCCTCGTCGCCGCCGTCTTCGGGCTGAAGCCGGTCGTCGACAACTCGACCTGGGACAACCTGTTCGTCGGCATCGACACCGCGAAGACCGACGTCGGCTTCTCGAACATCACCGACACCGAACAGCGCAAGGAGAAGTACGACTTCGCCTCCTACCGCCAGGACAACCTCGCCTTCACCACGCTCGCCACCAGCGACTGGACCTTCACCGGCAAGGCCGACGACCTCGCCGGCAAGACGGTCTCGGTCAGTGCGGGCACGAACCAGGAGAAGCTGATCCTCGAGTGGCAGTCGCAGCTCCAGGCCGAGGGCAAGAACTTCGACATCAAGTACTTCCCGGACACCAACTCGGTCTACCTGGCACTGAACTCGAAGCAGATCGACACCTATTTCGGGCCGAACCCGGGCATCGCGTACCAGAACTCGCAGACCGCGTCCGCCGCGAACCCGACCCGCACCGCCGGGGTCTACTCGGGTGCCGGTTCGACGCTCCAGGGTCTGATCGCCGCCACCACCAAGAAGGACTCCGGCCTCGCCGAGCCGCTCGCCGCCGCGATCAACTACCTGATCGAGAACGGTCAGTACGCCCAGTGGTTGGCGGCCTACAATCTCACCAACGAAGCCGTGACGACGTCTGAAGTGAACCCCGCCGGCCTGCCCATCACCAACCAGTAGTCGTTCCAAGGAGTCACACCATGCCCATCGAATTTCTCGGAATAGCCGGAACCAACGACGGCGGCGAGACCCGCGCCCGCTCGGGGTCGAGCTTCGACAAGGAGTACACCCTCCGGTTCGCCCGCGCCCACGAAGACAACGGCTGGGACCGCATCCTGTTCGCCTACCATTCGGGCGCACCGGATCCGGCGACCGCCGCCGCCTTCATCGCGTCGAAGCTCGACCGGATCAACATCCTGCTCGCGCACCGGCCGAACCTGTCGTACCCGACGTACGCGGCGAAGGTCTTCGCGACCCTCGACCAGATCAGCGACGGCCGGGTGAATGTGCACTTCATCACCGGCGGGTCGACGGCCGACCAGGCGGCGGAGGGCGACTTCCTGTCGAAGGATGATCGGTACGCGCGAACGGGGGAGTACATCCGTATTGTGAAGGAGGCCTGGACCAACCGTTCGCCGTTCAGCTTCACCGGCGAGCACTACCGTTTCGAGAACTTCGTGAGCGACATCTGGCCCGTGCAGCAGCCCCGGCCCGGGGTGTCGTTCGGGGGATCATCCGATGCCGCCTACGCCATCGGTGCCGCCGAGGCCGACATCTACGCGCTCTGGGGGGAGCCGCTGGTGAACACCGCCGAGCAGATCCAGACGATCACGGAGGGCGCGCGTGCCGCCGGTCGGGCCACGAGGCCGAGGATCCAGGTCGCGTTCCGGCCCATCATCGCTGCCACCGAGGAGTTGGCCTGGAGGAAGGCGCACGATATCCTCGGCTCCATCGAGCAGCGTGTGGCCTTCACGGCTGCCAGCTCGCCGGCAGCGGTCGCCGCGCTCCGCACGCCGGAGAACGCCGGGTCGAAGCGGCTGCTCGAGATCGCCGACCAGGGCGACCGGTACGACCGTGCGCTCTGGACGAAGCCCGCCGCGGCCTCGGGCGGGCGCGGCAACTCGAATGCGCTCGTCGGCACCCCGGAGACGGTCGCCGCCGCGCTGCTCGACTACATCGACCTCGGTGTCGACATCATCTCGGCGCGCGGTTACGACTTCGTGAACGACACGATCGACTTCGGTCGGTACGTGATCCCGATCGTGCGCGAGGAGGTCGCGCGACGGGATGCGGCTGCGGCAGCGTCGGCGGCGCCGGCGGCGTCGGCCCTGCCCGAACGGGAGTTCGCCCGTGGCTGAGCCGGACACGTTCGTCTTCGTCGCGGCGACGGATCCGCTCGCGGCTCCGCTGTTCGCGGAGCTCGCCCACGAGTACAGCACGCGGTACGGCGACTTCTTCGGGGAGGACCCGGCCGTCGAACTCGCCCGCTACCCCGCCGACCGGTTCAGCCGGGCCGAGGGCGGGGCGTTCGTGCTGCTGCTGCGTGAGGGGGTGGCGATCGCCGGGGGTGCGTTCATGCGCTTCGACGAGAGCACCGTCGAGCTGAAGCGCATCTGGGCATCCGCCGCACACCGCCGCCAGGGCCTCGCGCGGCGGGTCGTCGTCGAGCTCGAGGACGAGGCGCGCCGGCAGGGGTACGCGCGGGCCTACCTGACCACGGGACCGCGCCAGCCCGAGGCGAAGAGTCTCTACTTCCGCACCGGGTACACCCCCCTGTTCGACGTGTCGCTCGAGCCGGAGCAGGTGGTCATCCACGGTTTCGCGAAAGGGCTCACGCCGGCGGGCGACGACCTCTCGGGAGTGATCCGCGCACACGAGGAGTCGCTCGCGGAGTTCCTGGCGGCGCACCCGGCGATCCCGGTGGGAGGCGCCGCATGACGGATGCTCGGGCGCAGTCCATCGCGATCATCGGCGCCGGCCCGCGGAGCGTCGGCGTGCTCGAGCGGCTGGTGGCGAACGCGGCCGAGTTCCATCACGACGGGCAGCAGGTCGTCGTGCACCTCATCGACCCGTATCCCGCCGGCCCGGGGCGCATCTGGCGCTACGACCAGTCCCCGCTCCTGAAGCTCAACTCGATGGCGGCCGACGTCACCATGTTCACCGATGCGAGTTCGACGATCGACGGTCCGGTCATCCCGGGACCGTCGCTCAGCGAGTGGGCGGAGCAGGTGCGGCAGGGTGCGATCCGGGTCGCCATCGACGACCCGCAGCTGCGGTCGGAGCTGACGCACCTGGGGCCGGCGAGCTTCCCGACGAGGCGGCTGCAGAGCCTCTACCTGGAATGGTTCCACCGCCGGACGCTTGCGAGCCTGCCGGACGGCTACCGCGTGCATCCACACGCCGCGCGGGCCGTGCGCGTCGACGACCTCGACTCGGGAGCCCAGCGTGTGGTGCTCGACACGGGCGTCGAACTCGAGGTGGACGTCGTGCTGTACTCGCTCGGCCACAACGGGTCGACGCCCGAGCGGGAACACTCCGAGCTCATCGACTTCGCTGCGCGTCACGAGCTGTACTACCTGCCTCCCGCCTTCACGACGGATGCCGACACCCGCGCCCTCGCGGCCGGACAGCCGGTCATCGTGCGCGGCCTCGGCCTGGCCGCCGTCGACCTCATCGTGCTGCTGACCCTCGGGCGCGGCGGCCGGTTCGACCGCACGGACGCCGGAACGCTCGTCTACCAGCCGTCGGGCCGGGAACCGCACCTGCTGCTCGGCTCGCGGCGCGGTGTGCCATACCACTCCAAGATCAGCTCGACCCTCGTGGGCGAGACGCCGACGCCGCGCTTCTTCACCCCCGAGATCGCGGCCCGGCTCGAAGCAGGCACCGACCACCTCGACTTCAACGCCGACGTCTGGCCGCTGATCGCGAAGGAGATGCTCTGGTGGTACTACCGCGAACTCTTCACCGGTCATCCGTCGCGCGTGCGCGTCTCGTGGCAGGAGTTCGGTGACGAGTTCGCGGCGATCGACCCTGCCGCGATCGTGGGGGTGGATGCTCCGCTCCGGTCGCTCGTCGAACGGTCGGTGCCGGATCCGCTCGACCGGTTGCTCCTGCCCGAGTTCGACCGGCCGCTCCGCGGACGCACGTTCGCGTCGCCCGAGGAGCTGCAGTCGGCCCTGCGGACGTACATCGCCGAAGACCTGAAGCTCCGCACCTCGCCGGAGCACAGCGCGACCCTCGGACTGTTCATGGGGCTGTTGACCAGCCTGTTCACGTTCTCGACCATTGCAGACTCGCCCTCGTGGAGCGCCCTCTCCCGCGTGCGCGACGTGCACGGCTGGTGGCTCGGCTACTTCAGCTACATCGCGAGCGGGCCGCCCGCGCACCGGCTGGAGGAGATCGTCGCGCTGTCGGAGGCGGGCGTCATCGAGTTCCTGGGTGGCGAGCTGGAGGTCGTGGCCGACGCCGAGTCGGGGCAGTTCGTCGCAACGAGCCCGAACGTCGCGCGGGTGGTGCGGGCGAGCGCCCTGGTGGATGCCCGGCTGCCGTCCTCGAACGTGACGTCGAGCGAGAACGAGGTGCTGCGTTCGCTCATCGCGTCGGGCCTCGGGCGGGAAGACCTGGGCCAGCTCGCGGTGCGGCGCGGCGACACGCGCGTGGAGTCGGCGGGCGGCGAGGCGCACTCGCGCCGCTACGCCGTCGGGCCGTACACGAGCTCGCCGTTCGTGGGCGCGTTCTCGCGGCCGAACACCAACGCGATCTCGTTCCGCGAGAACGACCGGGTCGCGCGGGCGATGCTCGCCCGGCTCGCCGCCCTCCGCCCCGCCGCGGCCCCCGCCCTCCTCCCCACCCCCTGACCCCGCCCCCCGTCCCAGAATCAATCGAGTGGGCAGTTTGGGCCCCAAAATTCGCGCTGAAGGGCCCAAATCGCCCACTCGACTGGTTCTGTCCGCTCCCTGACCCCCCGCCCCAGAATTTATCGAGTGGGCAGTTTGGGCCCCAAAACTTGTGTTTTAGGGCCCAAATCGCCCACTCGATGGTTCTGGAGGGGGGGAAGGGGGAGGGAGGGGAGGTGAGGGGGGTCAGGGGCGGGGGAGGGCGAAGAGACGGGGGGCGGGGCGGCCGTCGGCCAGGTCGGCCAGGATGCGGCCTATGGCGGGGGTGAACTTGAAGCCGTGGCCGGAGAAGCCGGCGCCGACGGTGATCGCGCCCCGGCGGTCGAGCACGAAGTTCTCATCCGGCGTGGTCGTGTACGTGCAGCTGATCTCCGTGAACGAGTCGGCGTCGACGCCCGGCAGCCACTCGCGCGCGTAGCGCTGAAGCGCTTCGAGCTGGGCGGGATCCGAGCGGAAGGTGCGCGCATCCGGATCGGTGACCGGCCCGACCCCGTGCCAGCCCGCCTTCACGCCCTGGCCGGGGGTGAACATGCCGTACACGGACGAGAGCCAGTAGTCGTAGTCGGGGTCGCCGACCGCACGCGTGTGGTTGAAGCCGGGCCAGCGGAGGGTGTCGTCCCGCGCGGCGAAGTGGGCGGGCTGCTCCTGGGTGACGACCAGCCGCGGAAGGGGGAGGGCTGTGCCGAGAAACGCTGTGCCGAGGAGCTTGCCCGTCCAGGCGCCCACGGTGACGACGGCGTGCCGGGCGACGATCACCTCCGGTTCGCCGACAGTCTCGCCCGCGGCATCCTGGGCCTGCAGTTCGACGTGCACCCGGCCGTCCCGCAGCTCCCGGATGCCCGTGACCCTGGTTCGGTGACGGATCTCGGCCCCGTGCCCCGCGGCCGCGGCCTGAAGCGCCGACACCGACCTGTCGGCGTTCAGCCGGCCGGCCTGGGGGGTGAAGAGCACACGCCGGTCGAACCGGATGCCCGGCCAGCGCCTGCCCGCCTCGGCGGGGCCCAGGAACTCTGCGTCGAAACCCGCCCCACCGAGCGCGCGGGCGACGTCGTCGAACGCGGGATTCTCGCCGTGGTTCACGATCCCGACCTGCTCGAGCAGCGACTGACCCGTCTCGGCTTCCAGCTCCCGCCAGAGAGGCAGGGCCTCGGAGAGGAGCGAGACGTACGTGGGGTCGGCGTAGCTGAGGTTGAAGTTGCGGGAGGCTCCGTGGGAGGCACCGTTCGTGTGCCCGGGGGCGAACCGCTCGAGCAGCACCACGTTGCGGCCGCGGCGGGCGAGGTGCCAGGCGGCGGCCGAACCCATCGCTCCGCCGCCGACGACCACGACGTCGGTCGTGGACTCCTTACGGGGCGACAGGGGTGGTCCGTCGGCCGAGCACGCCCGTGCGAACCAGCAGCAGGTAGATCTGGCAGCCGACGCAGTAGTCGAACACCGAGTTCAGGAAGGCGGCGATGAAGGCCAGCGACCCGGTCACGACCAGGGCGTAGGGCACTCCCACGAGAAAGAGCAGCAGGCCGACGGCGGTCACCACGAGACCGATGCCCTGGGCGAAGGTGGGTGGTACCGGGTTCTCGAGCTCCGCCGGTGCGCCGAGCCGTGGGCGCACGAGCCGGCGGTAGAGCCAGCCGTACGGATGACGCCCCACACCGGCGAAAGCGCCCCACGCGAAGACGAGCACGATGAAGGCGAAGAGCAGGAACGCGGGCTGCACGAGTCGCTCGGTGAGGGCCGCCGGGGTCCCGCCGATGAGGGCGAGCCCGACGGCCACGAGCAGCAGCACGGCCGTAATGGCGGCTCCGAATCGGGGACCGCGGGGGTCGATCGGGGTGCGGGGGCTGGCGTTGGTCATGCGGGGCCGATCTGTGACGTGGTGGAGGGGTTCAGCACGCGGGCGAGCTGTTCGAGCAGTACATCGCGCCGCACCGAACCGCCGATGCGAGCGCGGAGGGCCCCCCGGGCATCCAGAACCAGGGTCGTCGGCGTCTGGAGCAGGTTGAACCGTTCTGCGAGCTCGGGCCGGTCGGTGATGTCGATGTCGACGTGGCGGGTTCCCGGATGATCGCGGGCGACCGCCTCGAGCACCCGGTGGGTTGCGACGCACGGTGCGCAGACCTCGGAGGAGAACTGGAGGAGGGTTGCGTTCTCGCCGAGGGTCAGACCGTCGAAGTCAACGATCTCCTCGCCCCGGGCCGGCCGGGCGCGGCCGCGGAGGTGCCGGTGCAGCAGGCCGAGTCCCGTCGCGACCACGACGAGCGAGGCCAACAGGATGACGACGACGAGGGGATCCATGACGACAGGCTAACTCCGCGCCGACACCGACGGGAGGTTGTGTCGCACTGTGACATCGCCGCCGGCCGGATTGACATCGCGAGGCTCCGGCAGCCCGAGTGTCTGGCGGAGTGTCGCGCCCGGCTCGTAGTCGGTGCGGTAGACGCCGCGCTCCTGGAGTTCCGGGATCACGAGGTCGACGAACTCGTCGAGGCCGGTGGGGTTGGTGTGGCCCACGATCACGAAGCCGTCGGAGGCATCATCCTGAACGTGCCGGTTGATCGTCTCGGCGACCGTCTGCGGTGTGCCGACGAACGTGTGGGCGGCGGCGAACGACACGACGAGATCGCGGATGCTCCAGCCCTTCGAATCGGCAAGCCCCCGCCACTCGGCCGCGGTCTTCAGGGGGTCGGGGAAGAGCGGCACGCGACCCTTGACGATTCCGCCGTCGGGCAGCACAGGGTCGATGGCGGGCAGCGGACCCTCGGCGTCGTACGCCGACAGGTCGGTGCCCCAGACCTGCTCCACGAAAGCGAGGGCCGTCTGCGGGGTGATCTGCAGCCGACCGATCTCGCGGGAGCGCTCGCGAGCCTCCTCCTCGGTCGCGCCGAGCACGAAGGTCGCCGCTGGCAGGATCTTCAGCGAATCGCGGTCGCGACCGAGCCCTGCGAGCCGGCCCTTCACATCCGCGTAGAAGGCGCGGCCGTCGTCGTAGCCGGCGTGCCGGGAGAAGATCACCTCTGCCGTGCGCGCGGCGAAGTCGCGGCCGTCGGGGGAGTCGCCGGCCTGCACGATCACCGGGTGGCGCTGCGGGCTCCGGGGCAGAGTGGCGAAACCGGTCACGTCGAACTGCGGACCATGGTGATCGACTTCCGTGAGAGCACCCTCGCGGAGGAACTCTCCCGTCACGCGGTCGGCGAGTACGGCATCCGGAGCCCAGCTGTCCCAGAGCTGCCGGGCGGTCTGGATGAACTCCTCGGCGCGGGAGTAGCGGTCGTTCCGGTCGAGGTAGGCGCCGCGCCGGAAGTTCTCGCCGTGGAAGGCGTCGGAGGTGGTGACGACGTTCCAGCCGGCCCGGCCGTCGCTCACGAAGTCGAGGCTCGACAGGGCGCGGGCCAGTTCGTACGGCTCGTTGAAGGTCGCGCTCAGCGTGCCGACGAGCCCGATGTGCTGGGTCACGGCCGCGAGGGCAGCCAGCACAGCGAGAGTGTTGGGTCGACCGACGACATCGAGGTCGTGGATGCGCCCCTTCTGTTCCCGCACGCGGAGCCCTTCGGCGAGGAACAGGAAGTCGAACCTGCCCCGTTCAGCGTTCTGGGCGAAGTGCCGGAAGGATGAGAACGCCACCTGGCTGGCCTGGTTGCCGTCGCTCCAGACGGTCGTGTGGTTGACGCCCGGGAAGTGCGCGGCGAGGTGGACCTGCTTGGTGCTCATCGTGCATCGCTTTCTGTGCGGGCGTACCGGTTGGCGGGGCGGGTGGAGCCGAGGCGTTCCCGGAGGCTCTGCGCTCCCGGCGGACGCTCGAGCAGCCCCCCGGCAGCGAGGAGCGGGGCGACGTCCGAGGCGAAGCGGTCGAGGTCGTACGGGAGCCTCGCCGGGCGGAGGCGCACCCCGTCGAGCCCGCGTTCGTGCCAGTGCGCCAGCTGGTCGGCCACGTCGGCCGGCGAGCCGACGATGAGCAGTGCATCCGAGGTGTAGGCGCTGCCGTGCGAGACGTCGAGCCGGTCGAGGGCCGAGGATGCCTCCGCCGCCGTGTCTTCGATGAGGACGACGGCCTCGGCCCAGACCCGGAGCGCGTCATCCGTTCGCCGCTCGACCCGTTCACCCGCCGTGTGCAGCTGGTTCAGGATGCTCGACAGCTCGTCGTCGTTCCGGGGGGTGACACCCACGATGTCGGCCTCGGCGACGGCCAGTTCGTACGGCACCGTCTGGTGCGCGAGCACGTAGACCAGCGGTTGGCCCTGCGGCGAGCGCGGCACGATCGACGGACCCCTCACCGTGAACTGCGCACCCTCGAAGTCGATGTAGTGCAGCTTTTCGCGGTCGATGAACCGGCCGGTCGGCACGTCGCGGATGATCGCTCCGTCCTCCCAGCTGTCCCAGAGGCGGCGGGCGACCTCCACGGAGTCGCGGGCCTCGTCGAAGAGTTCGCGCAGCTGCGCGTCGGCCGCCGGGCCGCCCGCCTGCAGGGTGGCCGGATCGAATCTCGCGAGGTCGCGCCGGCCGAAGTGGGCGGCCTCGTGCGCCCGCCCCGAGACCTGCACACGCCAGCCTGCCCAGCCCTCACTGGTGTAGTCGAGGGTCTGGATGCCCGTGGCCGTGTGGAACGGCTCGATGTGCGTCGTGGTGATCGTCGGCACCAGCCCGATGCCGCCGACCACCGGTGCGATAGCGTTCGCGAGTACCAGGGCATCGAGGCGGCCGCGCACCTCGTCACGGCGTTCATCGACGGGTCCGAAGCCGCTCGACTGGAGGCCGACGGCATCCTCGAACGTGACCAGGTCAGCGCCGGCCTGTTTCGCGGTGCGCACGAGGTCGGCGTAGTACGTGACGTCGAAGAGGTCGTGCGGGCGGGCATCCTCCTCCCGCCAGGCGGCGGGATGCCAGCCGGCGCCGTCGAGGGCGATTCCGAGGTACAGCGGGGTGGTCACGAGGGTGCCTCCGTCTTTCGTCTGAGGGTGCCGGGGATGGCGTCGATGAGTTGGCGGGTGTACGGATCCTGGGGGCTCTCCAGAATGGTGCGGGTGTCGCCGACCTCGACGAGCTTTCCCCTGCTCATCACGCCGACCCGGTCGGAGAGCTGCCGCACGACGGCGAGGTCGTGCGAGATGAAGAGGTAGCTGACCCCGGTCTCGGCCTGCAGATCGGTCAGCAGCTGCAGGACCTGTGCCTGCACGGAGACGTCGAGCGCTGAGACCGCCTCGTCGAGCACCACGAGGTCGGGGCGGAGGGCGAGGGCGCGGGCGATCGCGACCCGCTGCCGCTGGCCGCCGCTCAGCTCGGCGGGCTTCCGGGTGGCGTACGACGCGGGCAGGGCGACCTGTTCGAGCAGGTCGAGCACCCGCTGCCGGCGCTCCGCCGGGGTGCCGACGCCGTACGCGCGGAGCGGTTCATCGATGATGTCGGCCACGGTGAACCGCGGGTCCAGTGACGCGTACGGGCTCTGATAGACGAGCTGGAACCGGCGCCGGTGCTGGCGGAGTGCCTCACCCCGGGCGGCCGAGATGTCAGCGCCGTCGAAGAGCAGCTCGCCCGCGGTCGGGGTCTCGAGCCGCAGGGCGAGCCGCGCGGTCGTGCTCTTGCCCGAGCCGGACTCGCCGACCAGAGCGAACGTCTCGCCGCGGGCGATCTCGAACGAGACGTCGTCGACGGCGACCAGGGTTCGCGGGGTCGCGCCGGCGTCGGCCGCGCCGCGAGCGGCCCTCGGCAGCGGGAACTCCTTGCGGAGCCCGCGCGCGACGAGCAGCGGCGCGTCGCGCGCCGGAACCGTCGCGGCTGCCGGTTCCGCGCTCGTTTGTCGCATCCGCGCGTCGGCGCGCAGGCGCGGAAGCGACGGAAGGGCGCGGTTCGCCGGAGGAGTCGGCAGCGCGAGGGCGGGGGCAGCGAGGGTGGGGGCAGCGAGGGCGGGGGCAGCGAGGGTGGGGCGGAGGCGAGCGCTCGAGAGACTCGGTGCCGCCGCGATCAGGGCGCGGGTGTAGGGGTGCGACGGCGCCCCGAGGATCTGGGCGGTCGGCCCCGATTCCACGATGCGGCCGTGCTGCATCACGATGATGCGGTCGGCGCGGTCGGCCGCCACACCGAGGTCGTGCGTGATGAAGAGCAGGGCGGTGTCCCGCTCGTGGACGAGCCGGTCGAGGTGGTCGAGCACCTGCCGCTGCACGGTCACGTCGAGTGCGCTGGTGGGTTCATCCGCGATCACGAGGTGGGGATCTGCGGCGAGGGCGGCCGCGATCAGGGCGCGCTGCTTCATACCGCCCGAGAACTGGTGCGGGTACTGCCTGGCCCGCGAAGCGGCATCCGGAATCCCCGCGAGAGCGAGCAGGTCGATCGCCGACGAGGCTGCGGCGGCCCGAGAGGCGAGGTGATGGATGCGCAGCACCTCCGCCACCTGGGCGCCGACCCTGGCGAGCGGGTCGAGGGAGGTGGCCGGGTCCTGCGGGATGAGGCCGATCTGGGCTCCCCGCACGGCCCGCCACTCGCGGCGGCTGAGCCCGGTGAGATCGCGCCCGCCGAAGCGGATGGCGCCGGAGCTGACGCGGGCGTTGCCGGCGAGCAGGTGGAGGATCGCGTGGGCCGTGGTGCTCTTGCCCGATCCGGATTCCCCGACGATCGCCACGGTCTCGCCGCGGCTCACCGTGAAACTGACACCGTCGACCGCGGGCAGGCGTTCGCCGTCGACGGTGTAGGTCACGCGGAGGTCGTCGACCTCCAGGAGCGGAGCCTGCGGCAGCGGAATGACACTCGGACGGGTGGATGTCTGCACGGCGGTCATGCGCGCACCTCCTCTTTCTCGAAAGCACGGGCGATACGGTTTGCCGAGAGCACCACAGCGACGATGACGAGGCCGGGCATGGTCGTCAACCACCACGCCACGGCGAGATAGTCCCGTCCGCCCGCGACGAGCGAACCCCACTCGGGCGAGGGCGGAGGAGCGCCGAAGCCGAGGAAGCTGAGCGCAGAGATGGCCAGCACCGCCGCCCCGAACTCGAGCGACGAAAGCGCGAGCACCGAACCCACCGAGTTCGGCAGCACGTGCCGCCGCAGGATGCTCGGCCAGCGCACCCCCGAGGAACGCGCTGCTTCGACATACGTGGCCGTCGCCACCGTGAGCACCTCGGCTCGCATCACCCGGGCGAAGCTGGCGACGCTCGCGAGCCCGACAGCGACAGCGATGTTGATGGTTCCGAAACCGAGCGCGGTGATCAGCGCCAGCGACAGCAGAAGAGCGGGGATGGCGAGCAGCACATCCATCAGCCGCATGATCGCGTCGTCGACGATTCCGCGGAGGAACCCGGCTACGAGCCCGAACAGCGACCCGACGACCAGGCCGACCAGCACGGCCACGGCGGTGGCGGCCAGCGAGACCGCGGCGCCGTACACGACCCGGGCGTAGAGGTCCCGGCCGAGACTGTCGGTGCCGAATGGATGCGCCAGAGTCGGAGCCTGCAGCTTCTCACGCGGCACGCCGTCGATCGGGTCGTACCCGGTGAAGAGCCAGGGCGCGATGGCCCAGAGCAGGGCGACGACGATGACGACCACGGCGAGCAGCAGGCTCGGGCGATGCAGGAGGTGCCGGGCGATGCGGACGGCCGGGTGGCGTGGCCGGGAGGAGGTGCGCGGGCCGGGGCCGGCCACCAGCGTCGCCGTCATGCGAGCACCAGGGCAGACCGCGAGAACGTGATGCGCCGATCGATCACGGGGTAGAGCAGGTCGACGAGCAGGCTGGTGAGCACGAAGATCAGAGCCACCAGCACCACGATCGCCTGCACGACCGGGATGTCGCGGTTGTTCACCGCCGTGACGGTCAGCCGGCCGATGCCCGTGCGCGAGTAGACGGTCTCGGTCACGACCGACGCCGAGAGCAGGCTGCCGACCAGGATGCCGAGGATCGTGACGCTCGGGATGATCGCGTTCCGGAGCGCGTGGCCGAAGTGCACCCGCGCGTCGCCCGCGCCGCGGGCCCTGACCAGCTCGATGTAGGGCAGGGCCAGGGTGCTCCGGAGGTTGCGGGAGAGCAGCTGCGCGAGGTAGGCCCCGACCGGGATGGCCAGCGTGACCGCCGGGAGCACGAGGCTCGCGAACCCCTCGTTGCCCATCGACGGGAACACCCGCAGGCGGAACGAGAACGCCTGCAGCAGCAGGAGCCCCACCGAGAACACCGGCACGGCGACGCCGAGCGGCGGCAGCGCCGAGAGGAGCTGGCGGAGCCACCGCGCCCGCACGAAGGTGCTCGCGACGGCGAGCAGCACACCGAACAGGATCGCGAGCGGCAGCGCTGTCGCGGTGAGCTGGAGTGTCTGCGGCAGCACATCGGTGACGGCCGAGAGAGCAGGCCCGCCGCTCTGCGCGGAGGTGCCGAAGTCCAGCCGGAGAGCCTTCACCAGCGCGATCGCGTACTGCTCGTAGAGCGGCCGGTCGAGACCGTACTCCTCACGGAGCTTCGCGAGGAGCGCAGGGTCGGGCTGGCCCTGGTCCGCCCCACCCGCCTGCACTGCTGCCGCATCGCCCGGCAGCAGGAACAGGATCAGGAAGGAGAGTGTGTAGGCCGCCCAGAGCACGAACACGCCCTGGAGCACCCGGCGGACGACGAACCTGATCATGACCTGCGACTCACTTCGTGACCCAGGCGTCGTAGAAGTCGAGCCGGCTGGAGGCCTCGAACTTCACATCGTGCACCGTGTCGGCAGACGCGATCGTGGTCGACAGCTGGTAGATCGGGATCGAGTGGGCTTCATCGATCAGCTGTGTGGCGGCTTCTGTCACGAGCTTCTGCCGGGCATCCGTATCGGTCGTCGCCGCCTGCGCGTCGAGAACATCGTCGACGCTCGAAGCTGCGCGGTGGTTCACGTTCTGGCCCTTCACCGAGAAGATCGTGCGGAGCACGTCGGGGTCGGAGCGGGTGAGGTTGCCGTAGGTGAAGTCGGCTGTGCCCGCGGCGTTCGCGGCGGTCACGTCGGCGATGCTCGCGAACTTCAGCTGCAGGTCGATGCCGGCCTTCTTCAGCTGCTGCTGCACGAGCTCCAGGATCTCCTTCGGCGCCTGCCAGTAGGTGACCAGGAAGCTGAGCTTCTCACCGGCCTTCTCGCGGATTCCGTCGCTGCCGGCCACCCAGCCGTCATCGTCGAGCAGCTTCTGTGCCCCGGCGAGATCGAACGCCAGGTCGGAGCTGAGGTCGGAGAAGTAGGGCGTGGTGCTCGACAGGGTCGAGACGGCGTCGACGTCGTTCGAGGTCAGCAGCGTCGCCGTGATCTCATCCCGGTCGATGGCCTTCGAGATCGCCTGGCGCACCTTCTCGTCGGCCAGCTTCGGCGTCGACTCGTTCGGGTAGAGGTTGTAGACGACGCCCGGGTTCGCCCGGTTCACTTCGGTGAAGCCGTTTCCGTCGAACAGCGGCAGGTCGGTCGCCGAGATGCCGGCCGTCGAGTCGATCTGGCCCGACTGGAGGCTGCCCGTGCGGTTTCCGGCCTCGGGGATGACCGTGAACGTCACCGTGTCGAGGTAGGCCTCGCCGGTGTGGCTGTTCGTCGACGGCCCCCAGGTGTAGCCGGTGCGCTTGGCGAGCACGGCTTTCTGGTCGGGCGTGTAGCTCTGCACAGAGAAGGGGCCGCTGCCGACGAACTTTCCGGCGCAGCGATCCTCGATGGAGAGCGCGGCCGACGAGGTCGAGAGCAGCCCGAGGCTGAACGTCGAGGTGGCCTGCAGGAACTGGGCGCTGGGCTTGGAGAAGTCGACCTTCACGGTCGTGGGGTCGATCACCTCGATGCCCGACAGGCCTGCGAGATAGGTGCTGCCGAGGATCGCCTTCGCACCGAGCGCCTGGATGGCCTCGAAGTTGGTCTTCACGGATGCCGCGTCGATCGGTGTTCCGTCGGCGTAGGTCTGGCCGTCGTTCAGCACGAACGTGAAGCTCGTGGCGTCGGCGTTCGCCTCGAACGACTTCGCGAGCCAGGGCTTGATCTCGCCCGTGGCGGGATCCTGGATCGTCAGCGACGCCACCGTCTGGCGGGCGATCGCGATCGCGTCGTTGTTGCCGACCTGCTGCGGGTCGATGCAATGGCTGTCGACCGAGATGGCGAACGTCAGGTTGCCTCCGGCGGTGGGGGTGGATGTCGCGGACGGGGCTGCGCCGGTGTCAGTGCTTCCGGCGCAGGCGGTGAGCAGCAGCGCGGCGGCTCCGAGCAGGGCGACGGCGGGGGCCGCTCGTCGAAGGGTGCGGGTGGTCATGATTCTCCTGGTGCTGTGAGGTTGATGGTGTGTGCGAGTTGTGGCTGAGCTGTGGGGGGCGCGGCGAAGGGGGGCGTCGCGAAGGGGGGCGCGGCGAAGAGGGGCCTGGCGAAGGCGGGTCGCCCCGCGAACGGGTCGGCCTCCTCCCAGAGCGTGGTGGGCGCCTCCCGCCTGACGGTGGGGATGATCTCGGCCGCGAACCGCTCGACCATGTCGAGCTGCTGCTCGAACGGAACGGTCGTCGGCAGGCTGAGCGACTGCAGGTCGTGCCCGAAGAGGTCGTGGTACGAGAGGATCTTGTCGATGATCTGTTGCGGGCTGCCGACCAGGGCGGGCCCTTCGGCGACGGCGTGGTCGATGTCCCGGAACGGTGTGTTGTTCCCCGGCACGTTCGTCGCCGCGACGATGGCCTCGTAGACGGGGCCGTACTGCTCCTTGGCCTCACGGGTCGTGTCGGCGACGAACGTGAAACCCGATCCGGAGCCCACATACGCGTGAGCCGGATCGTGCCCGTGCCGGGCGTACTCGGCGCGGTAGTGGTCGATCAGCACGGCGTAGTTCTCGCGCGGTTGGATGGCGTTCGCGGTGAAGAGCGGATCGCCCCACTTCGCAGCGAGGGCCGCCGAGCGGAGCGTCGTCGCCGACCCGTGCCAGATGCGCGGCGGGCCGGCGAACGGGCGGGGAAGGGTGGTCACACCATCCAGTGGCGCCCGGAACTCGCCCTGCCAGCTGACGCTCTGCTCGCGCCACAGTCGGCGGAGCAACTCGTACTTCTCCTCGAGCAGGTCCCACTGGCGGGCGATGTCGAGCCCGAACAGCGGGTAGTGCTTGACCTCGTTGCCCTTGCCGATCGTCGGTTCGAGCCGGCCGCGGGAGAGCTGGTCGATCGTCGCGTAGTCCTCGGCGACGCGCACCGGGTCGAGCAGCGAGAGCACCGTCACACCGGTCTGCAGCCGGATGCGCGTTGTCGTTGCCGCGATCGCCCCGAGCAGCACCGTCGGCGAGGTCGACAGGAAGTGACCGGCGTGCCGCTCGCCGACGGCGTAGGCGTCGAAACCGAGCTCCTCGGCCCGGCGGGCGACCTGCACGGTCTGCGCGAAACGGTCGGCGGGCGAGACGAGCCGGCCGGTGACCGGGTTCGAGATGTACGGGACGATGTCGAGGATCTGGAACTTCACGGCTCAGCTCACGCCCGTTCGAATGGGGTCTGCTCGCCGGCCTCGACCGCGAAGGGCAGGCGGTTCTCCCGGGGAGGGAGCGGGCAGGTGGCGAAGTCGGTGTACGCGCACGGCAGGTTCACGGCGCGGTTGAAGTCGAGGAAGGTGGTGGTGGTGCCGGTGCCGTCGCCGGGGGCCGCGGCGTCCGGCAGGTCGACGCTCAGCGAGCGGTTGGCGGCATACGTCGTCACACCCGAGGTCGCATCGGTGAAGAGCACGGTGAGCGTGCCCGGGCGGTGGCCGGTGAAAGCGGTGAGCGCGAATTCCTGGCCGCCGTGGCGGAAGCGCAGCTCGCCCGGCGCGTCATAGACGTGCTCGAGCCCCTCGACCACAGAGCCGACCGTGACCGGTCGGGGTTCGTCGAAGGGATGGAACGTGGCATCCAGAACCCACGACGGGTCGGCCGCGAATGTGGGCGTGCCCCGGTAGGCGGTGCGGAGGGGGGTCTCCGGATGCCGCGGCCGCACGATGTCGTTGCCGCCCCGTCGCGCCAGCTCGACGACGGTCTCGCCCGCGATGACGTCGACGCCGGTGCGCTCGGCCAGCGGGCCGAACGCGTGGCGGCCCGTGACCTCGACGCCGTCGATGACGACGCTCTCGCCCTCCGCCAGCTCGACGACCGGGCCCCGAGCGCTCGTCGACCATTCGCCCGGCGCGTCCGTGAGGCGGAGCGGCTCGGTCGTCAGGAAGGTCAGGCTGGAGATCGCGAGGAAGCCGTGGCCGTCGGCGCGATTCGCCTCGTGGGTGTCATGCCAGTCCTGCCAGTCGGAGGCGAACGACACGTGGTCGCGGTCGGTGTTGATCCCTGTGATGCTCATGCGTGCACACTACGAAACGTCCCGAGCCGTCAGCGCACCGCGACCGTCACACTCGGTCATCCTGCAACAGGCCGCAACAAATGTTGCGCCCGGCCGCCGCCCGTGAGAGGTCGCACCGCGACCGTCACACTCGGTCATCCTGCAACAGGCCGCAACAAATGTTGCGCCCGGCCGCCGCCCGTGAGAGGTTCTGCGCGGTGTCGGGCGGGGCGGGTAGAGTGCGGGGCATGGCCGACACGATCATCACCGTCGAGGGACGCTTCGACTACCACCACCCCGCCGAGCGGGGCACCGCTCGGCTGACCGCGGGATTCGAAGGGCCGGAGAAGGCGCCCGTCCTTGCGCGCACCACGGCCGTGCACAGCGTGCTCGCGGGCCAGGCCGAGAAGCTCCGTTCGGGCGGCGCGGTGACGTGGTGGTCAGCCGACCGGATGCGCGTCTGGAGCGACCGGCCGTGGAGCCAGGACGGCGCGGTGCTCCCACTCGTTCACCATGCGGCGGTCGAGCTGCAGGTGAAGTTCGCCGATCTGGCGGCTCTGGCGGAGTGGGTCGAATCCGTGGCAGGCGAGGAGGGTGTGGCCGTGTCGGGCATCGACTGGGCGCTCACCGAGGTGACGCGGGCCCGCATCACGGCCGAGGCCCAGCGCCGGGCGGTTCAGGATGCGGTGGGGCGTGCGACGGCGTATGCGAAGAGCCTCGGGCTCTCCTCGGTGCATCCGCTGGCCGTCGCAGACCCGGGGATGCTCGGCGACGGTTCGAAACGCGGTGCCACGCACGAGACGGCGATGATGTCGCGCGTCGCGGGTTCCGCGACGAACGGTGGGGGGCTCGACCTGAAGCCGGACGACATCACGGTCAGCGCACGCGTGCACGCGCGGTTCGCGGCATCCTGAGCCCCACGAACCTCTGCGTCAGTAGGTGAGCGTCGTCGTCTCGATCTTCGGGTGCCGCACCCTGGCCACCATGTAGATCGACCACAGGAAGCCGGTCACGAGCAGCAGCCCGACGTTCACGCAGAACGGCATGTTGCGCCGGCGGGTGAGCACGACGGTGTGGGCGTCGGCCGACGTGACCTTCCAGCCGCGCTGCAGCAGCACGGCGACTTCGGCCTCGATCTCGGTGACCGTGTCGCGCGGAGCGGCAGTGGCAGTGGCAGCGGCCGCGGCAGCGGCAGAAACGGCAGTAATGGCGGGAGCAGCGGCAGCGGACTCGGCCGGCGCGAACACGCAGTTGCAGTTCGACGCGAACCGGCAGCCCTTGGCCTGGCCGGCCGAGTGCTCGGCCGCCTGCCGGGACGGACTGACGAGAAGATCGGTGCGGCTCATATCTCTATGCTATGACGGAATCACCGAACTGTTTGACAGAACACAACTACTCGCCGAGCCGGCCTTTGAGCGTGACGATCGACTGCTGTGCGGCCCGCCGCACGTCCTTGTCCCGGTCACGGAGCATCGCCTCCAGGCTCTGGATGCTCGGAGCCTCGCCCACCGCAGCGATCGCCCGCGCCGCCGCCGCCCGCACCCGCGGGTTCTGGTCGGTCGTCAGCTTCACGAGATCCCTCGCCGTACCCACGCCGTGCGCGGCGCACACCCGGGCGGCCATCTCGCGCACACGCCAGGACTGGTTCGTCAGCGCCCCGATCACGGTCGGCGTCGCCGCGTCATCCCACACGTACAGCAGCGCGCGGGCACCCCACACCTCGGGCCAGTAGAGCGCCGGGGCTCCGTTCACGATGCCCTCGGCGTGGGTGCCACCGACGACGAGCAGGAACTCCTCACCCTCGTACCGCCCGGCGAGCAGCGAGGTCGCCCGTCGCGCGACGCGCTCGGCGCCCTCCCGCGCAACAGCCTCGTCGAGGCGCGCTTCGATCGGATCGTTCAGGTCGGGCGTCGGCTCAGTGCTCATCCCCCCAGACTGGCACATCGGGGACGGGCTGGCACATCATCGCCGCGCGGGGGTGGCCCGCACGTGCATCCGTTCGCCCTGCCGGCCGAACAGGCTGAGGAACTCGACGGCGCGCGTGTCGGCGGGCCCGAACCAGTGCGGAGTGTGGGTGTCGAACTCTGCTGCCTCGCCCGCGGCCAGCACGAAGTCGTGTTCGCCGAGCACGAGGCGGAGGTTGCCGCGCAGCACGTAGATCCACTCGAAGCCTTCGTGGGTCTTCGGATCTGGAGCCTGCTGCGCGGCCGGCGCGCTGCCCGCGATCACGTGCTTGAAGGCCTGCAGTCCGGTCGCGCCGCGGGAGAGCGGGATGATCGTCTGGCTGCCGTGGCGGATCGGCGTGAGGTGGATGCGCGGGTCACCCGTCGGCGGCGCCCCGACCAGGTCGTCGAGCGGCACGCCGTAGGCCCGGGCCAGCGGCAGCAGCAGTTCGAGCACGGGGCGGCGCTGACCGGACTCCAGCCGCGACAGCGTGCTCACCGACACCCCTGTCTCTGCCGAGAGCTCGGCCAGGGTGATGCTCCGCGCCGTGCGGAGGGCGCGGAGCCGCGCACCCACCCCGGCGAGCACGTCGGCCGTCTTGTCCGCTGTCGTGTCGGCTGTCGGGCCAGTGGCCGGGTCGGCCGGGCCGGTGCGGGTTCTGGATGTCGCGGGGGCTACCATCCCACCATCTTGCCAGTACGGCAACGGAGCTTGTCGAAACGGCGAACCGCGACCGAGGATGTCCGTGGAGGTCATGATGACGAACAGACCAGCAGCAGACGAGGCCCGGGAGACGCCAGGCCGTGACGGCTCCGAAACAGTGTGGGACGCCGTCGTGGTGGGCGGCGGGGCCGCGGGGCTCAGCGCGGCGCTCTCCCTCGGCCGCGCCCGGCGGAGCGTGCTGGTGATCGACGCCGGGCAGCCGCGGAACGCTCCGGCCGAAGGCGTGCACGTCTTCCTCACGCGGGACGGCACGCCGCCCGCCGAGCTGGCGCGGCTCGGCCGCCTCGACGTCCAGAAGTACGGCGGTGTGGTGCGCCCGGGGACGGTGGTGTCCGTGCGGCGCCTGCCCGGGGAGCCCCTCGGCCCGGCGGCGCGGTTCGCCGTGACGCTCGGCGACGGCACCGAGGTACTGGCCCGGCGGCTGGTGTTCAGCACCGGCGCGGTCGACGAGCTGCCCGACGTGCCGGGGCTCCGCGCGCAGTGGGGGAGGGGGATCATCCACTGCCCGTACTGCCACGGCTGGGAGGTGCGCGACCAGCGGATCGGCGTGCTCGGCACCGGTCCCCGCGCCGTGTTCCAGGCACTGCTGTTCCGGCAGTGGAGCGACCGCATCACCCTGCTGCTGCACGACGCCCCCGAGCCGACGCCCGAGGAACGGGAGCAGCTCGCCGCGCGCGGCATCGAGGTCGTCACGGGGCGGGTGGTGCGGGTGCTGAGCGACTCGGGCTCCGGATCCCTGACGGGCGCTGAACTGGCCGGCGGCCACGTCGTGCCCCTGGCGGCGATCGCCGTCGCCACGCGCATCGTCGTGAGCGACGCGATGCTGGTACCCCTCGGCGCGGCGGTGGCCGAGCATCCGAGCGGCGCCGGCACGTTCGCCGTCGCGGACGAGTTCGGCCGGGCCGCCGACGGGGTCTGGGTGGCCGGCAACCTCGCCAACCCGATGGCGCAGGTGATCACGGCCGCGGCCTCCGGGGTGATGGCGGGGGCCGCCGTGAACGCCGACCTGCTGATGGAGGACACCGCGGCCGCGGTCGCCGCCCGACGGGCCTGAGGGATTGGGGGCCTGAGGGCGGGTGGGCTCAGGTGCAGGGGGCCCAGGGGACGTCGGCCGGATGCTCGGCTGCAGCCGCCCGCGGGGCCGTGTCTCCCAGCCCCAGGTGCTCGGCGAGCGTCCTGCCCTCGTACGCACCGCGGAAGAGACCTCGCCGCACCAGTTCCGGCACCACGAGGTCGAGGAACGCGTCGAACTGGTGCGGCAGGTAGGCCGCCATCAGGGTGAAGCCGTCCACCGCGCTGGCGCGGTACCACGTCTCGATGTGGTCGGCGACATCGCAGGCCGAACCCACGACGAGGGGAAGCGGGGTGAGGTGCGCCACCAGCAGGTGCCGGTAGGTCACGGAGCGCACCCCACCCGGTTCCCGGCCCGACCGTTCGGCGACGAGCTCGAGCAGGCGGTGTCCGAGCGCGTTGAACCGCTCGGCGTCGGCGAGGGTCACGGGGTCGCCCGGTTCGCGGCTGGCGAGCGGCAGGCCGACGAGCTGCAGCAGTCGTCGCACCGTGCGCTCCGGATGCTCGGACTGCCCGGGTTGCCCCTCGCCCGGCGACTCGCCCAGCAGCACGGCGTCGGCGAGCCGGTCGTACAGGTCGAACGCCTCCTCGCGCGTCGACGCCACGACGGGCAGCAGCGGAGCGACGATGCGGAGCGCCGTGCGGGGTCGGCCGTACGCCTCCACGAGCTGCTTCGTGTCCCGGTAGAACTTGATCGACTCACCGAGGCCGCCAGGGCCGGCGAGGTAGAGGTCCGCGTGGCGTGCCGCGAACTCCCGCGACCGTTCGGAGGCGCCCGACTGCACGATGGGCACAGTGCCGGCCACGGGCGGCAGAGCGTTCAACGGCCCGGCGACGCTGTAGTGCGGGCCGTGGTGGTCGACGGGGGCGAAGACGGTGCCGTCGGTGAGGCGGCCCGTGCGGGCATCCGGAGCCACACCGCGCGCATCGACACTCGCCCAGAGCGCCCGCACGACGTACAGGTACTCGTCGCCCTGCAGGAACGCGTTGGCCTCGGCAGAACCCTCCGCGCCGGCCCCTGTGCGCCCGAAGTTGGCGGCCGCGCGCGGCTCCGTGCCGAGCGTCAGGTTGAGGCCGAAACGCCCTGCGCTCAGCCGGTCGATGGATGCTGCGCTCCGCGCCACCTGGTACGGATCACTGTGCGGCACACTCGCCGTGCCCACCAGCCCGATGCGTCGGGTGAGGGCCGCGAGCCAGGCGACCGTGCTGAGCGGATCGGTGCGCACCAGCAGGTGCGGGTCCGTGAGCTCCAGCTCGGCCGACGTCGACAGCCAGTCGCCGAAGTACAGGAAGTCGAGGTGCGCCCGCTCGGCGGCGACCGCCAGGCGCTTCAGTGCCCGAGGGTCGGCCGCCGGGTCAGCGTGGGCCCCGGGCATCCGCCAGCCCGACGGGAACGCGCCGAGCGTCCGCACCATGCTGCCGAGCACGACGTGGCCCGACCGGGTGAAGAACCCGTCCGGCTCTGTGCGGGTCTGGCCGGTCATCGGCGCTCCGCCTCAGCCGTGTTCCTCTGCGCCGGGTGCAGCTCGAATGACACAGAGACCACGCCGGAACCCTCCGAAAGTTTCACGGTGGGGCGAGTGCCGGGCTCGGCTGTCGCTCCGAACCGGACGGTGTGCCCGGCTCTTCCGCTGACGACGTTAGCAACGCCCCCCGCATAGCGCTCGGAATGTTACGCCCGGGGTCGCGCCTCCCGTGACGCAGTGGATCGGATGGTCGCATCGGGTGAAGCTCTCGGAAGTTGCGTGACGTGCGTTCCCGCCTTGAATGGCGCGAACCAGAACGGGTTCTTCCTCTGGTATTCCTGGCGGAACGACCAGGCAAGCACGTCAGGCATTCCCAGAAGCAGTTCGTTGGACGGTCGCGAGTGGATGACTTGCGTTTCACGAACGAGTCGTCCCGCCCGACGCAGATCGTTGATGGTGCGTCGATCACGTTCGTCTTCGTCCGCCAACTGCCGTCGTTCGATCACGAACTTCACTGTGCCGAAGTCGTTCTGCAATTTACAGGCGACATAGCCGAGGGCAGCCGCGCGAGCTCCATCGGCACGTCGGTCCCGATCGTCAACGGGGGCGCAGACGACGATGTCCTGGCCGTCCTGCTCATGTGAGACGAGGGCTATCGCACTCTGCAGTTCGGCAGTCAGGCCCGCCGCGTTCATGGGCCCGGCGTGAAATGGTCTGCCGGCGCCGTGGCGGAGGAGGCGGGAACGAACGTCATTGAGACTGTCGCTCCTGTAGCCCCCGAATGAAAGCAGCCCCAGGGAGTCACATGACATCTGGGGCATGACGCCTCACCGGCCGAACTGAGTTCGGTGGGCTACCCGCGTTGCTACCATCACTCTATCTCCAATATGACAAATGTTCAAGCTGTTGTCTGCGCGATCAGGAGGAACGGGTCCGGCCAGCGGCGGCGCGCGCCCGCGCGGTGTGGCTGGATCGATCGACGACAACCGACTCGGTGGCCGCTGCAAGCCCTCGCTCCGGCATGCCGACGTACATGCTCTCGGCGCGTTCGACCACGAATGTCTCGTGCCAGATGCCGACGGCGCGGGGCGCCTTCCGGGCGCGCGCGTTGAAGGAGCTCCACGCCGGTCGATGCGTGGAGGACGGCGCACTGGCGTAGGCATAGAGCTTTTCGAGGCTCGTCCAGTACTGCACGAGCACGGGGCCGTCGGCGCCGATCGTCAGGCGGAACCCGGCGAGCCCCGACTCCGTGTCCCGGCTGAGTTCTGTCAGCATCGGGCCCATGGCGCGGAACACAGGCAGCCACTGGTCGGGCCGCCACCACTGGTTCACGCGCATCCCGATGAGGAACACGACGAGTTCGCCGTCGTGACGGTGGGTCATCCGGCCGGGAAGGACACGAGGCATGAGGTCTCCTGGGGAAAGGGTCGGCATCCAATTGGAGAGCACCGATATCCAATATTCTGACGATTGCCACGCAGGCGCGCTAGGACGAGGAGCACGTCCAACGGCTTCGGTTGGTGCGCGCGCTCCTCGACAGTGGCGGCCTCACGGTCGCGAAAGCCCGCGCGGTCATCGAACAGCTCCAGACCCCCCATGCGCACGTCGCCGAAGTGCTGGGCATCGCGCAGTCATCCGTGACTCCGGATGTCGCGAGTGGGATCGAGCTCGACCGCGTTCTGAGGCTGGTCACCCGCTGGGGGTGGGGCATCGACCCCGGTGACACTGCTTCCCTGGGAGCTCTCGAGCACGCTCTCGACGGGCTCGAAGCGGCTGGCTTCGAACTGCCGGACGGTGTTCTCGACCACTACGCCGCCCACATGGCCGCGATCGCGACCGAGGAGGTGGCCAGGATACCGACAGAGTCCGTCGATGCGGCCGTGCGTTACGTGGTGCTCGGCACGGTGCTCGTCGAACCACTCCTGCTCGCCCTCCGCCGGCTCGCACAACAGGATGCTTCGGTTCGCCGTTTCGACTACCGCGGCCCGGACTGCTGACCGGAGCGGTGGATCAGCAGGTCACCAGACGCCGAGGTGGTCGAAGAGGATGCGGGTGCCGATGCCGATCAGCACGAGGCCGCCGATGATCTCGGCGGGGCGGCCGAGGCGCGCACCGACCCGTCGTCCGACAACGACCCCGGCGAACGCGAAGACGGCGGTGGTGAGTCCGATGAGGGCGACGGCGGGGAGGATCGAGACGTCGATGAAGGCGAAGGTGATGCCGACGGCCAGCGCGTCGATGCTCGTCGCCAGCGCGAGGAGGAGCAGGGCGCGCACCTTCAGCTGGTCGAAGTCCGCTTCGCTGTCGCCGCCGCCGGTGACCGCCTCCCAGATCATCTTCGCGCCGATCAGGAAAAGCAGCCCGAAGGCGATCCAGTGGTCTACGCCGGTGATGTACCGGGAGAACTGGCTGGCCAGCACCCAGCCGATGAGGGGCATGACCGCCTGGAAGACACCGAAGGTCAGGGCGATGATGAGGGCATGCCGCGCGTTGAACCGGCGCATGTGCACGCCCTTGGTGAGCGCGACGGCGAAGGCATCGGCCGAGACGCCGACGGCGATGAGCAGGAGCGCACCGAAGGTCATGGTGGGAAGGGCCTTTCGTCAAGGCCGAACGCCTGTACTGAGGGGGGGTGGCGTCCCCGTTGACTCCTCCAGCCTGACACAGCCAGAGGCCGGTTTTCATTCATCTGCATGGATACGTCGGAACGTATCTGCGTGCTCGGCGCGACGAACAAATGTGTTCGACCCGCCGGTCAGCGCGTATCGGTCAGCGCGTATCGGTCAGCGAGCGTCGGTCAGGCGAGCATCCGGTCTGCCGTGCGGAGTGACAGCGCGAGCTGGGTGAGGCCCGGGTTCGCGGTCAGGGAGCTCGGGAACGTCGAGTTGTCCGAGATCCAGAGGTTCGGGATGTCGTGGCTCCGGCCGTCGCCGTCGACGACTCCTGCGCCGGGGTCGGTGCTCATCCGGCAGGTACCGAGGGTGTGCGCGGTGCGGGCCAGCACCCGGGTGTCGCGTGCGCCGGCCGCCTCCAGGATGCGGGTCATCGTTCCCACGGCATGCTCGTTGATCGCCTTCTCGTTAGGGCCCTGCGTGAAGGTGACGACGGCGCGCGGGATGCCCCACTCGTCTTTCTCGTCGGAGAGCTCGAGGCGGTTGTTCTCCGCGGGCAGGCACTCACCGTTGATGCCGATCCCGGCGGAGTACCGCCAGGCGTCGAGCGCCTCGATGAGGTCGTCGCCCCAGAGGCCCGCGCCCCGCACCAGCGACGTGGTGTAGGTGAGCGGCATGACGCCGAGGCTCTGCAGGAGGTAGCCGCCGACGAAGTCCGCGTCGGCAGGCCGCACGAAGTCCTCGCTGATCAGGGCGGACGGATAGCCACGGTAGCCGCGGACCTGCTCGTCGAACCGGCCCCAGACCTGCACTCCGCCGTGGGCGAGGAAGTTCCGGCCCACCATCCCGCTCGAATTCGCGAGGCCGGTGTTCAGCAGCAGGCGCGGAGTCTCGATGCCGCCGCCGGCGAGCACGAGCGCGGCGCAACGCTGCCGGAACTCCTCACCTCCCCGGCGGTAGACGACGGCCGTGACGCGGCCGAGGGCGTCGCGTTCGATGCCGTGCACCATCGAGTCCGCGCGGATCTCGGCCCCGGCAGCGACCGCAGCGGGCAGGTACGTGTTCGCCGTGGTCGCCTTGGTGCCGTAGCGCTCACCCTGGTGGATGGTGCCGAGGTTCTGGCTGCCGAGACGGCGACCGTGGTGCGGCTGCTCGCGCTCGCGGCTCAGGATGGCCGCAGGGGCGTCGGTGGCGCGGATGCCCAGGCGCGAGCATCCGAGAGCCATCAGGTCGGCGGGAGCGTTGCGGTCGACGGGCGGTTCGAGGTAGCGGCGCTCCGGGTCCCATGGGTAGGGGGTCGGGCCGGAGACACCGATCGTCTTCTCGACCTCCACGATGTAGCGGATGAGTTCGGCGTGATCGATCGGCCAGTCCGCGCCGGCACCGGACTCGCTCTCGAGGTGCAGGTCCCGGATGTCGGGGCGGGGCGTGAACGCGCCCCAGTGCAGGGTGCTGCCGCCGACACCGAATCCGCTGTTGTTCGGGCCGAACGCCGTGGGCGTCTCTCCGCCGCTCAGCCGGTCGGACATCCAGTTGATGCGGGGCGCCTCGACCTCGTCGTTGCTGAAGTCGCCGGGATCGAAGTCGGGGCCGGCCTCGAGCGCGACGACGCGGAGGCCGCGTTCGGCGAGCCGGGCGAGCAGCGGGGCGCCGCCCGCTCCGGTGCCGACAACGACGACGTCGACGATCTCGTCGTGGTCGTGGGTGCGCATGCCGGTGAGGTTCACGGGGTGGGCTCCTCTGTTGTCTGGCCGAGCTCGGCGGGCTCCCAGGGATCGCGCGAGCCGGCGGCGAGGTTCTGGTAGCCCGGCTGGGCATCTGCATCGGCATCCGTGCCGCTCGTCGCGAAGCCGTCGAATCCGATGCGCGCCAGGGTTGCAGGATGCGAGGTCCACGTCTTCGCCAGATCGGTGCGCAGGTCTTCGAACCAGCTCTGCAGGGTGTCGCTGTCCCAGGCGGTCCCGTGCGCCGCTGTGTCGCCGATCGGTTCGCCCTCGACGATGCGGCGGATGAGTTCGTGCTGGTCGTCCGGGGCGTCGGGCCAGGCGGCAGCGACGGCGTCGAGCCCCAACCGGTAGGCGGCGGCGTCGACCGGCAGCCCCGCGGGACGCCAACCGTCCCCGCCGCCCGCCGCGAGGTCGGCGTCGACACGGGCGGCGAGATCGATCCGGCGGTCACCCGCCTGCGGAACGAGCCGGTCGGCCAGGGCACGCAGAGTCGTGAGCTGCCCGGGGGAGAGCGCCTGGGGAGTGTAGTCCGGGTCGTCGGCGACGGCCCGCTGGGCCAACAGCGCCCGTGTCTCGACGGGAGTGCGGGGGGACGCGATGAGCCGGCCCCACTCCGCGGGCAGGGCGGGGGATGCCTCGACCGTCGCCTCCCACAGGCGGACGACTTCGGCTGCGATCTCGGGTACGCGCTCGTAGGGGAGCAGGTGGCCGGTCGCGGGGAGGGGCACGAAGCGCGCCCGCGGGTAGACCCCGCGGAGGAGCTCCGGCTGGGCGGCGGCACCGAGGTCTGCGTCGTCCTCGCCCGCCAGCACGACGACGGGGAGGTCGATCACGCCGACGGTCGCCGACACGTCTTCACGACTGCCTTCGTCGAGCCACCGCCGCCAGGAGAGGGGCGACGTGCGCCGGGCCTGGTCGACGGCATCCGTCTCCCGGGCGTCGGCGAGCGGTGCGGCGACGTTCTGTGCGACGAACTCGCGCGCTGCGGTCTCCGTGAGCGGTCCGTTCTCGGCCCAGGAGAGCATCTGGGCGCGCTTGTCGTCGTCCATCGGCTCCGGGGTGGGCGGGGAGGGTGCGAGGAGCACGGCACCGGCGAGGCCGAAGACACTCGCCCGGCCGCCCAGCACGCGCTCAGCCAGCACGGCTGCGACCTTGCCGCCCATGCTGTGGGCCACGATCATCCACGGGCCACCGTCGGCCTCGGCTTCGATGACCGAGAGTGCGGCATCCGCCATCGCAGCGAGGGAGCCGTCCCGGGCATCCGGAGCCCCGGCCTGACCCGGGAGGTCGATGCCGACGACGCGGAAACGGTCGCCGAGAGCCGCTCTGAGGGGCGCGGCCAGCGCGGCGCTGAAGCCGAGGCCGGGAAGGAAGAACAGGGTGCCGACGGTGCTGCCCGGGGCGGTCACGGGGTGACCATGCCTCCGTTGACGTTCAGCGTCGCCCCCGAGACGTAGCTCGACTCGGCGCTGGCGAGGAAGACGTAGGCGGGTGCCAACTCGGCCGGCTGCCCGGAGCGCTGGTAGGTGCTCTCGTCGTCGAAGGCTTTCATCTGCTCGTCGGAGACACCACCCGAGACCTGGAGCGCCGTCCACACGGGACCGGGCGCGACCACATTGACGCGGATGCCGCGGGGCACGAGCTGCTGCGCGAGACCCTTCGACAGGTTGTTGATCGCCGCCTTGGTCGCCGCGTAGTCCAGACGGTCGGGAGCAGGCTTGTACGCCTCGAGCGAGGCCGTGTTGATGATGCTCGCACCGGCCGGGAGGTGGGCGAGAGCGGCCTTGGTGATCCAGAAGTTCGCGAAGACGTTCGTGCGGAACGTCAGCTCGAACTGCTCGTCGGAGAGGTCTTCGATGTTCTCGACGGCCACCTGCTTGCCGGCGTTGTTGACGAGGATGTCGAGCCCGCCGAGCTCTGCTGCGGCCTCGTCGACGAGCGCGCGGCACCGTGCGGGGTCGGTGATGTCGGCGGCGATCGAGTGGCCCTTCCTGCCGGCTTCAGCGATCAGGCCGAGGATGCGGTCGGCATCCTCCTGTTCGGCGGGCAGGTGCACGATGACGACATCCGCACCCTCCCGGGCGAAGGCGATCGCGACAGCGCCGCCGATCCCGGAGTCACCGCCCGTGATGAGGGCCTTCCTGCCCGTGAGTCGCCCGGTGCCGCGGTAGGTCTTCTCGCCGAGGTCGGGAACGGGCGTCATCTCGGCCTGCACCCCGGGGACCGGCTGGTGCTGCACGGGAGGCTCCACCCGTCCGTAGCGTTCGACAGGGTTACCGAAGGTGTACTGGTCGCTCGACGTCATGCCTCCACACTATGACGGAGCGGTGTTACGGCCCGGGGCCTTGCACCGCTGCCGATTTCTGGTAGCGCGCCCAGTGGGCACACGCTCAGCGGCTTTATGCTCAATGGCCGCGCGCGATCCATTCGTCGAGCTGAGGGGCTTCGGCGCCGATCGTGGTCGAGTCGCCGTGGCCGGTGCGCACGACCGTGTCGGCGGGCAGGGTCAGCAGTTTCGAGGTGATCGACCCGATGATCGTCGGGAAGTCGCTGAACGATCGACCCGTGGCGCCCGGCCCGCCGTTGAAGAGCGTGTCGCCGCTGAAGACGGTGCCGAGCGCGGGCGCGACGAAGCAGACGGCCCCGGGGGAGTGCCCGGGCGTGTGCCGCACTTCGAGGTCGACGCCGGCGACGTGGATGACCTGGCCATCGACGAGGGCGGCGCTCGGCGCCGTGTCAGGGTAGACCCGGTCCCAGAGCATCCGGTCGCCCTCGTGCAGCAGCACGGGCGCGCCGGTTGCCGCGCGCACCTCGGCGACGGCGTCGATGTGGTCGTCATGGGCGTGCGTGAGCAGGATCGCCGTGAGCGTGCGCTCACCGACCGCTGCCAGGATCGCCTCGGCGTCGTGTGCCGCGTCGATCACGACGCACTCGGTGTCGTCGCCGACGATCCAGACGTTGTTGTCGACGTCCCAGCTCTCGCCGTCGAGACTGAACGATCCGCTGGTGACGATGTTCTCGATGCGGGCGGCATTCGGGGTGCTGGTGGCCATCAGAACACCACCACCGAACGCAGCACGTTCCCGCCGGCCATGCTGTCGAAGGCCTGCTCGATGTCCCGGATGCCGATCCGTTCGGTCACGAACTCGTCCAGCGGCAGCCGGCCCTGCAGGAAGAGGTCGGTGAGCATCGGGAAGTCACGTTCGGGCAGGCAGTCGCCGTACCAGCTCGACTTCAGCGAGCCGCCCCGGCCGAACACGTCGAGCAGGGGGATCTCGAGCATCATGTCGGGCGTCGGAACACCGACGAGCACGACCGTTCCGGCGAGGTCGCGGGCGTAGAACGCCTGGCGCCAGGTCTCGGGCCGGCCGACCGCGTCGATCACGACGTCGGCGCCGAACGTGTTCGTCAGCGCCTGCACGGCGGCGACGACGCCGGCCTCGTCGAGACCGCTGGAGTCGATCACGTGCGTGGCGCCCAGCCGCTCGGCGGTCACCAGCTTCTTCGCGTCGCGGTCGATGGCGATGATGGTGCTCGCCCCGGCCAGCTTCGCCCCGACGACGGCAGCTGTGCCGACGCCGCCGCAGCCGATCACGGCGACCGAGTCACCGCGGCCCACGTTCCCGGTGTTCATCGCGGCACCGAGGCCGGCCATGATGCCGCAGCCCAGCAGGCCGACGGCGGCAGGATCGGCCTCCGGGTTCACCTTCGTGCACTGCTTCGCGTGCACCAGGGTCTTCTCGGCGAAGGCGCCGATGCCGAGCGCCGGGCTCAGCTCGGTGCCATCCTCGAGGGTCATCTTCTGCGCCGCGTTGAACGTGTTGAAGCAGTACCAGGGCTCGGCGCGCACACAGGCGCGGCACTCGCCGCAGACGGCCCGCCAGTTCAGCACGACGAAGTCGCCGACCTCCACGTTCGTGACGCCCTCGCCGATGGCGCTGACCCGGCCGGCGGCCTCGTGCCCCAGCAGGAAGGGGAAGTCGTCGCTGATCCCGCCCTCCCGGTAGTGGTAGTCGGTGTGGCAGACGCCGCAGGTCTCGATGTCGACGACGGCTTCGCCGGGCCCCGGATCGGGTATCACGATGTTGACGAGTTCGACGGGGGCGCCCGCCGAACGGACGATGACGCCGGTCACTGTGGTGGAAATGGGGAACTCCTTCGGGCGGTGCGCGTGGGGCTGCTTTCCGGATTCACCCTACCGGCCCGGGGTTGGACAGACTCTGGTCGTAAACTCTGTACACGATGGACACTGAACGCCGAGCCGAGGTCGAGCCGCGGAGGGCCGCAGAGCTCGCCCGGCCCGCCGCCCGTCGCCCGGGCCCGGTCGCGGTTTACGACACGGTCACCGAGGGCATGACCGGCCGGCAGTTCCTCCGTACGAGACGGTGGTTCGCGCTGATCGCCTCGGCTTTTGTCTTCGCCATCGCCTGCGGCTTCCTCGCCAACTGGCAGTTCGACCGCGGCCAGCAGGCCACGGCCGACAACGCTATCGTCGCCGCCAACTTCAGCGCCGATCCCGTGCCGATCGAGCAGGCACTGCCGACGCTCGTGTCGTACGACCCGGGCCAGAGCTGGCAGCGGGTGAGCGTCACCGGCGTCTACCAGCAGGCCGACGAACTGGTGGTGCGCAACCGCTCGAACGCGGGTGCGAACGGCTTCGAGGTGCTCACCCCCCTGCAGCTGGGCGACGGTTCCGTCTTCCTGGTCGATCGTGGCTGGGTGGCGCCGGCGTCCGACGATGCCCTCGCTCCCGGCACGATCCCCGCACCGGCGACAGGCCGGGTGGATGTCGCGGTGCAGCTCCGGCCGAGCGAGGCGCCCCTCGGCGCAGCGGTTCCCGACGGCAACCAGATCACGTCGATCACCCTTCCACGGGTGCAGCAGGTGATCGGTGGTGAGGTGTACACCGGGGCGTACGGGGTGCTGACCGGCCAGAACCCGGCCGCCGCGGCGGGGCTCGCGCCCATCCAGACCACGATGCCGACCGAGGACGTCGGCACCCACTACTCGTACACGCTGCAGTGGCTGTTCTTCGGGGTGCTCGGGTTCGTCGCGCTCGGCCTCGGCATCCGGTCGGAGTTCCGGAAGCTCAACTCCGACGACCCCGAGGAGCGGGAACGCGCGGCCTCGCGGCAGCGGAAGGCCGCGAAGAAGCCCTTCACCGACGAGGAACTCGAAGACGAGGAGATCGACGGCTTCCTCCCACTGACCCGCTGGGGGATCGCCGGGGGCGCGGTGTCGGCGACCACACCACGCACCGCGCTTCCCGGGAAGCAGGCTGACCCTCCTGCGACCCCGCCGACGGCTCCGCCGGACGTCTACGTCATCGAGGCGGCCCCGCAATCCGTCCCGGATGCCGAACCGGACGACCGCTGAGCCCACTGCCGCTCAGGGACAGAGCGCCTGCTCCAGATCACCGATCAGGTCGCCGGCGTCTTCGATGCCGATGGAGAGCCGCACGAGGCCGGGCATGATGCCGAGCTGCTCCTTCAGTTCTGTCGTGAAGGATGCGTGCGTGGTCGTCGACGGATGCAGCGCCATCGAGCGGGTGTCGCCGATGTTCGTCATGTGGCTGAAGATCCGCAGGCGGTTGAGGAACCGCCGGGCACCCTCCTGGCCGCCGCGGACGGTCACCGCGAAGATCGAGCCGGTGCGTCCGCCGTAGAGTTCCGCGGCGAGGGCGGTGCGTCCCGAGCCCGTAAGCCCCGCGAAATCGACGCTCTCGACCTGCGGCTGCTCCGCCAGCCAGTGCGCGATGGTCGCCGCGCTCGTGAGGTGCTGCTCCATGCGGAGCGAGAGCGTCTCGATCCCCTGGTGCAGCAGGAACGCGTTGAACGGCGAGAGCGCCGGGCCGATGTCGTTGACGACAGCCTCCCGGGCCGCCCGGGCGTAGGCGGTGCTGCCGTACCGCGTGAGAAAGGACGGGCCGCCCTTTGCGGGAGGCTCCACGATCAGGGGATAGTGCCGCGCTGACGCTGCCCAGTCGAAGGTGCCGCCATCGACGATGGTGCCGGAGAGCGCGGCGCCATGGCCGCTGAGGAACTTCGTCGACGAGTGCACGACGACCGCCGCGCCGAACTCGATCGGCCGGATCAGGTAGGGGGTGGCGATGGTGTTGTCGACGACGAGCGGGATGCCGTGCCGCGCCGCGACCCGGGCAACGTGTGCGAGGTCGACGATGTCGTTCTTCGGGTTCGGAATGGTCTCGGTGAAGATCGCCTTGGTGGTGGGGGTGATCATCCGGTCCCACTCGTCGTCGTCGAGCTCGTTCCAGACGTAGTCGACCGCGACACCCATGCGGGCGAAGCTCCGGCCGAAGAGCACACGCGTTCCGCTGTAGATCGACGCGGTCGACACGATCCGTTCGCCGTGCTGGGCGAGGGCGAAGAGAGCGGCGGTGATCGCGGCCTGGCCGCTGGCGACGACGATGGCCTCCGTGCCGCCTTCGAGTGAGGCGATGCGGCGTTCGGCGACCGCGCCGGAGGGGTTCCGCTGGCGGGAGTAGATCAGCCCGTCAGCCTCGCCAGCGAACCGCCCGACGGCGTCGTCGAACGAGTCGAACCGGTACCCGGCCGTCATCGCGATCGGCTGCACCCTGGCACCGTTGGCCGGGTCGTCGACCTCGCCGGCGTGCACCTGGCGGGTGGCGAAGGCGTACCCCTCCCAGTCGTACTCGGGGGTGTTCCGGTCGTCCGTCATCGGAGGGAGCCTTTCGGTGTGGGTGCTGCGGCGGTTCCGGATGCCCGGCGGCGCCTGACCGCCTCGCCCATCTGTCGCACCGCCTGCTCGAGGATCGGCCCCGGGGTGGCGAAGATCAGCCGCACATACTGCTCGTACCCGTGGCCGCACAGCCGGCCATCCGTGAGCGTCACGCCGGCCTCCTCGCGGAAGAAGTCGGCCAGGCTCTCGCCGGGCCGGAGCGGCAGGTCGAGACCCGCGCAGTCGAGCCACGCGATGTAGGTGGCCTCGGGCACGCGGTAGCGCACGCCGGGCAGGTGAACATCGAGCAACGAGGCAAGCGCGAGCCGCGACCCTTCGAGATAGTCGACCACGTCGGCCAACCACTCCGCGCCTTCGTCGTACGCCACCGCTGAGGCGATCACGCCGGGGGTCGACGCTCCATGCAGCACGGCGAAGCCGAACAGCTGGTAGAGCTCCTCGTCGGCGTCGTTGGACGTGATGAGCTGGGCTGCCTTGAGGCCCGGCAGGTTCCACGCTTTCGAGGCGCTGGTCGCGGTGATGGTGTGCCGCGCGGTGACCGTCGACAGCGATGCGTAGGGGATGTGCGGCACCCCGTTGTAGCGGAGCGGCGCGTGGATCTCGTCGGCGAACACCCGCCCGTTGTGGCGGTCGACGATGGCAGCGATCGCCAGGAGTTCGTCGCGGCTGAGCGCCGTGCCCGTGGGGTTCTGCGGGTTGCAGAGCACGAGCGTGCGGGCGCCGCGCCGGAACGCTTCGTCGATACCGGCGAGGTCGTGCCTCCAGTGCCCGGCTGCAGCGGTGCTCGCATCGGAGCCTGGAGACGCCTCGGTGACCCCCGGAACCTCGATGACCTCCCGGCCCAGGGTGGGCGTGAAACTCAGGAACGGCATATATGCCGGCGTGGGAATGATGACACCCGACCCAGCGGGTGAGAACTTCGTCACCGCTACCTCGAACGCGGCCATGACGTCGGAGACCGCGTGGATGTTGGCGGCCGGTACCCTCCAGCCGTACTGCGACAGCTGCCACCGCGAGCATGCTTCGGCCATCGTCATACTCGTCGCGGGGGAGAGGTAGCCGAGATGGCCGCGATCCACGGCGTCGTGCAGGGCGGCGGTGATCTCCGGGGCGGTGCCGAAGTCCATCTCGGCGACCCAGGCCCCGACTGTGCCGGGGAACAGGCTCCACTTGCGGCTGCTGGGCGTCTCGAGATCGGCCCGGCCGATCAGGTCGAAGCGGTGCGGCGCTGCGTGGTCGGGCGACGCTGCGTGGTCGGGCGGCGCCGCGTGGTCGCGCGACGCGGCGGAGGATGAAGCCGTCATGCGGGCTGACAGCTACACATGGGCGAGTTCCACCGTCTCTACGGGCTGCGAAGCGCGGAGCGCCGCGAACGCGCGCTCGAGGTCGGCGAGCAGGTCATGGTCGTCCTCGATGCCGACGGAGAGGCGCACGAGGCCCTGGGGGATGCCGAGGGCGTTCCGCTGGTCATCCGTGAGGTGCGCGTGCGACGTAGAGGCCGGGTGCAGGATGAGGGAACGCACGTCGCCCATGTGCGACATCCGGCTGAACAACTCGACCGCATCGATGACGGTGCGTGCGGCATCCTTCCCCCCGGCGAGGGTGAAGCCGAAGACCGAGCCCGTGCCGCGCGGGTAGTGCTTGAGTGCGATCGCGTGGGAGGGGTTCGAAGCGAGCCCGGGGTAGTCGACGGAGAGCACCTCCGGCTGCTGTTCGAGCCAGGTCGCGACGGCCAGGGCGTTGCGGCAGTGCCGTTCGACGCGGAGCGACAGCGTCTCGAGGCCCTGCTGCAACAGGAAGGCGTTGATTGGCGAGAGCACCGGGCCGAACCGGCCGGCGATCACCGAACGGGTGTACTCGAGGTAGGCCTTGCGGCCGAACTTCTGCACGAGGGTGGGGCTGCCCGCCCTGCCGATCGGCGTGTTGAACTGCGGGTACTTCTCCGGGTAGCGCGCCCAGTCGAAGTTGCCGCCGTCGACGACGACACCGGCGAGCGAGGCGCCGTGGCCGCTCAGGAACTTGCTGGCCGAGTGCACCACGATGTTCGCGCCGTGCTCGATCGGCCGGATCAGGTAGGGAGTGGATGCCGTGCTGTCGATCACGAACGGCAGGCCCTCCTCGCGGGCGAAGCCGGCGATCAGGTCGATGTCGATGAGGTCGTTCTTCGGATTCGGGATCGTCTCGCCGTAGATCGCGCGGGTGTTCGGGCGCACGCGGCGCTTCCATTCGCTGAGGTCGTGCGGATCATCCACGAACTCGACCTCGATGCCGAGGCGCTCGAAGTTCTCGCGGAAGAGCGTCTTCGAGCCCTCGTAGAGGCTCGGCGTGCTGAGGAAATGATCGCCTGAGCGCAGGATGCCGAGCAGGGCGACGGTGATCGCGGCCTGACCGCTCGCGACGAGCAGGGAGTCGACTCCGCGCTCCATGGCGGTCAGCTTGGCCTCGACGGCGGTATGGGTCGGGTTGGCATAGCGCGTGTAGACCAGCCCGCCATCCTGCCCCGCGAAGCGCGCCTCCGCGTGGTCGAAGGAGTCGAAGAGAAAGCCGGCTGTCAGGTAGATCGGGGTGATGCGGGCGCCGAACTCGGCGTCGACGACCTCGCCGGCGTGCACCTGCTCGGTGCTGAAGCCGAAATTGTCCTCGCCGTATGCCTGCTGGGTGGTTGTCATCTGCCCTACCTGTGTTCGTGCCTCTGCTCGTTCTCGATTCCGCCACGCTACGGGTTCGGGCCCCGGGAGCGTCGGCCTCCCTTCACATGACGAAACATTGGGCCTCGTTCCGGGCGTCTCGCCCAGACTGGAGGCATGTCACAGCTCCAGCACTTCGGATGGTTCTTCGGCCGGGGATTCGGCCCGCAGGGCTGGGGCCGGCCGGACTACCGGTGGAACTACGCCTGGCAGCGCCCCGACCTCTACCAGCAGTCGGCGCGCGAACTCGAGCAGGCCGGCTTCGACCTGCTGATCGTCGAGGATGCGCTCTCGCTCGGCTCGCCCGCGACGCTCCCGCTCCGCGTCGATTCGGCGTACGGCGGACCCAAGCACGACCCGCTGATGCTCGCCCCCTACCTCTTCGGCGCGACCACGCACCTCGGCGTCGCGCCGACCGTCAACGCCGGCGCCTACCCGCCGTACCTCGCCGCCCGCCAGTTCGCGACCCTGCAGCACCTCAGCAGCAACCGGTTCGGGGTGAATGTGGTCACGGATGTGAAGAGCGCCCGGCACTTCGGCCTGCCCGAACTCGCTCACGACGCCGCCTACGACCGTGCCGAGGAGTGGTTGGCGGTGGTGCGGCGGCTGTGGCACAGCTGGGGGGAGGGTGCATATCTGGGGGATGTCGCATCGGGCCGGTTCGCGGATGCCTCCCGGCTGGACGCCTTCGAGCATCGCGGCGAGTACTTCTCGCTCGACGGGCCGTTGAACGCGCTGCCGTTCGACAGCGCTGGTGATGGTGATGGCGCGGGGGATCCCGTGATCGTGTCACCGGGCGGATCGGGTCGCGGCCTCGCCTTCGCCGGGCACCAGTCCGACGTGCAGCTCGCGCTCGCCCCGCTCGACGCGTCGAGCGTGCGGGAGTACCGCGCGCGCATCCACTCCGCGGCGATCGCAGAGGGTCGTGCACCGTCCGACATCGCGGTGCTCTTCGTGATCAAGCCCGAGATCCTGGGCAGCCAGGAGGAGGTGGATCGGGTCGTGCGGGAGTCCGAGCATCCGACCGACGAGGTGCTGCTCTCGGTTCTCGCGGCGCAGTCGAGCGACCTCGAGACCGACCTCACCGGGCACGACCTCGACCGGCCCCTGCCCGCCGGCGTCTTCGGGCAGCACGTGTCGGAGGGCACGATCAACAACCTCGTGGGCCGCGGCGGTTCGCTCACGTCGGACACCGTGCGCCAGATCGCGACCCGCAAGGCCCGGAAGGGACGCCTCGCCGACGGCTCGGGCTTCGTCGGCACCGCGGTGCAGTTCGCGGACTTCGTCGAAGAGCTCGGGGAGTCGGCCGACAACGACGGTTTCATCATCAACGGCGACCTCCACCCCGTCACCCTGCACCGGATGCTCGACGAGACCGTGCCCGAGCTCCGCCGCCGCGGCATCCTCCGCACCTCCTTCGGCGGCGGCGGCCTCCGCGCCAACCTCCGCGACTTCTGACCCCCCTCCTCCCTCCCTTTCCCCTCCCCGCTCCCTCCCCTCCCCGCTCCCTCCCCTCCCCGCCCCCCTCCCGCGCCCCCACCTCTCACCGCCTTCCGCGTCGAATCGATTCGATCGGTCGCTAACTGCTCCCATCCCGCTCTTTTCCAGCAGTTCGGGTCCCATCGAATCGATTCGACATGCGTGCCGCAGGCACAGGGCGCGGTCGGCGGGCGGGACGGCGCCAGCCGGCCCGCTGGAGGGCGACGGTGACGCGGCGCACCGTGTCGCGCGGCTCGCGGAAGAGTCCGCGCTTCCGAACGCGGATGACCGACCACCCTGCCTGCGTCACACGCTCCACCCTGGTCATGTCGAGCTCGTACTGCTCGTCATCCGTGCGGTGCTGGTCACCGTCGTACTCCACGATCACCTTCCACTCCCGGTAGACGAGATCGAACCTGCCGATGCGCCCCCGCTCGTCGTCGATCGTCGGGTTCACCTCGGGCGAAGGCAGCTTGGCATCGTTCAGGAGGAGCCGCAGCAGGGACTCCGGCCTCGACTCGGCACCCGTCACGACCAGCTTGATCGCCGCGCGGGCCACGGCCGCACCTGGCCCGACGAACTCTCGGGTCCGGGATTCGAGTTCTTCGAGCGTGACGTGTGGGCGAAGCGGATCCGACCGATCTGGGAAGACCGGCCTGTGGAGGAGATGATCACCGACGGCCACGAGCTCATTCAGGGGTAGAAGACCCGCCAACGCGAGCCAGGTCGACGCGGCATCCGAAACCGGAAGCCCGTGGCGCAGGGCCCGCACGTCGGCGCCCTGCGCGATGGTGTGCCCTGCGGTTCCGGATGCCCGCCGCGCCCGACCCGGACGGCACACCGCGACGTGCAGAACCCGGTCGCGGTAACGAGCTGCCAGGGGTGCGTTCCACAGTTCGGCAGCGGTCACACCGCAGAAAACCTCTCCCGGGCGGAGGAGCAGCGCCAGAGCCCCGCAGTCGGCGAGGAACCGCTCGCGCCGCTCACGTTCGGCGCGCCCGGCGCGCTCCGCTGCGTCGGCGGCCTGGGGTCGGCCCGTGCGCGGGTGCCATTGGCCGGGCATCGGGGCCTCGGAGGGCGGTACAGCCTGGACGGTGCGGATCCGGCGGACGCCCCGGAACGGAGCTTCGAGGTCGGACCCGCGGAGACGTCCGGCGCCCACCCCCGCAGCGCGGGCCTTCGACACGAGGAACGAATGACGCGGGAGGGGCTGGGGGAGTGAGGTGGCTTCTCGCATCCGCACATCTTGCCCCGCACCCGCCGTCCCTCGCCCGACTTATCCACACCCCCACCTCCCCTCCTCCCTCGCTCCCTCCGCCCTTCCTCCCTGCCCCGCGCTCGCGCCGCCGCGTCGAATCGATTCGATGGGGCCCGAACTGCTCGAATGTGGCGCGATGGGAGCACTTGGCGTCCTATCGAATCGATTCGACGCAGGGTGGCTGGGAGAGAGGGGGGCGAGCGGGCGAGGGGCGCGGGAGAGGGGAGAGGGGCGCGTGAGGAGGGGCGCGGGCGAGGGGGGCGAGGGGCGCGGGAGGCGGGGCGCGGGCAAGTAGGCCAGACTGGAGGGGCGGCCGATCCGGGCCGTGAGACAGCGGCTGAGGAGCTCACCATGACCGAACCGAGTGATTCACGCGTCGGCCTCTACATCGACTTCGACAACATCGTCATCTCGCGCTACCAGCAGTTGCACGGGCGGCAGGCCTTCCAGCGTGACGGGATCCGCGACTTCGACCGCTCGAAGCAGGGCGCCGATCCTGAGGTCGCCGCACGCCTCGCCGCGGCCACCGTCGACTTCGACGCCATCATCGACTTCGCCGCCTCGTTCGGCACCATGGTCGTGAACCGGGCCTACGCCGACTGGTCGGTGCCCGTCAACGCGAGCTACCAGCGCCAGCTCATGTCGCGCGCCGTCGACCTCACCCAGCTCTTCACCACGACCACCCGCGGCACCAAGAACGGTGCAGACATCCGGCTCGCCGTCGATGTGGTCGAAGACCTGTTCCGCCTGCCCGACCTGACCCACGTGATCATCGTCGCCGGCGACTCCGACTACATCGCCCTCGCCCAGAAGTCGAAGCGTCTCGGCCGGTTCGTCGTGGGTATCGGCGTCGCGGGTTCGACGAGCACGTCGCTGGCCGCGGCGTGCGACGAGTTCGAGGACTACGACTCGCTCCCGGGCATCCAGAAGGTGACGGTCGTGCCGCCCTCAGGCGATACGGCCGACGGGGATACAGGCGCAGCGGCCTCGGGTTCGCGGTCGTCGCGGCGCCGCCGATCGGGGGCTCCGGATGCTGCGGGGTCGACCGAACCGGCGGAATCCGAGCCCGCCGCCACGGCCCCTGCGCCGCGCCGGGTGTCGACGATCCCGATGTTCTCGCACACCGAAGATGTCGCGTTCGACGAGCCCGACCAGGCCGACGACGTGGATCCGCAGACCTTCGCGACCGAACTGCTGCTCCGCGCGCTGCAGATCGGACACGCCAAGGGCGACGCCGAGGAGTGGCTGAACACGGGCACGGTGAAGAACCAGATGCGCCGGATGGATCCGTCGTTCAACGAGAAGCCGCTCGGCTACCGCTCGTTCACCGACTTCCTCTCGTCGCGGGACGACGTGGCCGAGCTCAGCGAGGAGGGGCCGCAGCGCCTCATCCGGTTGCGCCCGAGCGCCGACGCCTGAGCCCTGATACCTGAGCCCCGATACCTGAGCCCCGACGCCTGAGCCCCGATACCCCCGCGAGCTAGGGAACGATCTTCCCCGTCGCGAGGCTGGTCGTCGTCACCGGCTTGTACCCCGTCTTCGACCCGGTCACGCTCACGGTCAGCGTCTTCCCCACGTCGGCGCTCGTCGCGACGTACGAACTGGATCGCGCCCCCGAAATCGCGACGCCGCCCGACTTCCATTGGTAGGTGAACGTCTCGGGAGCCGGGGTCCACGTGCCGGGTGTCGCCGTGAGCCTCTTGCCCACCTGGGTCGTGCCGGTGACGGTCGGCACCGCCGTCTTCGTGAAGGTGAGCAGCTTGTTCGAGAGGGAGGCGTTCGAGGTGGCGGTCTGCCCCGCTGTCAGCGGGATCGGCGTGGCCGCGGTGAGGGTCGCCTTGTCGTTCCAGAACTCGTCCTGGTACTTGACGCCGCCGGTGCCGTCGAGGCTGTTGCCGGTGGAGTAGTCGGTGAACCCGACCTTGTAGCTTCCGGGCGACAGGCCGGGGAGCGTGTAGCGGCCCGACGAGTCGGTGCCCGGGTTGTAGAAGTCGGTCAGTCTCAGGTAGCTGCCGTTCACGAGACGCCATACCGGCACGGTGACACCCGAGACACCGCTGCCTGACGCGTCGGTCACCGTTCCGCTGATCACCACGGCCTTCGCGAGTGTGATGTCGGTGCCCGCGCGGGTGGCGCCTGCTGCGAGGGTGATGGGGTCGGCCAGGTCGGCGGTCGGCTTGTTCTTCCACCACGTCTGCGACTCGAACGCCTGGTTCGAATAGTTGTTCCGGAACTGGAGCCTGTACGTGTCAGCGGCGAGTCCCGAGATGACGTACTGGCCCGAGGCATCCGTGAATCCGCTGCCGACATAGTCCCCGGCTCGCGTGTAGGCCGTCACATTGACGTTCGGCAGGGGCGTGGCCGGTGTGCCCGCGCCCGTGACCGTGCCGGAGATCGACGCCGACTTGGCGAGCACGAAGCTCCTGCCCGTGACCGGTGTGCCCGCGGTCAGCGTGACGACGGTGGCCTTCTCCCGCGTGGGCTGGTTGTTGTACCAGCCGGACGAGACGAACGAGGTGCTCGCGTTGTTGTAGAACTTCAGCTTGTAGGAGCCCGCAAGCAGGCCCGGCAGCGTGTAGTTCCCGGCGGAGTCCGTGTACGCCGAGGCCGCGTAGGTGTTGTCGTCGCCCGGGTAGGCCACGACGTTGATCCCCGCCAGGGGCGTCGTCGGTGAACCGGAACCCTTCACACTGCCCGAGATCGAAGTGCCCTTCGGGAGCGTGAGGTTCTTGCCGGTGACCACCTGCCCGCTCGTCACGGTGATGACGTCCGCCAGCGCCATCGTCGGTTTGTTCTTCCACCACGCACTCGAGACGAAGGTGCTGTTGGAGGAGTTGTTGAAGAAGAGCTTGTACGAGCCGGCCGGGAGCCCCGACACGGTGTACGCGCCGGTGGAATCGGCGTAGCCGTAGCCGGCGTAGCTTCCGGCTGTCGTGTAGGCGGTGACCGACGTCATGAGCGGAACAGCGGGAGTGCCAGCGCCCGTCACCGTTCCGGAGATCGAGGCCACCTTGTCGAGCACGATGTTGTTGCCCGTGGACTGCTTGCCCGAGGCGACGGTGATCGTGTCGGCGGTCTCCTGGGTCTGCTTGTTCCGCCACCAGGTGGAGGAGAGGAAGTCGTCGTTCTGGTAGTTGTTGAACAGAAGCTTGTAGGTGCCTCCGGCGGGCAGCACGAGCACATACTTGCCCGTCGCGCTCGTCGAGGTCGAGCCGGCGGTGAACCCCGTGTCGGCGTACGCGGTGACGTAGACGTTCGCCAGCGCGACCGGCGTCGCCGCAGACCCCTTCACGGTGCCGCTGATCGTGGTGACCTTGTCGAGCACGATGTTCTGGCCGGTGAGGGACTGGCCAGCGGCGACCGGGAAGACGTCCGCGGACTGTTGGGCCGGCTTGTTCTTCCACCAGGTGGTCGAAGCGTAGGCCGCGTTCGTGTTGTCGAACCTCAGGGTGTAGGAATCGACGGAGAGGCCGGAGACCTTGTAGCCGCCCGTGCTCGACGTGGTGGCCGAACCTGCTTCGAGCCCTGTCGCGGTCAGCGCCGTGACCTTCACCCCTGCCAGGGCGACGGCCGGGGTGCCCGATCCTGTCACGGTGCCGGCGATGGATGCTGCGGTGCCGGCCTTCGCGACATACTTCAGTTTCGCGCCGCCGGGGGTGATGGTCTGCGGCGCGGTCTGGCCGCTCGGCTTGCCGTCCCAGTAGCCGGGGAGCAGTCCCGAGCCGGCCTTCGGCGCGACGTAGACGGTGAACAACATCGACGAGAACACGGGGTTCTTCGTGAAGGTTGCCACCCCCGCGGAGTCGGTGGCGAAGTCGAAGGTGTACGACTGGGTCGTGCTCGTCAGCGAGACACGCGCCCCGACCACGGGTTTGCTCGCGGCATCGAGAACCTGCACGCCACCGATGCCCGTGGCCGCCTGCGCCGCCTGCGGGGCGACGAAGACAAGGGCGAGGAGGGCCAGTATGGTGATGAAGGTCGCAACAGTGAATCGTTTCGGTGCGCCCCGCAGAACAATGGCCGTCATGACATCCCCCGCTACCGGGCTGCACGCGGTGCAGACCCGTTCCTCTCGCCCCACAGCGGGCGACCCCGCGAGAAAACTACCAGAATCCTCAGACGGGAGTGAGAGAACTTCGTGACAGCCCGACGAATCAGCCCGGCCGGCGAAGCGGTGCTCGCTTTCCTCGTGCCCGGCAGCGCCCAACTGCGCGCCGGTCGGCGCCTGATCGGCGGCATCGCCGTGGCAGTTTGGCTACTTCTGTGGCTCGCGCTGCTGGTGATCGTGGTGGTGTTCGTCGCCTCCCCGGCCACCGGGTTCGGCCTTGCGGCGAACTCGTCCTGGCTCTCCGTCGCGAGCGCTGTGGCACTCGTTCTCGCGGCACTCTGGTTCGTTCTCGGTGGGTTCACGGTGCAGCTGTTGGTGCGTCGGCGCAGGATGACCGGGGCGGCCCTCGGGCGCCGGATCGCCGTGGTGGCGGCCACCGTGGTCGCGACCCTCGTCTCGGGGGGCATACCTCTTGCTGCGGCCGGAGCGCTTCACACCGTGGCCCAGACCGAGACGCGCCTCTTCGTCGGGTCGCCCGATGTCACCCTGAGCGACGGGCGGCTGAACATCCTGCTGCTCGGAACGGACGCCGGCCCCGACCGGGAGGGCAGGCGCACCGACAGCATCTCCGTGGTCAGCGTCGATGCGGCCACCGGCCGGGTGGTGCTCGTCGGTCTGCCGCGCGAACTGCAGCAGGTGCCGCTGCCGGAAGACTCGCCGTTGCGGGCCGACTACCCGTCGGGCGTGTACGACTGCGGGAACGATTGCCAGCTGGGATTCCTGTTCCAGCGCACCGAGCAGTTCACGCCTGAGGAGTTCCCCGACGCCCTGGCCCAGCACAGCAGCCCCGGCGTCGAGGCGGTACGCGACGCCGCCGAGGGAGCGCTCGGGATGGTCATCCCCTACTACCTGCAGGTCGACATGCTCGGCTTCTCCGCGCTCATCGACGAGGTGGGCGGAGTCGAACTCGACGTCAGCGAACGGCTCCCGATCGACGGTGACGAGAACGGTGTCGGTGTTGCCGGGTACATCGAGCCGGGCACCCAGAGGATGAATGGCACGACCGCGCTCTGGTATGCCCGCTCACGCCAGAGCACCTCGGACTTCGACCGGATGTCCCGCCAGCGCGAGCTCGAGCAGGCTCTGCTCGAGCAGAAGAGCCCGCTCAGTCTCGGGCTGGCCTTCGCGCGGGTGACCGAACGCGATCCCGGTGTGGTGGGGACGGACCTCACCGAAGGCGCGCTCGGACGACTGCTCGCGCTTGCCTCCGCGGCCCGCGACCAGCCCGTCACGACCCTGGAGCTCACACCACCCGCGGTGGACCCGCAGAACCCCGACTACGCCGCCGTGCGAGGGATGGTCGCAGCAGCGCTGGGCTGACAAGGCCGCACGGCGGGCGGGACGCTACTTGTGGCGCGGCTTCCGCTCGGGCCGGTCAGCACGGTCAGCACGGTCAGCGCGCTCCGGGCGCTCAGCGCGGTCGCCGTAGCTGGGGCGCGAGTCGCCGCGCGGCGGCGCGTCGCGCCGGAAGCCCTCCGAACGCACGGCCCCGCCGCGCTTGTCGGGCGCGATCTCGATCAGCTTGCCGCTGATGCGGGTGTCGCGGAGCCGGTCGAGCACGTCGGAGGCCATGTCCACGGGGAGCTCGACGAGCGAGAAGTCCGGGCGGATGTCGATGTGCCCGAAGTCGTCGCGGCTGAGCCCGCCCTCGTTGGCGAGCGCGCCGACGATCTGGCGTGGTTCGACCTTGTGGCGCTTTCCGACCTCGATGCGGTAGGCCTTCATGGGCTTGGTGCTGCGGGGGCGCCGTTCGGGACGCTCGCTCCGATCATCCGAGCCGCCGCGGCCGTCGTGGGTGACGCGGCCCTCGCGCTCCGGGCGAGCGCCCGAGCTGCCGCCTGAGCCCCAGCCCGATCCGGAGCCCGAACGTTCGTCGCGCCCGGGCCGGTCGTCGCGGGTGAAGCGCTGGCCGCGGGCGTCTTCCTCGAGCAGCAGGGGCGTGTCACCCTGCGCCACGACCGCGAGGGCGGCGGCGACATCCGCTTCAAGAACGTCGTGGTGCGCGACGTAGTGGCCGACGATGTCACGGAAGGCGGCGATGCGTTCCTGCTGTTCGAGCGCAGCGGTGATGGCATCGTCGAAGCGCGCGAGCCGGGTGACGTTCACGTCGTCGGCGGTCGGCAGCTTCATCTCGGTCAGCGGCTGGCGGGTCGCCTTCTCGATCGCACCGAGCAGCCGGCGTTCGCGCGGGGTGACGAAGCTGATCGCGGCTCCGCTCCGGCCGGCACGACCGGTGCGGCCGATGCGGTGCACGTATGATTCGGTGTCGATCGGGATGTCGTAGTTCACGACGTGGCTGATCCGGTCGACGTCGAGACCGCGGGCAGCGACATCCGTTGCGACCAGAATGTCGAGCTTGCCCGACTTCAGCTGGTTCACCGTGCGCTCGCGCTGCGCCTGCACGACGTCGCCCGAGATGGCGGCGGCCGAGTACCCGCGGGCCCGGAGCTTCTCGGCGAGGGCCTCGGTCTCGCTCTTGGTGCGCACGAACACGATCATGCCCTCGAAGTTCTCGACTTCGAGGATGCGGGTCAGGGCATCCACCTTCTGCGGGTACGAGACCATGAGGTAGCGCTGCGTGGTGTTCGCCGACGTGGTCGTCTTGTTCTTGACCGTGATCTCTTCGGCGTCGTTGAGGTACTGCTTCGAGATGCGGCGGATGGCGGCCGGCATCGTGGCCGAGAAGAGGGCCACCTGCTTGTCGTCGGGGGTGTCGGCGAGGATCGTCTCGACGTCTTCGGCGAAGCCCATCTTCAGCATCTCGTCGGCCTCGTCGAGCACCAGGTACTTCAGCTCGGAGAGGTCGAGGGTGCCCTTGGCGAGGTGGTCCATGATGCGGCCGGGGGTGCCGACGACCACGTGCACACCGCGGCGGAGGGCCGAGAGCTGCACGCCGTAGGCCTGGCCGCCGTAGACCGGCAGCACGTGCACACCGCGCATCTGGGATGCGTACTGCTCGAACGCCTCGCAGACCTGCAGGGCGAGTTCGCGGGTGGGGGAGAGCACGAGCGCCTGCGGCTTCTTCGCGCTCACATCGAGACGGCTCAGGATGGGCAGCGCGAACGCTGCCGTCTTGCCGGTTCCGGTCTGGGCGAGACCCACCACATCGCGCCCGGCGAGGAGCGGCGGAATGGTCGCGGCCTGGATGGCGGAGGGGGTCTCGTAGCCGATCTCGCGCACGGCCTTCAGGACGGCGTCGCTCAGTCCGAGGTCGGCGAAGGTGAGGGTGGCCTCGGCGGGAGCGGCGGGCGACGCCTCGAGGTCGGCGCTCGTGGCGGCGCTCGGGTCGGCGTTCGTGTCGGTGGTCATAGTCAAACGGTAGTCGGTTCCGGGCCGGGCCGCGGCTGGTGGGGGGTGTGAAGAACTCTGCAGAGACGAAAGTTTGCGGATGTGAAAGATTTTTCGTGTCAAGGGAATCAGCAGACCGGCAGCGAGGTTACAGTTTCGGTACCGCCGGTGGTACCGTCTGCCTCAGGCAGATCCGCACTCCTGAAAGGAAGATCCGTGGCCGACACGACTCCTGATTTCGCCTCCTCCTTCGCACGCAACCTGGAGCAGCAGGCGCCGCCGCCCGTTCACCACCTGATGGGTCCCGAGGAGAACGTCACGCGGATCATGCAGACCGGCAAGGTCTGGTTCGTCGCTGCGGTCGGTTCCGTGGCCCTCGTGGTCAGTGTTCTCGCGGCATCGGGCTGGCGCCCGGCGCTCCTCACCGGCGGTCTCGCGGTGCTGTTCTGGGCCGCGTCCTTCCTGGTTGCGCTGAGCGTCGGGCTCATCGGATGGTCGGGGTGCCCGATTCTCGAGGTCGATGTTCCGACGGCCGACCGCAACAAGACGCTCACGATGCAGCTCGGTACGATGCTGTTCATCGTCGGCGGCGCGGTGGCACTGCTCGCGATCCTGCTGGGGCCGGCCCGCTAGCAGCGCCGGCCCGCAGCCACAGGCTGGAACAACTCAGCTCCGCTGCGATTCAGTAGCGCAGCCTCTCAGTACCGGTAGAAGCCCTCGCCGGTGGCGACGCCGAGCTTGCCCTTGTCGATGTACTGCTCCTTCAGGAATGCCGCGAAGGCCTGGGACCCGGCGTCAGGGTTGGCCGACGCGATGTTGTACGGCGTCGTGAGCCCGATCACGTCGTAGATCTGGAACGGACCGACCGGTGCGCCGGTCGCGATCCGCCAGGTCTTGTCGATCGTCTCGACGTCGGCGAACCCGCCGACCAGCAGCCCGGCCGCCGCGTTCAGGAACGGCACGAGCAGCGAGTTCAGAACGTAACCGGCCTTCTCCTTCTTGAGCTCGATCGGAACGAGGCCGCTGCCGGTCGCGAACTCCACGACGGCCTGGAACACGGCCGGATCGGTGTCGGCAGTGCCCATCACCTCGGCCGTGTTCTGCCGCCAGACGTTGTTCGCATAGTGCAGGGCGAGGAAGCGGTCGGGCCGGCCGGTGTACTCCTTCAGATCGCTCGGCAATAGCGTGGACGAGTTCGTCGCGAAAATCGTCTTCTCCGGAGCGAGGGAGGCGAGCTTCGTGTAGGTGTCGCGTTTCACGTCGAGATTCTCGGGCACCGCCTCGATCACGAGGTCGGCGTCGGCCACGGCCGCCCCGAGGTCGCTGGTGACGCGGATGCCCGCCAGCACCCGCTCGCCTCGACCCTCGCCCCCGCCGCCCACCTTGTCGGCGGTGTAGACGCCGGCGAGTTTCGCGAACCGCTCCCGCGCGGCAGCCACAAGCTCGTCGGAGAGGTCGTAGGCCGTGACGTCGTAACCGAACCAGGCAGCCTGGAACGCGATCTGCGAACCCAGGACGCCGGTTCCGAGCACGGTGACTTTCGTTATCTTCTGCATGTTCTTGCCTTTCTGTTGTGTTGCTGACGGCGGAGAAGCAGTCTCAGTTGTAGATGCTGCGGATCCAGATGCCCGCCAGCACGTCGAGCGCGACCGACTGGTCGACGGCGGGGGTCTCCCCGCTGAACGCCGCCGAGAGCACACGTTCGTTCATCAGGTTCAGGGCGATGGCGAGCTGCCGGGCATCCGTTCCCGCCGGAGCCGCACCGCGGGCCCGCTCGGCGACGATCACATCGGTCGCGTAGCCCACCCAGGTCTGCATCGCCGACGACCAGAGCGCATTCACCTCGGGGTTGCGGAGCCGCGCCCCGATGGCGGCCGCCGACACCGACCGGTGCGCCGCGAAGACGTCGACGAACACGCCGATGGCGCGTCGCCACGCCGCCGCGGGGTCGGTGTCGAAGTCGCGGGGGAGCGTCACCACGCGCTGCTGCACTTCACCGATCACGCGGTCGAGCAGCGCGAGCAGCACCTCGTCCTTCGAGGAGAAGTAGAAGTAGAAGCTCGGCCGGGAGATTCCGGCGCCTGTCGCGAGGTCTTCGATGGAGATCTCGTCGAGGCTGCGCTCGGCCAGCAGCGTCTCGGCGGTGATGAGGATCGCCTCCTGCCGCTCGTCGCCGCTCAGGCGTGTCGTTCTGCGTCCTCGTTGGGCCATGCGACCCACCCTAGCCATTCCGGGCGCTCAGTCAACAGGGTGTTGATTAAGTCGACACCGTGTCTATCATGAGTGCATGACAGAACACATCGATGTGCTGATCGTCGGCGCCGGCCTCAGTGGGATAGGCGCCGCGAGTCACCTCAAGCGGGCCCTCCCCGGCACGACCTTCGCCGTCCTCGAGTCGCGGAGCTCCGTCGGGGGCACGTGGGATCTCTTCCGCTACCCGGGCATCCGCTCCGACTCGGACATGTACACGCTCGGCTACGATTTCCGTCCGTGGACCGACGCGAAGGCGATCGCCGACGGCAGCTCCATCCGGGACTACATCCACGCCACCATCCAGGACGAGGGGCTGGAGCCGAGCATCCGGCTGAACCACCGGGTACTGGATGCCTCGTTCTCGAGTGAGACGGCCCTCTGGACGGTGACCGCCCTCCGAACATCCGCCGCTGAATACCATGCGGGCGACGCGGAAGCCCCGGCCGCCCAGACCGTCACGTTCACCTGCTCGTTCCTCTCGGTGTGCTCGGGCTACTACCGCTACGACGAGGGCTTCACGCCCGCGATCCCGGGGGCCGACACGTTCGAGGGTCGGATCGTGCATCCGCAGCACTGGCCCGCCGACCTCGACCACGCCGGCAAGCGGGTCGTCGTGGTGGGCAGCGGGGCCACAGCGGTCACCCTGGTGCCGTCGCTGGCGAAGACCGCCGAGCAGGTGACGATGCTTCAGCGTTCACCCACGTACATCGCGCCGGTGCCGTCGCGCGACCACCTCGCCGACCGTCTGCGCGGAAAGCTGCCCGCCCAGCTGGCATACGACGTGGTTCGGCTGAAGAACATCGGCTACTCGATGTTCACCTACCAGCTGAGCCGTCGTCGGCCCGAGAAGATGAAGGACATCCTCCGGCGATCCGCCGTGGCGAAACTGCCGGCCGGCTTCGCCGTCGACACCCATCTTGCTCCGACGTACGAGCCGTGGGATCAGCGCCTCTGCGCCATTCCCGACGGTGACCTCTACCGTGCCATCAGCCGGGGGAACGCCGACATCGTGACCGACCGTATCGACGAGATCACTCCCACGGGCATCCGGCTCGCCTCGGGCCAGAGCCTCGACGCCGACATCATCGTGACGGCGACCGGGCTCAACCTGCTGGTGATCGGCGGGATGACGCTGAGCGTCGACGGACGCCCCGTCGACGTGCCGAAGACGCTCAGCTACAAGGGCATGATGCTCGCGGGAGTGCCGAACTTCTCGCTCACTATCGGCTACACGAACGCGTCATGGACCCTCAAGGCCGACCTCGTCGCGAACTATGTGGTGCGTCTCCTGAAGTACATGAAGCGGCACGGCTACCAGACGGTGACTCCGGATGCTCCCGCCGACGTTGCCGCGGGAGACCTCGTGCCGCTGATCGATCTGCAGGCCGGCTATGTACTGCGGAGCGTCGACGCGCTGCCGAAACAGGGGGAGCGTTCGCCGTGGCGGCTCCACCAGAACTACTTGCGCGATTTCCGTCTGTTCCGGGCGGGCCGCATCACCGACGACGTACGGTTCGGCCGGAGGGGTGCAACTCCCACGCTCGCGGAGAAACCCCTCGCCCTGCCCGGCACCGGGTTCGTGACCGTCGACGGGGTGCGACTCCGGCACCGTGACACCGGCTCGGGCGACCCCGTACTGTTGTTGCACGGCATCGGCCAGAGCCTCGAGGACTGGACGGAACAGCACGACCGGCTCTCAGCGACCCACCGGGTGCTCAGCCTCGACCTCCCCGGGTTCGCCTACTCGAACCGCGTGCGGGGAACGGCGACGCTCGGGGCGCTGGCGAGCATCCTGCCCGCCTACCTCGACACCGTCGGCGTGACCGGAGCCGTGCCGGTGATCGGCAACTCGCTCGGCGGTGCCGTGGCGATGACGTTCGCCGCCTCGCATCCCGATCGGGTCTCCGCCCTCGTGCTGGCCGACAGCGCCGGCTTCGGCAGCGAAGTGACCCTCGTGCTGCGGCTGCTGGCCTTCCGGCCGCTCGGGGCGGCGCTGATGCGACCGAACCCGCGGAACTCCGAGCGCACCGTCCAGGCCGTCTTCTACGACCGGGCGTTGGCGACCCCGGAGCGGATCGGGCACTCCTACGCTCTCTCCCAGCGCTCCAGCCACTCCCGCACGATGCTCGAGGTGGCTCGGGATCTCGGGACGTTCCGCGGGGTGCGGCCGGAGTGGCGCGCGACACTGCTCGGGCGCATCCGGTCACTCCACATCCCCATCCTCGTCGTGTGGGGCGACCACGACCACATCCTGCCGTTCAGCCACCTGCGGGCGGCCGTGGACGCGCTGCCGGGTGCAGAGTCGCACGTCTTCACCCGAACCGGCCACATGCCGCAGATCGAGCGGCCCGACGAGTTCGCGTCGGTGGTGGAGGAGTTCCTGCAGGGGGCCGGCGGGGCGCGCGTCTCGGTGCAGGAGGTCGAACCCTCAGCGGTTGCGGCAGCCACCGAATAGAACCGAATAGAGCAGACTGGTGCGATGACTGACAGGCCCCCGATCGTGCGAGCGGAGCCGGGCTCGGTCAGCATCCGCGACGTGGCCCTCCGCGCCGGGGTTTCGGTCGGAACCGTCTCAAACGTTCTGAACCGTCCGGGCAAAGTGTCTGTGCCGGTCGCAGAACGTGTGCAGGCTGCGATCGCCGAGCTCGGTTTCGTGCGGAACGACGCGGCGCGTCGCCTGCGTCTCGGTCACAGCAGTTCGTTCGGGCTCATCGTGCTCGATGCGTCGAACCCGTTCTTCACCGACGTGGCCCGGGGCGCCGAGGATGAGGCTGCCGAGCACGGCTACTCGATGCTGCTCGCCAACAGCTCGGAGAGCCTCGAACGGGAGGCGACTTACCTCGATCTCTTCGAGTCCCAGCGCACCCGTGGGGTGCTGATCTCGCCGGTCTCGAGCGACAGCACCCGCCTCGTCGCCCTCCGCTCGCGTGGGATCCCCGCCGTGATCGTCGACCGCCGGCTCGAGGACACCCGGTTCTCCTCGGTCTCGGTCGACGACGTGGCCGGCGGTTTCGCGGCCGTCGCCCATCTCCTCGCGCTCGGTCACCGGCGCGTCGCGTTCGTCGGTGGCCCGCTCGGCATCGGGCAGGTCAGCGACCGGCTCCAGGGTGCGAGGCAGGCGGTGGCCGTGCATCCGGATGCCCGGCTCGAGGTGATCGAGACACCGGCGCTCTCCGTGATCGAAGGCCGTGCGGCCGGTCTCGCTGTCACGGCGCGGTCCCCCCGGGAGTGGCCTGAGGCCATCTTCGCGGCGAACGACCTGCTCGCGGTGGGGGTGCTGCAGGCGATGAACATGACGGGCGAATCGCATGTGCCGCGGCACGTCGCGCTAGTCGGATACGACGACATCGCCTTCGCCTCGGCCACGGTGGTGCCGCTCACGTCGGTGCGCCAGCCGAGTGAGGCCATCGGCCGCACCGCCGTCGGCCTGCTGCTCGAGGAGACGGAGGGCGCGCCGGGGTTCGAGCCGCGGCAGGTCGTGTTCCAGCCGGAGCTGGTGGTGCGGGAGTCGTCGGGCGGCTGACGGGTATGTTACGTCTGCTTCGCGCTGATCGCCGCGACGATCCGCTCGAGGCCGTACTCCCACGCGTCCTCCGGGTCGCCGCCGAGGTTGAAACCGCCGTTCAGTTCCATGCTGACGAAGCCCGCGGCCCAGGCCGTCAGTGTCCGGGCCGCGAAGAGCGCATCCTGTTCGCCCGCGAGCTCGCGCGCCGTGCGCAGGATGCCCGCGCTCACCGTCTCGGCGAGAGCCTCGCTCACGGCGGCGGCGGACGGCGTATCGCCCGGGGTCATGATCAGCCGGAAGGCTGCCGGCCGGCCGAGTCCGAACGCGCGGAACGAGCCGAGCAGCTTTCGTGCCCCGTTCGCGGCATCGAGCTCGGCGGCCAGCTCCACCAGCGTCGCCTCGGCCACCAGACGAATGAGATCGTCGCGGTTGCGTACCCGCTTGTAGAGCGAGGGGGCCCGCACGCCCACACGTTCGGCGACGGCCTGCATCGTGAGTCCGGGCAGGCCGTCCTGCTCGAGAAGGTCGCGGGCTGCCATCACGATGGCGTCGAGGGAAGTTCTGTCAGGAGTGGGCACGGACCCAGTATAGCTATTGACAGTAGCCATGATGGCTATGTAGCGTAGCCATCATGAAACTCTCCTCCTCGTCCCCGAGCTCCGCGTCGTCCCCGGTCTCCGCTTCGTCCGCGGGCTCCGCCTCGTCTTCGCTCCACCGCGTCGGCGACGACCTCGTCGCGCTCTACCTCGTCGTGACACCTGAAGGGATAACCGTCATCGACGCGGGTATCCCCGGCCAGTGGTCGGACTTCCTGGCCGAACTGCGCGCGCTGGGACGCCCCCTCGCGGATGTCAGGGGGGTCATCCTCACGCACGGAGACTCCGACCACATCGGCTTCGCCGAACGCTTGCGCCGCGACCATGGAGTGCCCGTCTACGTGCACGAGGCCGACGCCGCGCGGGCGAAAGGCGGACCGAAGCCGAAGAACGCCTCGCAGAAGATGAAGCTCGGTGCGACGCTGGGGTTCTTCGGGCACATGATCCGGAAGGGCGGCCTCCGCACCACCCACCTGACGGAGGTGATCGAAGTGCACGACGGCCAGACGCTCGCGCTGCCCGGATCGCCCGGGATCATCGGGATGCCCGGCCACTCGCCCGGCAGCATAGCGATCAGCGTTCCCGCCGTCGGTGCCGTCTTCGTGGGCGACGCCCTCACGACGCGGAGTGTGCTCACCGGAAGCACCGGCCCGCAGCCGGCACCCTTCACGGACGAGCCGGCCGACGCTCTTGCGTCTCTCGATGCGCTCCTGCCGACCGGCGCCAAGTGGGTGCTCCCCGGCCACGGCGCACCCTGGAGCGGGGGAGTGGCGGCTGCGGTCGCCGCCGTGCAACGCGCCGCGAACTGACGCTGACTTTGCGCGCTGATGCTGCGCTGGCGTTGCGCGCTGCTGCTGTGCTGGCGTTGCGCGCTGCTGTCGCGCCCTGCGGGCTTGCCGTCGGCAGGTGTGGTTCTGGATGCGCGTGGCCGGATCGGTGGTGCGGCCGGCATGCGGCGCATGATCCGTGGATGGTCGGCCAAAGTGGCTGGGATCATTGCTTCGTGCACCGGCGTCGTTCTACCCGGTGTCGCTCTGGCGGTGTTCGAGCCACCATTCGGTCGGTGGCCGGTCGCTCGGTCGAGGCTGGCCGGGTCGAGGCTCACCGGATTGAGGCTGGCCGTTTCGGAGCTCGCCGGATTGAGGCTGGCCGGGTCGGGGGCTGCTGTGCGGAGGTTCGCTGTGGGGAGGGTCGCTGGCTGGAGGGTTGCTCGGTTGCCGGGTGGGTGGTGGGGTCGGGGGTGGGCGGTGCCGGGCAGGGTTGTGCGGGCCGGGCGGGTGGTGGCCGGTCTTCTGTCTGGCCCGGTTCTGTTGGCAGGGCCTTGGGGTCTGGGTCCAGTCGAGCCAGTCCGGTGGGATCAGGTGCGGGGTTCCGTTTCGGATGGTGAGTTTCCAGTGTGTTTTGTGCACGTTCGAATGGTGGAAGTGGCAGAGCAGCGCCCCATTGTCGATGTCCGTGAGGCCGCCGGGGTTCGTGTCGGAGAGCCACCCGTCGACATGGTGACTTTCGCACCAGGACGGGGGTGCGTCGCAGCCCGGCCACACACACCCACCATCCCGCGCCGCGAGGGCGCGGTTCTGGGCGGGGGTGAACAGGCGGCGGGTCTTCCCGTGCTGAAGGACCTGCCCGTGTTCACCGAACAGGGTCGTGATGACATCCGCGTGGCAGAGGAGCGTTTCGACGGTTGAGTACGGGACGGGGGCGGTGAGGCCGTCGATCCAGCCGATCCCGCGGCCTGACACGACGTCGTCGAGGGTGGCGTGGAGGTTCACGGTCGGTGCGGCACCGTTCAGGCGCGGCATCTCCGGCCGTCCCGCCGCGACTTGGAGGAGGTTCACGAGCGCGTCGACGCGCTTCTGACCCGTGGTGCGGGTATCCGCGGTCAAGCCGTCGACCGGGGCATCGCCGGGCGCCGACGGGTCGGCTGCGTCGGATAGGTCAGGTGGGAACGCGACGATACGGGGTGACGTATGCGGCTCCAACGCCGACGCGACGATCGCCGCCATCGACGGCGACAGCAGGCCCCGGATCGACGTCATCCCCGAACGGTGCGCCTTGAGCTCGAGGTACCGCTTCTCGTGCAGATCCGCCTCGCGAGGCTCCGCACCGTCGGGGTCGAGGTGTTCCCGGCACCGGATCGCCAGATCATCCACCTGGTTCGCGGAATACCCGAAACCGCCCGACGTCTGCTGCGCCAACGCGACGAGGTCACCCTCCGCCTCCGAGACCTCTTCCGTGAACCCGATCTTCGCCGCCGCCTCAGAGAGACGCCGCGTAATCGACGTTGCCGCATCCACCCCCAGTTCGCCCCGGGCCAGAGCCTCCGCAACCTGCGGGAACCTCGGCAGGTTCGGCAGACCCACGAGAGACATTGTGGTGTGCACCTGCGAGGCGAGCTTCATCCTGGACATGATCGTCTCCGCCCGAGCACCGGTGATCGCCGCCAGGAACTTCGGGACCGACCGCACGTTGTGCGACCGGGCAAGACCCTCCGCTCCGAACTCCGCAGCAGAACGAGCCGCCACCTCCCCAGCCACCTGCACCCGCAACCCATCTATGATCCGGCCCAACGACTCGACCTGCACCACAGCCGCCACCAGGGCGTCGTCGGCAAGCCCGCAGGGCGCGGCAGCCCCACCGCCGCCCGACGCCAGCAACGCGTCGAAGCGCTGCCGGGCATCCAGAACCCACTGCACCACAGACAAGAAGTCGGGTGCGGGAGCGGCTGGCTGGTTCATGTCTACAGTCAAACACCAACCACTGACATTGCCTCATTTATGCTGATGGCGCCGATGAATCGCCACAAGGGGGTCTCCCGCGTTCCCTGCGCGCGGGAGGATGGAGTCATGGCCTCCACCGCACCGTCCCCGTCCGTTCTCGTCATCGGCTCCGGCATCTCCGGCCTCGCCTGCGCCCGCGCCCTGCACGACGGCGGTGCGACTGTCAGGGTCGTCGACCGGGGGAGGGTCGTCGGCGGCCGCCTGGCGACGAAGCGGGTGGATGATCGCCCCGTCGACATCGGCGCCCGGTACTTCACCGTGCCCGAAGCCGCCGCAGAAACCGTCCCTGCAGCCGCCCCTGACCCCGCCCCTGAACCCGCAGCCGCACCCGCACCCCAACCCGACCCCACCCAGCAGACCGTCCCCGACTTCCGGCCCGTCGTCGACGACTGGATCGCCCGCGGGCTGGTGCGCCCCTGGACCGACACGTTCGAAAGCTTCTCCGCCGACGGAACGAGCGAACGCAAGCAAGGTCCGCTGCGGTACGCCGCAACCGCAGGTCTGCGTTCCCTTGCAACCGATCTCGCCGACCGACTGCGTGAAGACGGGGTCGTCGTCGAGCAGGAGACGGTCGTCGCGGGGGTGCCCGAGAGCGGCGAGGTGGCGGGCATCCGGTACGACACCGTTGTGCTGGCCATGCCCGATCCCCAGGCGGCACGGATGCTCGAACCGGGCTCACCCGCATCCTCGGAGCTGCTCGGGGCCGACGCGTGGCAGCCGACCCTGAGCGTCGTGCTGTCGTGGCCTGAGCGGCACTGGCCCGCCGACTTCCACGGCGCGTTCGTCAACGGATCGCCGGTGCTGGCCTTCGTGGCCGACGATGGGGACCGCCGGGGCGACGGTGCGCCGGTGCTGGTCGCGCACACCACCGCGGAGTTCGCGCGGGAGCACCTCGAGCATCCGGAGTCAGCCGCCGGTGCCGTCGCCGACGCCGTCACAGGGCTGCTTGGCATCACCGTGCCGCCGACCTCCACCCTCGTTCACCGCTGGACGTTCTCGAACCCGGCCGAACAGCACCCCGAACCGTTCCTCCTGCGCGGGCGTATCGCGGTCTGCGGCGACGCATGGGGCGCCCGCTCGGCGGTCTCCACAGCGTGGTCGTCGGGCACCGCGCTCGGCCGCGCCCTCGCCCGCACGTTCTGACCGACAATCGCACGCATACGGGAACTTCTCACCGGGGTGCGGTGTTGTAGTCATCGAGGGCCGCAGCCAGCGGTCCCCAAAGCACAAAACACGAAGCACCACGCGAAACGCAAGGAGCGACATCTATGACCACTGTGTACCGCAAAGACCCCACCACCCTTGAAACGCTGACCCCCGAGCAGTTCGCTGTGACCCAGCAGAACGCCACGGAGCGCGCGTTCTCGGGTGAGTTCTGGGACACCCACGATGACGGCATCTACGTCGACATCGTCTCCGGCGAGCCGCTGTTCGCCTCCACCGACAAGTACGACTCCCGGTCCGGCTGGCCGAGCTTCACCCGGCCGATCGATCCGGCCAACGTCGTGCGCCACGACGACAAGACCTACGGGATGGTTCGCACCGAAGTTCGTTCGGCGAATGGCGACAGCCACCTGGGCCACCTGTTCGACGACGGCCCCGTCGCAGAGGGTGGTCTGCGCTACTGCATCAATTCCGCGGCACTCAGGTTCATCCCCTTGGACGAGCTCGAGGCCAAGGGCTACGGTGACTACCGCAGCCTGTTCGACACGAAGGAGGCCTGACATGGCAACGACTGAGACCGCAAACCTCGCCGGCGGATGTTTCTGGGGAGCGCAGCAGCTGATCCGCCGCCGTCCGGGAGTCATCTCGACGCGGGTGGGTTACTCGGGTGGCGACACACCGAACGCCACGTACCGCAACCACGGCGACCACGCTGAGGCCGTCGAGATCGTCTTCGACCCGTCGATCATCTCGTACCGCGATCTGCTGGAGTTCTTCTTCCAGATCCACGACCCGTCGACCAAGAACCGCCAGGGCAACGATGTCGGCCGCAGCTACCGCTCGGCGATCTACTACACGACAGACGAGCAGAAGGCTATCGCGCTCGACACCATCGCCGACGTCGACGCTTCCGGTCTCTGGCCGGGCAAGGTCGTCACCGAGGTCGAGCCCGCCGGCGCGTTCTGGGAGGCCGAGGACGAGCACCAGGACTACCTCGAGAAGTACCCGGCCGGGTACACCTGCCACTACGTGCGCCCGGGTTGGAAGCTCCCGCACCGCGAGGAGCAGCCCGCCTGACCGTGTGCTGACGATCTGCTGAGCATGGATGCCCGTGGGTGTCGTTCACGTGTGTCGCTGTATATCGTTGAGTATCGTTAGCGTTTCCTACAGGAGGTCATCATGAGCGGTTCATTCCCCACAGGCGGGTTCGGCACGGGCGGGTCCGGCAACGGCGGATTCGGCGCCGGCGGCTTCAATCTCAGCAATCTGGGGCTCGGCAACCTCGGTAACCTGAACCTCGGCAACATGGGTGCCAACGGCGAGGGCCTATGGCAGGCCGTCGACCAGATCCGTGCGCGCTTCGAGAAGGGTGCCGAGAGAGGCTTCGAGAAGCGTGAGGGCACCCGGGTGGGCAAGGGCGACGTGCGCGTTGCCGTTCTGGCCCTCCTCGCCGAGCAGCCGATGCACGGCTACCAGATCATCCGCGAGATCGAGGAGCGGAGCGGCGGCACCTGGAAGCCGAGCGCCGGTTCGGTCTACCCGACCCTGCAGTTGCTCGCCGACGAGGGCCTGATCAGCTCCGAGGAGTCGAACGGTCGCAAGACCTACTCGCTCACCGAGGCCGGTCACGTGAGTGTCGCGGCCAACCCGTCGAACCCGTGGAGCACCTCCGGGGGCTCCGACAGCAGCAAGCCCGAGGGTGCCAAGAGCGAGCACGGCCGCTTCGGCGCCCTGCCGAAGGCCGGTATCGACTTGGCCCAGGCGGCCTCGCAGGTCGGTCGCTCCGGAACGCCCGAGCAGGTGAAAGAAGCGGTGACCGTGCTCGAAGAGGCACGTCGCCGGATCTACTCGATCCTCGCCCAGGATTGACAGCACTACCGCCTGAACGCACAGGCCTGAAGAAGGCGGTGCCGGCTGCGGGGGACACCCGCGCCCGGTACCGCCGCATTTTGCGGTTCGCGGGCTGGAACCTGGCCGTCACCTGGTGGTTCGAGCTCTTCCTTCCCCGGATCGGGCTCCGGCGTATCGCCGACCGCACCCGGTCGAGGCGGATGCGGCGCTTCGCACAGAAGTTCCACGTACTCGCCGTCGACCTCGGCGGACTCATGATCAAGGTGGGGCAGTTCATGTCGTCGCGCCTCGACGTGCTGCCGCCCGAGATCACCAAGGAGCTCGAGGGCCTGCAGGACGAAGTCCCCCCGGTGCCCTTCCCGGCCATCCGCGAGCTCGCCGAGCGTGAGCTGGGCGTATCCCTTAGTCGGGTCTTCGAGAGCGTGGATGAGCGGCCGGTGGCCGCAGCATCCCTCGGCCAGGCCCATCGGGCCAGGCTCGCTCCGCTCGCTGCCGAAGACACCGGTCTCGACGCCGTCGTGCTGAAGGTGCAGCGACCGGGCATCGACGCCATCATCGACGTCGACCTGGCTGCACTCCGCCGCGTCGGGGGCTGGCTGAGCCACGTGCACCTCGTCTCCGACCGCGTCGACATGCCGGCGCTCGTCGAGGAGTTCGCGGCGACCAGCCTCGAGGAGATCGACTACCTGCACGAGGCGCACAGCTCAGAACGATTCGCTGCAGACTTCGCCGGCGACGCCCGGGTCAGTGTTCCCGCTGTCGTCTGGGAGCGCACCACCCGCCGCGTGCTCACGCTCGAAGACGTGACCGCGATCAAGATCACCGACGACGTGGCGCTCAGGGCCGCAGGGATCGATCCGGCCGAGGTCGCACCGGTCTTCGCGGCCGTCATGTTCGACCAGTTGTTCACGAACGGCTTCTTCCACGCCGATCCGCATCCCGGCAACATCTTCGTCACGCCCGTCGCCGTGCCCGAAGGCTCCGACGCGCGTCCGTGGAAGCTGACGTTCATCGACTTCGGCATGATGGGCCACGTTCCGGCCAACACCCGGAGCGGTCTTCGCAAGATGCTGATCGCCGCGGCGTCCCGCGACGGCAAGGGCCTCGTCGACGCCGTTCGCGACGTGGGCGTGCTGCTGCCGAACGCCGAGACCACCGAACTCGAGCAGGCGATGACCCAGCTGTTCGCTCGCTTCGGCGGGATGGGGTTCGCTGAACTGCGCGACGTCGACCCCCGCGAGTTCCGGGACTTCGGCAACCAGTTCAGCGAGGTCGTGCGCACGCTGCCGTTCCAGCTTCCCGAGAACTTCCTGCTGATCATCCGCGCCATGTCGCTGACCTCCGGCGTCTGCAGCGCCCTCGACCCGAGCTTCAACCTCTGGGACTCGGTCGAGCCGTACGCGCAGCAGCTCATCCGCGATGAGCGCGGCAACGTGGTGCAGGATGTCGCGAAGCAGGCCCTCGAGACCGCCGCGATCACCGCGCGCCTGCCGAAACGCCTCGACAACCTCACGACCCGCTTCGAGAACGGCACCCTCGCGGTGACGAGCCCGGCGATCGAACGGCGGATCGGCCGGCTCGAGCGCATGGCCCGGCGCGTCGTCTCGGCCGTGCTCTTCGGCGCCCTGCTCATCGCGGGTGCCGTGCTTCACGGGAGCGACGCGGCCTTCGGCACGGTGCTGATGATCGTGTCGGTGATCCCCCTGCTGCACGCGTTGCTCGCCGGCCGGTTCGGCCCTCGCGGCTGAGCCGCGCTAGCGTGGACGCCATGGATGCTGCCAGGCCGATCGCTCTCGTCACCGGTGCCACGAGCGGCATCGGTCGCGCCGTGGCGATCGACCTGGGGCGCACGCACCACGTGCTCGTCGGCGGGCGCGACCGCGGACGGGTCGACGCGCTCGTCGCCGCGCTGCCGTCGGCCGAGCCGTTCGTGGGAGACCTGGCAGTCGGCCCTTTCCCGGAGTTGCCCGCCAGTCTCGACGTGCTGGTGCATTCGGCCGGTGTCGAAGACGGCTCGACGGTCGAGCTCACCGAGCTCGCCACCTGGCAGGCGGTATTCGCCGCGAACGTCTTCGCCGTGGCCGAACTGACCCGCCTCGCGCTGCCCGCCCTCCGCAGAGCGGAAGGCCTGGTCGTCACAATCAACAGCGGAGCGGGCTTCACTGCCGCCCCGGGAGGCGCGGTGTACTCGGCCTCGAAGTTCGCCCTCCGTGCCCTCTCGGATGCTCTCCGCGAGGAGGAGCGGCCGAACGGCGTGCGGGTCTCGAGCGTGCATCCGGGTCGCACCGACACCGCCATGCAGCAGGCCAAGGTCGCGCGAGAGGGTGCCGAATACGACACCCGCCTGTACCTCGCCCCCGAGTCGGTCGCGGCGGCCGTCCGCACGGTCGTCGACCTGCCGCCGGGCGGAACGATCGAGACCCTCTCGATCCGCCCCACCGGCCGCACCTGAAAACAGTTCACGGCCCCTGCCGTGCGTCAGTCGGCGGGGGGGCTGGCACGGTTCACGGAAGCGTAGGGTGGAAGACGGCTGCGAGTGCCGCCGCCGGACAGGAGCCTTCGATGTCGTCCACTCTCACCTCCACCCTGCAGTCGGCCGGTCCGCTGCTCTTCGCGCCCGCGCCGACGCTCGAGGGTGGTGCCGTGCTGTTCGCCGCCGATGTGACGCGGGCGCGCGTGGTGGCGTTCGAGCTGCCCGCCGAGCAGACGGCCGGTGAGCAGACGGCAGAGCAGCAGACGGCCGAGCCTCTGGATGTCGCGGCCCCCGCCGTGCGCGTCGACCAACTGGGCACGAAACTGGCCTCCCTGCTCGGTGTCGCACCCGGCGACGCGGTGATCCGGGGGATCGCCGTGCACCCGGTTTCGCGCGAGGTGTACCTCTCGATCGCCCGGGGGCGCGGCGCCGACGCCGGCCCCGCGCTGGTGCGGGCCGGGGCGGACGGCCAGCTCAGCGTCGTCGACGTGGACGAGCTGCCCGCGACATCCTTCGACCTCGACGACGCCCCCGCGGAGGACGACGAACGGAAGGACGTCTGGCTCGACGGCATCGACCCGGGGTCCGCGCCGCGCGAGATCCACGGGGTGACCCTCGACATCGCGCAGGTGCCGTCAGCCCGGTCGAGCATCACCGACCTCGCGTGGATCGACGGGTCGCTCTTCGTGGCCGGCCTCAGCAACGAGGAATTCAGCTCCCGGCTCCGACAGATTCCGTACCCGTTCGACGGAACGGCGACCGGCACCTCCGTCGAGATCTTCCACGTCGACCACGGCAAGTACGAGACCGGGTCGCCGATCAGGGCTCTCACGCCGTTCGACGGCGGCCGGGGCATCCTCGCCACCTACACCTGCACGCCGGTTGTGCACTTCACGCTCGACCAGCTGCGCGGGGAGGGGCTGGTGCGCGGCCGCACCGTCGCCGAGCTCGGCCCGATGAACCAGCCGTTCAGCCTCGTCTCGTACGACCGCGACGGCGAAGAGTTTCTCCTCGTCTCGAACACGCGCCACCCGCTGTTGAAGATCCCCGTGTCGTCGATCGCCGGGCAGGAGCCGCTTCACCTCGGGCTCTCCGACGACGGTTCGTCGCTGGGCGTTCCCCGCGAGAACCTCGACCACCCGGGCGTGACCTGGATGGCGAGCCTAGACCGGGCGAACGTGGTCGTCGTGCAGGAGGAGGGCGGCGACATCCACCTGCGGACGCTCGGGGCGGACGAGCTCTGAGCCGTCTGCGCGGTGCGGTGCGGGCGTGAGCGATCCGAGCGACCTGAGTGACGTTGAGGCGGCCTGGGAGCAGGGCGGCTTCAGGGTCAGCGGGCCGTCCCTCCCTGCGCAACTGGCGGTCGTGCCGGTGGGCGCGCTCGGGCTCGGGTTGGGTTCAGACCTCGTGCCGATGGCCGGGAGCTGGCGGCGGAGTGGGGGAGTGGGGCACTTCACCCCGCGGTTTCCTGCGGTCGCCGGCACGGCCTACGCGGTTGTCAGGCGAGCGGATGATCGGCAGGCCTGGCTCGAATTCGCGCGGGTCGACGTGCCTGCCGTGCGCCTTGTGCGGAGTACCGTCGTCGAACGGTTCGATCCCGCGTGCGACGAGGTGCCGGCCAACCTGCTGCGTTTCGCGCTGACCTTCTCGGCTCCGATGGAGGAGGGTTCGGCATCCGGGTGCGTCGCCCTCCTCGACGAGAGCGGTGCCGAGCTTCCGGGTTCCCTCCTCGGCATGCCCCCGGAGCTCTGGGACCGCGAGGGTCGCCGGCTGACCGTGATCCTCGAACCCGGGCGGATCAAACGCGGGCTGCAGCCGAACGTGCAGGCCGGGCCGCCGCTCGTGGAGCGCAGCTCCGTCACGCTGGCGGTGGATGCCCGGCTGCGCGACGCGTCGGGAGCAGCCCTGGCGGCTGGCGCCTCGCGCACCTACCGCATCGGCCCACCGGTGAGGTCGCGGGTCGACCCCGCGCTCTGGAACGTGCGATGGCCGAGTGCCACTGGCGCTCCGCTCGTCGTGCGCTTCGACCGCCCGCTCGATCGGGCCCTCGTGCGGCGGTGTCTCGTCGCGGTGGGGGAGGGCGGGCATCCGGTGCCGGGTACTGCGTCGCTTGCATCGTCGGCGACGGAGTGGACCTTCACGCCGGCGCCGGGCTCCCTGCCCGCGGCCCTCCGTGTCGACACCCGCCTCGAAGACCTCGCCGGCAACTCGGTGCGCCGCGTCTTCGACCGCGACCTCGGCCTTCCGGCCGACGCCAGCATCGACCCCGGCACGCTCATCCTGCGACCCGCCACCGCCTCCCCGACCCCGCGCTGAGCGCCCCCGTTCACCCATCGGGGATCGTGTGCGCGGGCCCGTTCTGAACGAGCTGGATGTCGAGCAGCCCCAGTATCACTGGTGCCGCTACGATGAGGCTCAAGACGAGGCCGACGCTGAAGAGGACGGAGAGGCGCCATCGCGACCTGCGAAGCGGTGTCGCGATGCCTGCTGCCGCCACGACCAACGGCAGGAGAGGAATGAGTGGGAAGGTGACCACCTCGAGCGCGATGAATGCCAGGAACCAGCGGTCGACGACCGGGAACAGCTGCTGGTTATGGGCTGGCACGGCCGAAACCCTCTCGTGCGTGGTTGTCTCGTTCATACGTCAACCGCCGACCTGCCACGTTGATACATCGCCGGTCGCATTCGTTGAGTAGTGCAGCCCAATGTCAAGCGTCACAGGGCTTCCTTCGAACGCCACGCTTGCGTCGAATCTGTAGTAAGCGTCGGCGTTTGTGCCAGCACCGGGGGAAGAGCACTCGAGTGGAGTGACGGCCCAGCCGACTGCGATTCCACCCTCCGAGTGGCACACATTCGCGCCCGTCAGCCCGCGGTAGGTGGCGATCCACGCATTCGAACCGTCCCAGAAGGTGCGCCCAGCGTGCTTCTCCAGCAGAGATCCGCCCCAGTAGGAATGCGTCCAATCGCGGTAGGTGATCTCGCCCTGAAGGGCGGCCAGCAACAGTTCATCCGTGGCGGCGTCGCTCAGGTTGTTCTCCTCGGCGTACGCTCCCATTTCAGCGGAGGTTGCGACTCGAGGCTCGGTTTCAGTCGTTGTGATCGTCCCCGTGCAGAGTGACGTGGCAGTGTCGGCCCTGATGCCCTTCTGCCGGGATATTGCCTCCACCTGGGAGATGCAACTCTGGGAGACGAACGAGGATGAGCGAGACGCTGAATCATCCGCGAAGGCGGGTGGCGCACTGGCTACGCCGAGGATGATTCCTGCGCCGCAAACCGTTGCAGCGATCGCCTGTGATCGAGTGGACATAGTGTGCTCCGTTTCTTGCGTGCTGTCGATGAATCACACCCGGTCTACGCCTAATATGAGACTTAATCAAGTCAGAGGGGGTGGCATCACAGGTGGAATGCGTCTCGATGAGGCGGGAGTCAGCAGCGCCCGGGCATGGCTGGCGATGCAGGTGAACTACGATCTTGCCAGGGAGCGTGAGACCGACCATCCCAACGTTCGGCGCCTGACTGACGCAGCGTGAGGTCGGCGCAGGCCCCACGACACGGAAGGATCTCATGACGGTTCGCATCGACCTCAATCTCTCGCTCGACGGCATCGTGATGCCGACCGACCAGACCCCCGAGAACCCGATGGGCGCGGACTGGGGGCGGATCGTCGAGCACTACGCCGCCACGAAGACGTTTCGCGAACGGGTGATGCACGAGACGGCGGGGGAGGGGACCACGGGGGTCGACGACCGCTACGCGGCGGCGTACTTCGAGGGCATCGGTGCCGAGATCATGGGTGCCGGGATGTTCGGATTCCACACCTTCCCCGACGATCCCGAGTGGCGGGGCTGGTGGGAGGACGAGCCGCCGTTCCACAGCACCGTGCTCGTCCTGACCAGTCGTGAGCGCGCGCCGATCGACTTCGCCAACGGCACGCGTTTCGAGTTTCTCAGCGCGAGCCCTGCGGAAGCCCTCGCGAGGGCGGAGGCGGTGGCCGGTGGCGGCGACATCCGGATCGGTGGGGGAGCGGGCACCGTGCGCGACTTCCTCGCTGCGGGCCTGGTCGACCGCCTCCATGTCGCGCTGGCGCCGGTTGTGCTCGGCCAGGGCCTCCGGCTGTGGGATGGCCTGCGGAACCTCGGCAGCGACTACGTCGTGACGTCGGAGGTCGCCGAGAGCGGCGTCATCCACGTCACGTTCGCGCGCTGATCCGCTCCCTGCCGACCGCCGACGCAGACTGGTGGCCGCCGCTCAGCCTTCGTGTTGATGGGTGCCGTGCTGATGGGTGCCGTGCTGAGGGGTGCCGTGCTGGTGGGTGCCGTGCTGGTGGGTGCCGCGCCGGTGTGCGCTGCGCGCATGGCCGTGCCGGTGGTGGCTGTCGGGGTAGTGCTCGTGGCTGTGGGTCAGCGGTTCGTGGGTGTGCACGTGCCGGTGCCATCCGCCTCGCGTGGCCTCCTGGCCGGGTTCGTGGTAATGCTGGTGGTGTTCGTCGTGGGTGTGCCAGTGCTCGTGCGTCAACACCTCGTGGGTGTGTTCGTGTTCGTGCCGCTCGGTCAGGTGCAGCCAGACGCCGACGGCCATGAGGGCTCCCGCGACGACCACCGGCCAACTGACCGGGTCGCCGAGCGAGACCGCGAGCAGGGCGCCGAAGAACGGCGCGACCGAGTAGTAGGCGCCAGCGCGCGCGGTACCGACGTGGCGCATGGCGACGATGAAGAGCACGAGGCTGATGCCGTAGGCGAAGAGCCCGACGACCATCGCGGCGGCGATGTTCAGCGCGCCGGGCAGGTGGGCTCCGAGTGCGAAGGCCAGAACGAGGTTCACCGGCCCGGCGACACCGCCCTTGACTGCGGCGAGCCACGTAGCGTCGGTGAGGGCGATCTTGCGGGTGAGGTTGTTGTCGAGTCCCCAGCTGAGGCAGGCGCCGAGGATGGCGAGCGACGGCCAGGGGTTGCCGAAGTTCGCACCCGAGGGGATGCTCAGGATGATCGCGCCGGCGACGATCGCCAGCATTCCGAGGGCGATCCGCCGATCGAAGTTCTCCGTGAATACGAACCAGGCGAGAGCGGCGGTGAAGACCCCCTCCGCGTTGAGCAGCAGCGAGGCTCCGGATGCCGGCATGTTCGAGAGCCCGAGCATCAGCAGCACGGGGCCGGCGATGCCGCCGAACAGGATCGCGCCGGCCAGCGGCAGGACCTCGTTCCGCGCGAGCCGAACACGTGGTGCACGCCGGATGAGCCGGTAGAGCCCGAGCCCGATACCCGAGCCGCAGTAGAGCAGACCAGCCAGTAGCCACGGGCTGATGTCGCCGTCGAGCAGGATCTTCGCCAGCGGCGTGCCCGCGCCGAACAGCACCGCGGAGATCAGGGCGGCCTGGACGCCGGTGTTGCGGAGGGCGCGGATCATCGGCCTGCGGTCGGGTCTGCGGACGCCGACGCTTCGGATGCTGCGATCCGGTGATGCCCGGGGGAGTCGGTGAGAGCGGCATCCATACGCTGATTCTGCCAGACTGACGCTTGGCGACTTCCTGACGAAGAAGACGGGCAGGTCCTCGCCCGCTGCACCGGAAAGGCGGTGGGTTGGGTGTGTTTAGGCTGGGAGGATGGCTTCCGCAGCGGTCCCCGACCTCACCATGTTCGACACGACGGCATTCGAGCGTCTCCCGCCGCGCCGGGAGATCGAGCAGTACTGGGCGGCGGACAACCCGACGCTCTGGCAGAAGCGTCTGAGGACCAGCGTCTCGTTCCTCGCGTTGGCCACGCTGGTGGTGGGGTTGGCCCTGAACACGCTTCTGCTCCTGGGGCTGAGGGTCTTCCATGCCGATTCCCTGCTGCCGACATCCACCTCCCGCTTCGTCGTGGTGTTCATCCTGTTCGCCGGTGTCGCGCTCGTTGTCGCACCCATCGTGAATCTCCTGCCGTACCGGCGGCTCGACTACCAGCTCATCGGGCTTTTCCTGCTGCGCCGTTTTGCACGCGACAACCGGATGCGCGTGAAGCTCGAGTGGGAGGCCTCGGTCGCGAGCGTGCGAGCGGCAGGGAACTCGGTGCCCGGGTTCCCCGGCACGATGTTCTCCCCGCCCGGCGGCAGGGCTGTCGTGGTCGCACCGCTCCTGGTGTCGGACACTCCGAGGTTGCGTGTCGGGCACGTGCAGTACTACCACTTCTCCGAACGCGCCCGAACGCAGGACTGGGTCTTCGCCGAGATCCCACTCCCACGGTCGATGCCGAACATCTGGCTGCACTCGCTGCGCGGCGAGGCCGCTATGCCGTTCTCCGTGGCCGGCGGCGAACGGGTGCGGCTGGAAGGCGACTTCGATGAATACTTCGACACCTACGCCCGGGAGGGAGCCCAACAGGAAGCGCTCTACGTTCTGACTCCTGACGTGATGGCGCTCCTGATCGACAATGCGTCCCGATTCGACGTCGAGATCGTGGATGATCGGCTCTACCTCTACACCCGTGGCTACTTCGACGTGCTCATCGACCCGAGCTGGTGGCAGGCGGTCGCCGACGTCATGAACACGGTCGGGCAGAAGGTCACCCGGTCGGCATCGCGGTACACCGCCGGTGGCAGCGCCGGGGAGCAGGCCCGGCGCATCCAGACCCGTGCCACCGTGTGGCGCCGGATCACGCAGACCGCCGGTCTTCTCGTTCTCCTCGGCGGCCCGGCGGTGCTGTTCGTCGCTGCGGCGCAGACACACGCGTAGATGCCCGCCGGTTGCGGCATTGTGCGGCGAGCGTGCCGTGCGGACGGTTCGGATTACTTCAGCGGAGGAACGGGATTGCGGGGAATCTCACTTCACGTCCGGCTCGGGCCTGTACGAGACCGATGATGCCCGCGATCACGTTCACGACGCCGAGCAGTCCCCAGATGATGATGGCGATGCCCCACGGGAAGAAGCCCTCCGCCTTGATCACAATCGCCGTGACGTAGACCGCTGCGCAAGGGAGCGTGATCAGGAGCACCGTGAGACCCCAGTTGGCGGCCCGGCGCCCGTTGACCCGGGCGAGCCCTCCTCGTTTGCTCTGAGTGATCCCGACGATCGTGACCACGATCCCGGAGAGGAAGAGGTTCAGGAAGGGCAGGACTCCGATGCCGAGAAGGTTCAGCCCCCAAGCGAGGGCACCTGTCGGTGCGGCCGGGGCAGACACGGGCGGGTAGCTGACGGAATCGGGTTGTGGTGTGGCTGGATCGCTCATCCGATCAAGCGTACCGATGACGGTGTCGCAGGCCGAGCATCCCGACCCGCAGCGTCCGGCGGGCAGGTTGCGACTGGTGGCCCAAGGGACGGTGGCGCATCAGTCGGTCGACACGGAGTGCGTCCACTGGCCGGCAACTTCCGCGAAGAGCGCTGGCTCGCGAACGCGACCCCCGCCCATCCGCGTCCTTCAGGATCAGGGTGCGCGCGTCGGGCGCACCTTCTTCGTCGACCGTGGCGAGTGTTGCGGCGTGCGGTTCGGCAACCCCGGCGTTCGCGGCGTCGCGGATCCAGGACAGGAACAGTTCGGTCGGGTCATCCGGGAGGTTGCCCGGATCGAGAGCCGGTGGGATGCCGGTGAGCGAGGGTTGAGTCCGCACGGCGGGCCCCGCTCACGGGCCTTCCGTGTGTGGCAGGAGTTCGACAACCGGGGGACCGGGGGTCAGCTCAGGGGCTTGGTCGGGACCGACCAGGAAGTAGCCCAGGAACGTCACACCTTCAGAAGTGGCGTCGAACCGGTCGATCAGAGTATCTGCCGGTTCGTAGAACACATCGCCTGCGCGAAGAATTGTCGGAGACCCCCCGTCGACCTGGAAGAAGACCGACCCGGACTCGATGGATCCGAAGACGGGCCCGTTGTGATGGTGAGGCCCACCCGCCACATCCGGTTGCAACGTGATCCGTCGCACCTGCACGGTTCCGACGGCTGTGTCGGGTAGCGACTGTTCGAGAAGCGTGACTCTCACCACTGATTCGGTCATGCGCTGATTCTGCCAGCCTTCTGTGCGCCCAGGGATGAGCGGCAATTCGGTGGGGGCGCCGTGGAACCACCAGCCTGGTTCCAGAACTAAAAGAGCCGCCTACTAATCAACTTGTTGACATAATGTGCATTATCAGCGCACGGTTCAGGTGGGACGCAGCGCTTCGGTGAGCTCCGCCAGGACGTCGCGCATGAGCGTGTCGAAGTCGGCAGTCGGACGTTCGGACCATTCCCCATATGCGGTGGTGAAGACGGTGACGGCAGTGCGGGCGATGAGCTGTGCTGTGCGCGGGGAGACCTGCCGGGACTGCAGGGCTGCCGCCATGGCGCCGGCCAGCGATTCGGTCTTGATGAGGCTGCGTTCCTGCAGCTCCGATGATGACGCGATCACCTGGGCCCGGAGGCGGGCGAAGTCGCTGTACTTCGCCAGGCTCCGACCGGCCATCACCAGCGCAGCGATGGCCACGTCGAGGGGTTCCCGTTCGTCGTCGGCATCCGCCAGGTAGCGCGTCACGGTCGCCTCGAGTTCGGCTGCCCCGGCGAAGAGCACCTCGCGCTTGTCGGGAAAATGATTGAAGAAGCTCCGCTTCGTGAGTCCGGCGCGCTCGGTGATGTCGGCGATGGGGACGTTCGCGTACCCGCGCTCCTGGAAGAGCGTCATGGCTGCGTCCTGCAGTCTTTCCAGCGTGTTGGGTTCCCAGCGGCTCATGGAACCGACTGTACACGCTGATTGCACTCGGTGCACTCATGTGCGACAGTAGTGACTGCACAGTGTGCAATCGAATGGAACCAGAGGGCCTTCACCATGACAGATTCACCCCGCAATCTCGCCGCACGAATCGAGCGGAGGCACGCACAACTCGTCGTCGGGCCGGCTCCGTACACGCGTCCGGCCGCCGGCCAGCTCGTCGTGAAGAACCGCGCCGTCGCGATCAACCCCCTCGACTGGATCATCCAGGCCGAGGGCACCCTCCTCTACGGTTGGCTGAACTACCCGGCTGTGCTGGGGACGGATGTCTCGGGCGAGGTCGTCGAGGTCGGCGACGGAGTCACGCGGTTCTCCCCCGGCGACCGGCTGTTCGCCCTGGCGGTCGGCACCGACAGAGACACCAACACCGGCGCCGAGGGTGCCTTCCAGACGTACACCGTCGTCGAAGAACGACTCGCCTCCCCGATTCCCGAGGGTGTCTCGTTCGAAGAGGCCGCCGTGCTTCCGCTCGCCGTCGCGACCGCAGCATCCGCCCTCTTCCAGAAGAACCAACTGGGCCTGCAGCTCCCGTCGTCGAACGCGGTGCGAAAAGGGGAGACCGTGCTGGTGTGGGGCGGTTCGACGAGCGTGGGAAGCAACGCCATCCAGCTCGCCGTCGCGGCCGGCTACGACGTCATCACCACGGCCTCTCCGAAGAACTTCGGCTACGTCACCTCGCTCGGGGCCTCGGAGGTGTTCGACTACACCAGCCCGACCGTGGTCGCCGACATCATCACGGCGCTGAGGGGCCGCACGGTGGCCGGCGCTGTCTCGTTCGGCACGACCGGCGCTCCCGCCTGTGTGAAGATCCTCGCCCGGACGACAGGCAGGAAGTTCGTCGCCATCGCTACTCCCCCGGTCGATTTCGCACCGCTCGCCGACCCGTCGCGCGGGAGGTTCGAGCGCGCCCGGGTCACCGCCCGGCTCGTCGCCGCGAACATCGCCCTGCAGTTCTCGGCGCGCCCGCACGGCGTCGGCCTGAAGTACATCTTCGGCTCCGATGTCAAGAACACCGACATCTGCCGGGCGATCTTCCGCGACTTTCTGCCTGCGGCCCTCGCTGACGGTTCTTACGTCGCGACGCCGAAGACGACCGTCGTCGGACACAGCGTCGACGATTTCCAGAAGGCGATGGACCTGCAGCGAGCCGGCGTGTCGGCTGCGAAGCTCGTGGTCTCCCTCTCGTAGGGCAGCGGGACGGGGGCCGCTCAGCCCGAGACATCCTTGCGTCCGAACCACCATGCCGCCACCGTCCCGAGCACGAGGGCCCAGACGAGCCCCGACAGCACCGAGTCCGCCACCGGTCCGAGGTCGGTCGGCACGGTCAGGAACTCGGCGAAGGCGGTCGAGTAGTGCGTCGGCAGGATGATCCGCAGGTCGCCGAGCGTCGGGATCGAGTCGAGCAGCCGTGACAGGATCGAGGCGAGCACGACTCCCCCGGCGGCCGCCAGCGGGCTGTTCGACAACACCGTCAGGAGCGTCCCGAGGCCGGCCGCCCACAGCAGGCCGGCGGCACCGGTGGCCGTGGCGAGGCCCAGCCGCCCGAGAGAATCTCCGAGCGACAGCTGCGGACCACCCGGAACCTGGATCCCGCCCGGTCCGTACGAGACCAGCCCGACCACGAGCGCCACGACGGTCAACGCCACGAGCCCGGCCAGCAGGAGTGTTGTGGCGACGGCCACCTTGACTCCCAGCAGCCGCAGCCGCGGCACCGGGATCGTGAGCAGGTACTTCAGCGTCGAACGCGACGCCTCCCCCGCGATCATGTCGCCGTAGAGCAGGGCGGCGATCAGCGTCACGAGGAAGCCCTGCGTGAGCTGCAGCACGAATGCGGTGAACGTGCCGCCGCTCGCCTGCGCGAGGGCGACGAGGGTTGTCGCCTGGTTGGTGCTGCTGCCGCTGGATGTCGGCGCTCCCCCGATGAGCAACGCGAGTCTCACGATGACCGGCAACAGCACCAGGATGAGCAGCACGATGCGCACCCGCCACTGGCTCAGCTGGCGCGCGAGCTCGACCCGGAACGGCATGGTGCCGTGGATGCGCGTGCTGACCCCGCTCATGCTGACGGCTCCGTCGGACCGATGAGCGAGAGGAACGCTTCCTCGAGGTTCCGGCCGCCCGCGACATCTCCCACGGGCCCGGTGGCGACGACCCTCCCGTGCGACATGACGACGATGTGTGAGCAGGTCAGCTCGACCTCGCCGAGCAGGTGGGACGACACGATCACCGTTCGGCCTCCTTCGGCGTAGCGCCTCAGCACCCCGCGGAGGGCCGTGATCTGCGGCGGGTCGAGCCCGTTGGTGGGTTCGTCGAGAATGAGCAGGTCGGGCATCCCGAGCATGGCCTGGGCGATCGCGAGGCGCTGGCGCATGCCCTGACTGTAGCCGCGCACCGGTTTGGCGAGGGCTCCCCCGAGGTCGGCGACAGCGAGTGCCTCGTCGAACCGGGCCTCGGCCCGCGGCCTGCCGGTTGCCGCCCAGAACAGGTCGAGGTTGCGTCTGCCCGAGAGGTGCGGCAGAAAGCCGGGGCCCTCGATGAAGCAGCCGACCCGGGCGAGCACCGGCGAGCCGGGTGCGATCTCCACACCGAACGAGGTGGCGGTTCCGGCGTCGGGGCGGATGAGGCCGGCCACCATGCGGAGGGTTGTGGTCTTGCCGGCACCGTTCTCGCCGAGCAGGCCGAGCACCTGCCCGCGCTCCACGGTGAACGAGACGTCGTCGACCGCGAGGAAGCCGGAACGGAAGCGTTTTGTCAGGCCGTGGATGCTGAGCGGGGCTGCTTCGTCGACAGGGGTTCCGGGGCGGTCGGGGGCAGAAGGGCTGGTGGGGGCAGGTCTTCTCGCGGCCCGTCGGCTGCGGAGCACGGCGAACCCGACGAGCAGGATGCCCGCCAGCAGTGTCGCCGCGATGCCGACCAGCACGCCCACCGAGGGCTGTCCCTCGCTCTGGTCTGTGGCGATCGGGCTGACGGTCGGCAGGCTGATCGGCCCGTCGAGGGCGACGGTGTACGCCGCCGGCGCTGCCTGGCCCTGGAACTGCGAGTCGGTGGTGCGGATGGTCAGCTGCAGCCGGTCGCCGGGGGTGAAGCTCCAGGCGGTGGCCGGGAGGGTCACGGTGACGAGGGTGCCCGTGCTGTCGCCGGCCAGCGGCACCCGGATCGGCGCGACCCCGCCGGGCAGAACCCGCACGGCGTCCCCCGTGGCGACGGAGAGCTGTGCGTACAACAGCGCTTCATCCGTAGACGCGGCACCGGATGTCGCCGCACCGGCGGCTGCCGCACCGCCGTCGGTGACCCCCACCCTCAGACGGACCGTGGCGGACCCGGCCAGAACGACCGGGTCGGTGAGCGGCGCGGAGGAGAACTGCGCCTGTTCGGCCGGGGAGTTCGCGGCGCCCAGCAGCCCCACCGCCGTGCGGCCGGCCGCGGTGCTGGTGTCGAGCCCCGGGAGCCCGGTGACGGCGGCCGGCTGGCCGCCCGGCGGGTTCACGATCGTCTTCGGGGCGCCGTCGAGGGCGAGCTGCAGCGCGTCACCCGATCCGCCGAGCCCCGGGTACTCGGCCGCCGTGACGATCCGGCCGAACGCGGTCGCGCTCGGTGGAACCGCATAGCTGAAGGTTCCGGGCACCGGCGCGTTCGCCTTCAGATGGTCGGTGAGCCACGACCGGATGACCGTATCGGTGCCGCCGATACCCCCGCCGTCGTGCCCGCCGTTGAACCACTGCACCTCGACCGGCGCGCCGGCCGCCGCCAGCTGCCGGGCGTTCGCGTCGGCCTGGTCGAGCCCGAACAGGTTGTCCTGGAGGCCCTGCAGCAGGAGCGTGGGTGCGCGCATCCCCGACAGCACCGTGGCGGGTGAGGATCGTTCCAGCAGGGCCAGGTCGGCCGCGCTCGGCTGGCCGCCGGCGACGAGGTTGGCGTAGAGCGCACAGAACTCCGGGGTGAAGCGTCCGCAGGGGGCACCGGGGGTGATGCCCGCGCCGAACAGCCGTGTCGTCCACCCGGACTTGAAGTCCCGGAGCCGGGCGGTCGCCGAACCGGATCCGTCGACGCTGCCCGCCGACCCCGGAACCAGGGCTTCGGAGAGCTCGTTCCAGGTGATGGCAGCGACCACGGTGTCGATCCGCGGGTCGGTCGCCCCGAGCATCAGGGCGAGGGCTCCCCCGTACGAACCGCCGACCGCGCCCACGACCGGGTCGTCCCCGACCTTCTCGACCGCCGGGTCGGCGGCCAGCACGTCGACGAGGGCCCGGGCATCCGGAACCTCACCGTCGAGCGAATCGAGCCCGATCGACCCGCCGGACTGGCCGAAACCGCGGGCGGTGTAGGCAAGGACCACGAACCCTGCGGCCTGCAACTCCTCCGCCTCGGGAGCGAGGTCGGCTTTGGTCTGCCCGAAGCCGTGCGCGAGCAGCACCGCAGGGGCCGGGGTCGTAGCGGGCGTGTAGAGGTCGGTGTCGATCTGGATGCTCGTGCTGCTGCCCGGCGCTTCGGGTACCGGCACGAAGGAGGAGCGCACCGCGGGGCCGGCGGTTGTGGAGGCGGTGGCGGAAGTCGTGGTGGTCGAAGCCGGCCCCGCTGCCGACGCCGTCCCCGCTGGCAGCGCCAGAAGCGGTACCACGAGCGCCGCGGCGACGGTGGCGATGACGATCCGCGTCCGGCGGCGACCCGCGCGAGCATCCGCCAGCCGACCCGTGTGCCTCATGCGTGACCTCATTCGCCCAGACACACCATGCTACGCGCGCCTCGGTCCCGTGCTCGACGGCCCTGCAAGCGTCGGCGGCGAGCGGCTACGAGCTGCCCGCCCCCACCTCCGCGGTGCGGAACAGCGCGAGCAGAGGATCCAGCACCGACACGTCTTCGATCGTCGCCGGAACCGTGTACGGCACCCCGTCGACGATCTGCCGCATGGTCTTCCGGAGGATCTTTCCCGACCGGGTCTTCGGCAGGCGGTCGAGTACGGTCACATCCCGGAAGGCGGCGACCGGTCCGATGTGCTCGCGCACCAGGGCGACCAGCTCGGCGACGAGCGTGTCGGGGTGGTGGTCGACGCCGATCTTGAGGGTCACGAATCCCGCGGCCCGCTGGCCCTTCAGGTCGTCGTGCACGCCGATCACGGCGCACTCGGCGACGGCCGGATGAAGCGTCAGCACCTCTTCGAGGGAACCCGTCGAGAGGCGGTGGCCCGCGACGTTGATGACGTCGTCGGTGCGTCCCATGACGAAGAGGTACCCGTCCTCGTCTAAATGCCCGGCGTCGCCCGTGGCATAGAAGCCCGGGAAGGCGCTGAGGTAGGCCTCGGCATAGCGCTCGGGGCTCCCCCAGATGCCGATCAGGGCGCCGGGCGGCAGCGGGAGGGCGATGGCGATGTTGCCCTCGACTCCGGGCTCGTCGATGGTCGATCCCGAGGCATCCACGATTCTCACGTCGAAGCCCGGCATCGGGACCGTCGTCGACCCGGCCTTGGCGGGCAGGGCTTCGATGTAGAGCGGGTTGGCGCAGATCGACCACCCCGTCTCCGTCTGCCACCAGTGGTCGACGATCGGCACGCCGAGACCGTCGTTCGCCCAGTGCCAGGTCTCCGGGTCGAGACGTTCCCCCGCGAGATACAGGGCCTTCAGGCTGGAGATGTCGTAGCGCTCGAGCTCGGCGAGACCGACGTCGACACGGCGGATGGCGCGGAGGGCGGTCGGCGCGGTGTACAGCGCGTTCACGCGGTACTCCTCGACGATCCGCCAGAAGGCTCCGGCGTCGGGGGTGCCCACCGGCTTGCCCTCGTAGAGCACTGTCGTGCCGCCGGCGATCAGGGGTCCGTAGACGATGAACGAGTGGCCCACGACCCAGCCGACGTCGGACGCGGTGAAGATCGTCTGCCCCGGCACGATGCCGTAGATGTTCTTCATCGCCCAGGCGAGCGCCACGGCATAACCGCCGGTGTCGCGGACGATCCCTTTCGGACTCCCTGTGGTGCCCGAGGTGTAGAGGATGTACAGGGGTGCCTCAGAGGGCATGCTGACGGGCGCGGCCGGTACGGCATCCACCAGCAGCTCCTCCCAGTCGAGCCACGCGACCTCGGTGTCGCCCTGGTAGTCGGCTGCGCTGCCGGGCACCGCGGCCCGGTCGCGCACGATCACGGACTGCACCCGGTGGGCGGCGAGGTCGATCGCCTTCCGCACGAGGTGCAGGTACTCGACGGCCCGGCCGGGCTCGAGTCCTCCCGATGCGGTGACGATGACCTTCGGTGTCGCATCGTCGATCCGCACGGCGAGTTCTGTCGCGGCGAAGCCCCCGAAGACGACCGAGTGGATGGCGCCGAGCCGCGCGCAGGCGAGCATGGCGACCACGGCATCCGGTGTCATGGGCAGGTAGACCAGAACCCGGTCACCGACGCCGACACCCTGGCTTCTCAGCACCCCGGCGAAGTCGGCGACCAGGTCACGGAGTTCCCGGTAACTGAAGGCGGCCTTGGTGCCGGTCATCGCGGAGTCGTACAGCAGGGCGGTCAGGTCGCCGCGGCCGGCGTCGACGTGGCGGTCGAGCGCGTTGGCGCTCAGGTTCAGTTCCCCGTCGGGGAACCAGCCCCACTCCCGGGGCGACCGCTGTTCGATCGCGACGGTCGGAGGGCGGATCCAGTCGACGGCCTTCGCTGCCTCCAGCCAGAAACCGGACCGGTCGGTCCTGCTGAACGCATCGACCTCGCTGTACGGTGTCGAACCTGACGAAACGGATGGCAGCTGCATCACTTCTCCCTTGAAATGTGGCGAACCCGACCGGCGCCGGATACCGGCTGGGTGGTAAAGTTCACGCTAATTCGGCTAGGGCAGGCGGATTACCCCCGAAAGTAGGTAGTGGCGATGGAGCCCCCGTTCGGACACGTCGAGCAGTCAATGCTCGACCGAGCCGTCGCGAGTGTGGCGAAGGCCTCGGGCACCGGGTTCGCGTTCGGCGGCTACACGGTGGGTGGTTCGCTGCGGGTGACCTCCTTCGTCGGAACCCGCACCCGCAATCTCAGCGGCCTCGTCGTGCAGCCGGCCCGGGGCCTCGGCGGCCAGGCGATGGCGGAGAACAGGGCCCGCATCGTCAGCGACTACGCCGGGTCGCGGTTCATCACCCACGACTACGACGGTGCCGTCGTCGGGGAGGGAGTCGTCGGGCTGTTCGCCGTTCCCATCACGGTCGAGGGTGCCGCGCGGGGAGTCATCTACTCGGCGTCCCACGCCGACACCTTCCCCGGGTCGGGTTTCACCCACCCTGTCGTCGAACTCGTCTCCTCCCTGTCGCGGGAGCTCACCACCCGTGCCGACGCCGCTCGCCGGGTCGATCACCTCGAACGCCGCCTCGCCATGCTGACGGGAACACCGGAGTCGCCGATGGAGAGTTCGAACATCCGGCTTTCCCCGCGGGAGAGAGATGTGCTGGTGCAGGCGGGTCTCGGCCGCTCGAATGCGGAGGCGGGAACAGCCCTCGGGCTCCGGGAGGTGACCGTGAAGGGCTACCTGGCGACGGCGATGGCGAAGCTGAACGCCACGAACCGTTACGGCGCGGTGCTGAACGCCCGCCGTTTCGGGCTCATCGCCTAGCTCGTCCTCCACTCCCCGCGCCCCGGCCGGACTGTAGCTGACAACAGCTGACAGGGCCTGACAGCGGCCCGACAGCACCCGCACCGCACACTCTTCTCAGACGCGCATTCTGACGCGCTTCTGCAGAGGAGTTTTCGCATGACAGCAGCCATCGAGGCCCACGGCCTCGTCAAACGATTCGGCAGGACGACAGCCCTGAACGGCATCGACCTGACCGTCGAGGAGGGGCGGGTGCTCGGCGTGCTCGGCCCGAACGGGGCCGGCAAGACCACAGCGGTCCGCATCCTGGCCACCCTGCTCCGACCGGACGGCGGCACCGCCACGGTCTCGGGCCTCGACGTTGTGCACCAGGCCACCGCCGTGCGGCGGAAGATCGGCCTGACCGGCCAGTTCGCCAGCATCGACGAGGACCTCACCGGCATGCAGAACCTCGTGATGATCGGGCAGCTGCTCGACCTCACAACACGGCAGGCGAAGATCCGGGCATCCGAACTCCTCGAGGAGTTCGATCTGACGGAGGCCGGCGGACGGCTCGCGAAGACCTACTCGGGCGGAATGCGCCGGCGGCTCGACCTCTCGGCCTCGCTCATCGGACGGCCCGCCGTGGTGTTCCTCGACGAGCCGACGACGGGGCTCGACCCGGCCAAGCGCGACGACGTCTGGGACATGATCCGCGTGCTGGTGCAGCAGGGCACGACCATCCTGCTGACGACGCAGTACCTCGAGGAGGCCGATGCGCTCGCCAACGAGATCACCGTCATCGACCACGGCACGATCATCGCCCATGACACCCCTCAGGGCCTGAAGCGGCAGGTGGGCGGCCAGACGCTCGAAGTACGACCGTCGGATGTCGCCTCCCTCCCCCGGGTGCGGGAACTGCTGGTGCGGTTCGGCACGCGCGAACCCGAACAGCCGGCCCCCGACCTGCTGTCGGTGCCGGTTGCCGGAGAGGGGGCGCTGACCCAGGTGGTCGCCGCCCTCGCCGCCGAGAGCATCTCGGTGTCGGAGCTGTCGCTCCGGCTGCCGAGCCTCGATGAAGTCTTCTACTCGCTCACCGGCCAGACGAAGAACGACGACGCCGCCAGCTCCGCCGACGCCGCCAGCCCCGCCGTCTCCACCAGCCCCGCCGTCTCCACCAGCACGAAAGGAGCGGCCTCCTGATGATCCGCGACTCCCTCATCCTCGCCAAACGTTCCGTCGTCAAGATGACACGGAATCCCGAACAGTTCATCGACGTCACCCTGCAGCCGATCATCCTCACCGTCGTGTTCGTCTTCATCTTCGGCGGTGCGATCGCCGGGTCGACAGGGGCCTACGTCGAGTTCGCCCTCCCCGGCATCATCGTGCAGACCATCATGTTCACCTCACTCACCATCGGCGTGAACCTGAACACCGACATCCAGAAGGGCATCTTCGACAGGTTCCGCTCCCTGCCGATCGCGCGCTCCGCTCCCCTGTTCGGCGCTGTGCTCGGTGACATCGTGCGGCACTCGATCGCCATCACCGTGACCCTGGTGTTCGGCGCCATCATCGGCTTCCAGTTCAACACGCCGTGGTGGCATGTCGCCGCTGCGATCCTGCTGATCATCGCGTTCGCCGTCAGCCTCTGCTGGGTCTCCGTGCTGATCGGGATGCTCGCGCGGAGCGCGGGCGCCGTGCAGGGCCTGTCGTTCCTGATCGTCTTCCCGCTCACGTTCGGTTCGTCGACGTTCGTGCCGGCCTCGACCCTGCCGACCTGGCTGCAGGGCTGGGTGGCGGTGAACCCCGTCACCCACGTGATCGAGTCGATGCGGGGGCTCCTCACCGGAACGACCGGTGTGGCCGGCGACACGACGACGGGACAGGTGCTCTGGGTGATCGCCTCCTGCATCGTGCTGGTCGGAGTCTTCTTCCCGCTGGCGACCTGGGCGTACCGGCGCAAGATCTAGCCGAGCTGGATCCGGGCGAGCTGGATCCGGTCGAGCTGGATTCGGCTGTGCTGGATCCGGCCGGCAGCATCTAGCCGAGCAGGTCCCTGAGCACGCCGACGGATTCCGGGCGCGCGGTCACTCCGGTGGCAGGGCGCCCGATTCCGGCGCTGTCGGCCGCCGCGCTGATCGCCATGAGGTCCGGGTGCGTCGCGTCGTACGCGCCGATGACGGCCGACGCGAAATCGGCAGCGCGCACGGCCGTCTCCACGTCGCCCCGGGCGAGGGCCAGCATCCCGGCGCCGATGGCGACACTGCCGATGATGGGCTGGTCGCGGCTCTGCAGGGAACTCTCCGCCGCCGTCCGGAGGTGCTGCTCTGCGCCGTCGAAGTCCCCGAGTTCGCGGGCCAACGCGGCCTTCGCCGTCTCCAGCACCGCAACGGTCTGCAGGGGCAGCGTCGAATGGGCGACCAGCTCGTCGATCTTTCCGACACGGATGCCCGCCGCCGCGACATCCCGAACCGCGACGTCCAGAAGCAGGGCGTTGACCAGAACCTGGATGACAGCCCGCGGATCGCCGCCCGAATCGGTCTCGGCGACGATTCGCTCGACGCGGGCGCGCGCCTCGTCGGACCGTCCGAGCCGCCACAGCAGGTGGATGCTCAGCCCCTGTTCGCGGGCGAAGTCGGTGGCCGACGCGATGGCTCGCATGGCGCCGGTCGAGGCGTCGGCGAGTTCGAGGGCCTCCTCGAGCCGGCCCTGGAGCGTGAGCCACTCCGCCCGCATCCGCTGGGCGAAGGCGCTGCCCCACCGGTCGCCCACCTCTGCCAGCATGTCGAGGGCGATCTCGGACTCCGCGCCGAGCTCGTCGACGGCGCCGCGGTTCTGCGCCGCTCCGGCCCGCATCACATGCAGAACGGCGGTCGGCCAGGTGTCGAGCCCCAGCTCCTCCCCGCGCGGGAGCCGCACGGCGGCGAACCAATCCGCGTCGGTCGCGACCTCGGCGAAGGCCAGCAGACTCGGCCCGAGCAGTTGGAGGAGCTCGTGGCTGCCGGGCCCCAACTCGATCGAGCGGAGAGGCTCGAGCAGGTCGTGCAGGTGCCCGCCGAGCACGGCCGCGTCGAAGTGGTCGGTGTCGTTGCCCGAGAAGTTCTCGAGCAGCGGCAGCACCAGGGAGAGGATCTTCGCTTCGTCGCCTTCGACCTCGGTGGCTGCGGCGGCCGCGGAGCGGAGCCAGTTCACCGCGTCCTCGTTGCGGTCGCGGAGCACCCAGTACCAGAGGCTCGAGACCGTCAGGCGTACCAGCACCTCCGGCAGCGGCAGGCCGGCCGCATGGCGGAGGGCGCTGGCCAGGTTGTCCTCCTCGTCGTCGAACCAGGCGACCCCCTCCAGGAGGCGCGGCCCGCGGAGCATCCGGTCGAAGTCGGCGGCGCGCTCCATCATGTAGCCGGCCTGCGCGGCCCTCGCCTCGGCCAGGGTGCCGGCTTCGAGGGCCCGCTCGATGCCGTACTCACGGATGGTCTCGAGTTCGCGGAAACGGCCGCGCGTGCGCTGCAGCAGCGACCTGTCGACCAGCGAGTCGAAGACCGCGGCATCCGGCAGCCCGAGCGCCGTGGCCAGGGATCGGGCCTCGACCACGCCCACTCCGGCCGGGAACACCGACAGGGCGAGCAGGGCGCGGCGCTCAACCTCATCGAGCAGGCTCCAGCTCCAGTCGATCATCGCCTTCAGTGTCTGGTGGTGCGGGATCCCCGTGCGATAGCCGCCGGCCAACAGGGTGAACCGGTCGTCGAGGCCGCTCAGGATCTCGCCCGGCTCCATCGTGCGGAGCTTGGCGGCGGCCAGCTCGATGGCGAGCGGGAGCCCGTCGAGGCGGGTGCAGATTCGGGCGGCCAGCACGACCTCGTCGCTCTCCAGTGGGCGGCCGCGCGCCGACTGAGCCCGCTGGCAGAAGAGCTCCACGGCGGGGAAGGCGGCGAGGTCTGCGGAGGTCGCCGATCCGATCCGTTCGTCTTCCGGGTGCGGCAGCGAGCCGAGACCGACGAACGCCTCGCCCGGAACGCCCAGCGGTTCCCGGCTGGTGGCGAGGATGCGCAGGCGCGGCAGGGACGCCAACAGGTCCTCCGACAGTGCGGCCGCCGCATCGATCACGTGTTCGCAGTTGTCGAGCACGAGCAGCACGTCGCGACCGGCCAGGGCCTCCAGGATGCGCGTGCGGCTGGACTCGCCGGTGGTCTCCGCCGTACGGAGCTCGCGGCCCGTCGCGGTCAGCACCGCGCCCAGGACCTCGCTCGGCCCGACGGGTGCGAGCTCGACGAGCAGCGCGTTGCCGCGGTGCGCGGCGGTCTCGATCGCGAGCCGGGTCTTGCCCGCTCCCCCGGTGCCGATGATCGTGACCAGGCGGTTGCCCGTCAGCTGCTCGGCGATCGCGTGGAGCTCCGCCTCGCGGCCGACCAGGCTGGTGAGCGGAGCGGGGATGGCGGAGTCCTGCCGGACGGCGACGTCCGCACCGCGCACCTGCACGGCGAGGGCGTGGTCGCGGCTGAGGTCGCGGAGGAACCAGTCGAAGTTCGGCGAGGGGATCCACGGCTCCCCCGCCCAGAGCTCGAGGGCCCGGAGTGCGTTCGGTCCAGCATCCGCGCCCCCACCCGCGGCCCGGTCGACCAGATCGGTGAAGACGAGGGCATCGACGTCTTCGCGGCGGAGGTTCAGCCGGTATCCGCCGGTCGTCGACTCGATCGAACCGTCGGGCAGCTGGGAGCGGAGCCTCGACACGATGGACTGCAGGGCCGCCCTGGTGTTCTGGGGAGCATCCAACCCCCACACGTCTTCGGCGATCGCCCGGTAGCTGACGGCGGTGCCCGCGTCGACCGTGAGACGGAACAGCACCGCGAGCTGCATCGTGCCCGACACCGCGATGGGCCGACCTTCGTGTTCGACCCGCAGGCCGCCGAGCAGCGCGATTCTCACTCCGCAACTCTAATGCGGGCGTGGACGCCTTGCGGTGCGCTGCGGAATAGCTGATGATTGCTCAATGACGGCTGTGATCAAACACGAACTGCGCGCCTCTGCCGGCGCCTTCGGAAGCTACCACCCCGAGGGCTGGCACCCGAAGCTGAGCGTCACGCTGTTGGGCCCGAGTGCTGCTGCATGCCAGGTGGTGTGGGCGGTCACCCGGCCTGACGGGGCTCCGTGGTTCGAGCACCGCGTGCCGGCTCCGGTTCTGGATGATCGGCAGATCGCCACCGTCGACCTGGAGCTCTGGCACGACGCACTCGACCTCGACGAGGCGGGTGCGGTTCCGTTCACCCTGCGTCTCGTCTCCGAGCCGGATGTCGTTCCCGGGGTCGACGAGCTTCTGCACGACGGCCGGATGCTCGTGATGAAGCTGCCCGGAGAACACTGCTACGCGGTCGCCACCGAGTGGATGCTGCCGCGTTCCCTCCTCGGTCTCGACACAGTCGACGAGCCCGACGCCCCTCGCCTCACCGGCCGGGTGTTCGTGGCGGGCGAGCCCGACGTGTGGCGACTCGAGGCGCACTGCTTCCGCGACGGAGTGCGGTTGGCCGGGGCGTCGTCGGTCGAGAGTGTCCACACGTTCACCGCGAACGACGGTCGGGTTCTCGGCCAGGAGGTGGGCTTCGCGTTCGACAGCATCCGTGGCTGGAACAACCTCTCGGAATCCGGGTGGGGCGGCGACTGGCAACTCCTCGACCAGAACGACGGGCGGTACCGGGTGGCCCTGGTGGACGGGCCGTCGCCCGTCGGCGAGGTTTCGTTTGAGGTGGTGCGCGGGCGGATCATGGCCCCGGTAGCCGTGGAACCCGATGCGGCGTGCGGGGCGGTGATCGTGGTCGAGCGCGCCGGTGGGGTGGGCGGGGCCCCGGGAGGCGACCCGTACGGCGACCCGGTGACGGCAGCCGCGACGACGACCCTCGACGAGGTCTACGCGTTGCGGCACGAGCTGCAGGCGTCGGACGGTGAGGCGACGCTCGACGACAAGGCGAGGCTCGACGACAAGACCGCGGCAGCGCTCCAGGCCTTCGTCGACCGCGCTGAACGCCTGCTCGTGACGTGGGAGTCGGAGTTGGCTGCTCCCCCGCCGTACGACTTCGGCCAGGTGCTCGCGGCCGAGGCCGTCGGGCGGGAGCGCGCGGGGTGTGAGGAGCTCGCGGCGGCGGTTTCGGGAGTCCCGGGCGTGCACGCGGTGCTCCTGTCCGGTGAGCCCATCGGTCTGGCCGAGTTGCGTGCCCGCACGGCAGCGCTCTTCCCGGCGGCCGAGACGCGCGTCGCGGCGTCGCAGCAGGCGGAGGTCGACGCACTCGCGCCGTACCGCGACCTTCTGTCGGGCGACAAGCTCGCCGTCTTCGACGACCACCCTGCAGACTCCTTCGTCTACACCACCACGGATCGCCGCATCATCGAGACCCCCGAGGAGCTCGCGGCGGCCGAGTTCTGGTTCTTCGAAGGCCCGCTCGACATTCCGGGCAGTGCCCGGGTGGAAGGGGTGGAGATCACCGGGAGCGTGCAGGGCTGGCGCGTGCTCGGCTGGCAGTTCGACGGCTCTGGCGCGGTGCTCGCCGAGTTCGAGTCCCAGGGGCTCGGTTCGAGCGCGCCGAAGACGGCCTTCCGGCCGCCGGTGTGAGGCCTCCGGCGTGAGGGCGCCGGTCTGAAGCCGCCAGCCTGAGGCCGCCGGTCAGAGCGCGCGGGCCGAGTTGTTCCGCGGGGTATGGGTCAGTTCGACGAGGCCGAGCTTCTCGAGCAACGGGGGCAGGTACATCCCGAACCGTCCGCGGTAGCCCTTCCGCAACCCGTACCACCCGCCGACGGGGTTGGCCTCAGACCGCCCCCACTCCTCGATGCTGCCCGCGGCAGCGATCTTCGATTCATCGGCGGCGCCGAGCGGCACCCAGTCGCCCTGCTCGATCAGCCAGCCGTGCAGGTCCTCGATGGCCCGGGACCGGTACGTCAGCTTCGTCGAGCCGACCTGGCAGACGAGTTCATCGCCCTCGATGTGCATCGTGTAGTTCGACGACCCGGGCGCTGTTGTCAGCTGCCACGGTTCCTCGGCTGTGCCTTCGGTCATCGCGTGTCCTTCCGCACTCCCGACTCTAGCGAGTCAGTCGACCCAGGGGTTCAGAACTTCCACCCGGATTCCGTCGAAGTCACCGACGTTCCGCGTGGCCAGCACCTCCGCGCCCGACACCTCGGTTATGGCCGCGATCATCGTGTCGGCGACGCTCGTCGACAGGCCACGGCGCTGGCGACGAGCTGAGAGATCGGCATAGTTGACGGCCGCCTGCTCGTCGAACGGCAGGATGCGCCCTTCGAACTCCGTCTCGAGCAGCAGGGCGACGGCGCCCGCCAGGTCGGCCTTCCGCTTCCCCTCGGGAAGGAGCGCCACCCCCCGCAGCAGTTCGGCAGCCGTCACAGCGGTGATGCACATCACCCTGCCGTGCTGCCGATCGAGCCAGGCGGCGACAGCTGGGTCTCCGCGGCGGCGCATCGCCTCGGAGACCACGTTCGTGTCCAAAATGATCATTCGTCAAATACTACAGGCTGTGTTGCTTCCCGCTTCATCTCGAACTCGTCGCCGATGTCGAATCGCGCGAAGGTGTCGCGAATCCGCGAACCGAGGCCGGTCGGCGTGGAGACCTCCGCCACGGCCGAGGTGAGAATCGCGCGAACCTCTGCCTCCATCGACCGTCCGTGCGACTGGCCGAGAGCCTTCAACCTGTCCGTCACGCCCGCGTCGAGGTTGCGTACCGTCACTGTTGCCATCAGGGCACCTCCTCCTCAAATGCTAGCAGAATGACAGCATGCTCTGAGAATGGGGTGGGGGCGACATCCAGAGCCGGGGCGGTGCGCCCGCCTCTACGATGGGAGGGCCCCAGATCTCCGACCCGAAGGACGTTCCCTGTGATCCGCACCCACGAAGCCGGCACCCTGCGCGCCGAACACGCCGGCCAGACCGTCGCCCTCGCCGGGTGGGTGGCGCGCCGGCGGGACCACGGCGGCGTCGCTTTCCTCGACCTCCGTGACGCGTCGGGCATCGTGCAGGTCGTCGTGCGCGACGAGGTCCTGGATGCTTCGGGCGCTCACGATTTGCGCGACGAGTACTGCATCCGCATCGACGGCGTGGTGCAGGTGCGCCCCGCGGGCAACGCGAACCCCGACCTGCCGACCGGTGAGGTGGAGGTGTCGGTGGCCGGCATCGAGATCCTGAACACGTCGGCTCCGCTGCCGTTCCCGATCGACGACCGGGTGAGCGTGGGCGAGGAGACCCGCCTCAAGTACCGCTACCTCGACCTCCGCCGTCCGGCGCCGGCTGCGGCGCTCCGCCTCCGCTCCGACGTCAACCGGGTCGCCCGCACCGTGCTCGGCGACCGCGGTTTCGTCGAGATCGAGACTCCGACCCTCACCCGGTCCACTCCGGAGGGTGCCCGCGACTTCCTGGTGCCGGCCAGGCTCCGGCCGGGCAGCTGGTACGCGCTGCCGCAGAGTCCGCAGCTGTTCAAGCAGCTGCTGATGGTGGCGGGTATGGAGAAGTACTTCCAGATCGCGCGCTGCTACCGCGACGAGGACTTCCGCGCCGACCGGCAGCCGGAGTTCACCCAGCTCGACCTCGAGATGAGCTTCGTCGACCAGGACGATGTGATCGAACTCGCGGAGGAGCTCGCACACAGCATCTGGGCCCTGGTCGGGCACGAGACATCCGCCCCGTTCCTCAGGATCACCTACCGCGAGGCGATGGACCGGTACGGCTCCGACAAGCCCGACCTGCGGTTCGACAGCCCGCTCACCGAACTCACGGACTACTTCGCGGGCACCGCGTTCCGGGTCTTCCAGGCCCCCTATGTCGGCGCCGTCGTCATGCCCGGAGGTGCCGCGCAGTCGCGCCGCACCCTCGACGAGTGGCAGGAGTTCGCGAAGCAGCGCGGCCACAAGGGCCTCGCCTACGTTCTCGTCGGGGAAGACGGCGAACTCGGCGGCCCGGTCGTCAAGAACCTCTCAGAGTCAGAGCGCGCGGGCCTGCAGGCGGCCGTCGGCGCAGAACCCGGCGACGCGATCTTCTTCGCCGCCGGCACGCGCACCGCGGCCCAGAGCCTGCTGGGTGCGACGCGCCTCGAGATCGGCCACCGCACAGGTCTCATCGACGAGTCGGCCTGGTCGTTCCTCTGGGTGGTGGATGCTCCGCTCTTCGAACCCGCTGGAGACGCTGTTGCGGCCGGGGACGTCGCGGTCGGTTCCGGAGCCTGGACGGCAGTGCACCACGCCTTCACCTCCCCCAAGCCCGAATCGATCGACACGTTCGACACCGATCCGGGCGAGGCGCTGGCCTACGCCTACGACCTGGTCTGCAACGGCAACGAGATCGGTGGGGGTTCGATCCGCATCCACCGCCGCGACATCCAGGAACGCGTCTTCGCCGTCATGGGGCTGAGCCCCGAGGATGCGGAGGCGAAGTTCGGCTTCCTGCTCGACGCATTCGAGTTCGGCGCCCCGCCGCACGGCGGAATGGCGTTCGGCTGGGACCGGATCTGCGCCCTGCTCTCAGGGGCGTCGTCGATCCGCGAGGTGATCGCCTTCCCGAAGTCGGGTGGTGGCGTCGATGCGCTGACCGAGGCGCCCGCCCCGATCACTCCCCAGCAGCGTCGCGAGGCCGGAGTGGACTCACCGGTCGCAGCGTCGTGAACAGTTCGTCGTTCGATTCCTCGCCCTGCTCGCGGATCTCCGGCACGTACCACGACTGACTCTCGGCGGGCAGCGGCTCCACCAGCCGGAGTCTCCGCCGCACGTCGCGCTCTGCACTGTGGAGGTGCCTACCCGTCGTGTTCACAGCGTCCGTTTCGTGAGAATGCCTCTCGGCCCAAGTCTTCGACGCTAGATGACGCACCCGGGCCCCGGCAGCCCCCGTTCGGGTCTCTGGACAACCGTGTAAACAGTGTGTGACAAATGCCGGGCACCCGGATGCTCGCCGGGTGCCCGCTCGTAGGATCGCTCCATGAGCGACAGCACCCTCACGAAGGCATCCCCGGCTCCGGCCCCATCCCGCATCGAACCGGGTGGCATCGAGGCCATCCCCGCCGACCGGCGGCACGGTTCGCCCTGGCAGCTCGTCTCCACCTGGACGGCGCCGAACCTCGAGTTCGCCACGGTCTTCGTCGGGGTGATCGCCGTCGCCTTCTTCGGGCTCGGCTTCTGGCAGGCCATGGCCGCCCTCGTGCTCGGCAGCGCGGCCGGTGCCCTCACGCAGGGCATCCTCTCCACCTGGGGCCCGCGGGAGGGCCTCGCCCAGATGGTCCTCAGCCGTACAGCCTTCGGCTACCGCGGCAACATCCTGCCCGCCGCCATCAACACGGTGATGGCGGGCCTCGGCTGGTTCACCGTCAATTCGGTGAGCGGCGCATTTGCCCTCTCGACCCTCACCGGCATGTCCCCCGTGCTCGCCCTGCTCATCGTGGTGGTGGTGGAAGTGGCGGTCGCCTTCATCGGGCACGACCTCGTGCAGGTCTTCGAGCGCTACGCGAGCTTCGTGCTCGGAGCGATCTTCCTCGTCGCCACGGTGACGATCTTCGTGCATGCCGACCTCGGCGTCGTGGTCGACGGCAGTTCGTTCAGCTTCGGCGGCTTCACCCTGGCGGCGGGTGCGGCCTTCGGCTACGCGGCCGGCTGGAACCCCTACGCTGCCGACTACAGCAGGTACCTGCCGGCCTCGGTGCGGAAGGCCTCGGTGGGCTGGGCCGCGGGGCTCGGCAACTTCGTCTCCTGCGCCGTGCTGATGGCGGCTGGTGCCGCGGCGGCCACGATCGCCGGGTTCGACCCGGGCGACCCGACCGGTTCGTTCACGATGTCGATGCCCCCGGTCATCCGGGATCTCACCCTCATCGCGATCACCGTGGGTGCCATCGCGGCGAACGCCCTGAACGTCTACTCGGGGGCGATGTCGTTCCTCGCGGCGGGCATCAGGATCCCGTTCGCCCTCCGCCGCGCACTGATCGCGCTCGGGTTCGGCGTGATCGGCTTCTTCCTCGCCTGGAGCGCGATCCCCGACGCGGGATCCACGTACGAGAACTTCCTGCTCGTCATCGCCTACTGGATCGCTCCGTGGCTCGGAGTGATCCTCGTCGACCGGTTCCTCCGGCGCGGCACCGAGATCGCCTCGATCGTCCCCGAGCACGTGAAGTACCGGAACGCGGCGGGCGTGATCGCCTTCGTCGTGAGTCTCGTCGTCTCGATCTGGCTGTTCTCCAACCAGACCTTCTTCGTCGGTATCGTGCCGGCCGCGGCACCCGAAGTCGGCGACCTGACGGCGATCGTCGGGTTCGTTCTCGGAGCAGTGCTCTACGCCCTGCTGTTCCGGGCCTTCCGGCCGAGACTCGGCGGCCCGCTCGGCACGACGCCGTCCGACGTGACCGGCGTCGACGCTGCGGACGACGTCGCGTGAGCGGCACCGAGACCGCGGCGGTCGCGATCGTCGTCGGCGCGATCTATCCGACGGATGACGCGATGCTGTCCGTCGCGAAAGCCGAAGCCGCCCGGAGCGCCGCGGAGGGCGGCATCCCGATCGGCGCCGCCCTGTTCACCCGTGACGGGGTACTGCTCGGGAGCGGACACAACCGGCGCGTGCAGGACGACGATGCGTCGATGCACGGTGAGACGAGCGCCTTCCGGAACGCCGGCCGGCAGCGGAGCTACCGCGACACGGTGATGGTGACGACGCTCTCGCCGTGCTGGTACTGCTCAGGGCTCATCCGCCAGTTCGGGATCGGCCGGGTCGTCGTCGGGGACGACGTGAACTTCCTCGGCGGCCAGCACTGGGCCCAGGAGCACGGAGCCGAACTCACGGTGGTAAATGATGCGGGGCTGATCCAGATGATGGGAGCATTCATAGCAGAGTCCTCCGAACTCTGGAACGAGGACATCGGCGCAGTCTGATGTCACCGGCACCTGGGCGTTCTCTGAACCTGGACACAACACACTGAGGGGTAACAATGTCGACACCACCCACGAACCAACTGCGGTTCTCGCTGTACACCGAAGACCCGGCACCGGTGGTGCTGCGACACTTCAAGATCGCTCTCTGGATCGGCGCGGTGCTCTCGGTGCTCGTCGGCGTGCTCGTGCTGGTCTGGCCGGGTTCCACACTCGAACTGGTCGCGTTCCTCTTCGGTCTCTACTTCTTCGTCGTCGGGCTGATGCGTATCTTCGTCGGCATCATCAACGGCACGCTCTCCCCGGGCACCCGGGTGCTGAGCGTCATCCTCGGCGTGCTGCTGCTCGTCGCGGGCGTCATCGCGCTTCGGAACCCCTTTGCCTCGCTCACGGTGCTGGGCCTCGTCATCGGTTTCTCGTGGGTCTTCGAGGGTGTGCTCGCCCTCACCCAGACGGTCAACGATTCGTCGAAGTGGTACGGCACGCTCCTCGGTGTGCTCTCGATCGTCGCGGGCATCGTGTTCCTGCTCTCACCGATCCCGTCGCTCGCCGTGCTGACCGTGTTCGCCGCGTGGACCTTCATCGTGCTCGGCATCTTCCAGGCCGCGTCGGCGATCACCCTCGGCCGCACGCCGAAGGCCCGCGTCGCGAAGTAGCGGTCAGGCGCGCTTCGCGAGCTCGTTCCGGATGACCGTGGTGAGGTCATCCGGTTCGATGCTCTCGGTCGTGGTCTCGAGGTCGCCGAGGGCCCACCAACGGCTCGCCTCCATGTCGACGTGCTCCTCCGGCGTCCAGTTCGCGCTGACGGGTTCGAACTGCACCGTGCGGAAGACGAACCACTCCTCGTAGTTGGTCTTGAAGACGCCGGGCGCCCGTTCGTCGCTGAACTCCCGCGTGCGGATAGGTGCACCGAGCGCCTTCGCCTCCACCGCCAGCCCGGTCTCCTCGAAGAGTTCCCGTGCCGCGGCCTCCGGGTGCGACTCCCCCGGCTCCACGTGCCCGCCCGGCGTGACCCAGCGCGTCGGGTTCGTCGGCACGTTGGCCTTCGTCAGGAAGAGCAGCACCCGGTCGTCGCTGTCGAACAGCAGCACGCGCGATTTGCTGAAGTCGAAACCCGGGTGCTCGGAGGCCGGCTGGTGGGCGGCGGGCATCCGGTCAGTCCGTCAGCTCGGGCGCGAAACCCGACACGTCGCCGACGTATCGGGTGTGCTTCTCGGGGATCGGCTCGACGGCGGCAGCGGCAACCTCCGCGGCGAACTCTGCGACGTTGTAGAGCCGGCCGGCCGACTCCTTGCGCGCGCTGATCGCGCCCGGGTTCGCCCGCTCGAGCAGTGTCGCGGTGATGGTGCCCTCGATCATGTCGCCCGAGACGACGACGAAGGTGATGCCCGCTTCGTCGAGGCGCGGGATGAGCGAGCGGAGCGCGTCCTCGCCGGCGCGCTTGCTGAGAGCGACAGGTTCGTACTCGGGCATCGTCTCGGTGGTGCGGATGAAGTGCGCCTGGTGGCTCGTGACGAACACCACGCGGGATCCCGGCTGGAGCAGCGGCAGAGCGCTGGTCAGCAGGTCGACCTGCGCGTCTCGGTTCAGGGTGAGTGCGTAGTCGGCCGCCATGCCGCTCTCCATGCCGCCCGAGGCGTTCAGCACGAGGATGTCGAGGCCCCCGAGCTCCTCCTGCACCGTTTCGAACATGCTGGCGACGGATGCCGCGTCGGTGAGGTCGGCGCCCACGGTGATGGCCGTCGCCCCCTCGGCACGCAGCTTGTCGGCGAGCTTGTTCGCCCGCGCCTCCTTGTTGCGGTAGTTGATGACGACGCTCGCGCCCGCCTCGGCGAAGTAGGTCACGGTGTCGGCGCCGACACCGCGGCTCGACCCGGTCACGAGAACCCGCTTGCCGGCGAGAGATCCGGGAGTGAGGGGGTTTGACACGTCGTGCTCCTGTCGTCGGGGCGCGGCTCTGGCCGCGGGGAAGGGTGCTTGCGTTTCCGCAGATGAGACTACCAAGGCATGACCTGTGAACTTCGTATCCACCGAGGCTCGACTGGTAGTTTCATATGAAGCAACGACAGCGAAGGAGCAGCTCATGGCAGAATTCCTGGCCTCGTACGCGTGGGTGATCTGGCTTGCGTTGATCCTCATCTTCCTCGTGATCGAGACGCTCACTCTCGACCTCCTGTTCGTGATGCTCGCGGTCGGCAGCGTCGGCGGGTTGGTCTCGCACTTCGCCGGGGCACCGTTCCTGCTGCAGGCGGTTATCGCCGCCGTGCTCGCGCTGCTCCTCATCTTCACGCTGAGGCCACCGCTCCTCCGGCGGCTGCACCGCGGCAGTGACGAGACGCCGACCGGCATCGCAGCCATGCTCGGCCTCGAGGGCCAGGTGCTCCAGGCCGTCACCGACACCACCGGCAGTGTCAAGCTCAGCAACGGCGACACCTGGACTGCCAGGGTCTTCCCCACCGCGATCGACCAACAGCTCCTGCCGGGCCAGCTCGTCTTCGTCAAGGCAATCGATGGGGCGACCGCACTGGTCGCTCCCGAAGAGAAAGCACTCCTGTGAACGACTTCTCCGTAGGCTCCGTGATCGCCGTCATCGTGGTGGTGATCGTCGTCATCTTCGTGATCGTCACGCTGGCCAAAGCCATCCGCATCATCCCGCAGGCCAGCGCCGGCGTTGTCGAGCGACTCGGCAAGTACCACAAGACACTCATGCCCGGGCTGAACCTGCTGGTCCCGTTCATCGACCGGCTCCGCCCCCTGATCGACCTCCGCGAGCAGGTCGTGTCGTTCCCGCCGCAGCCGGTGATCACCGAAGACAACCTGGTGGTCTCCATCGACACCGTCGTCTTCTTCCAGGTGACGGATGCCCGCGCCGCGACCTACGAGATCGCGAACTACCTCGGCGCCGTCGAACAGCTGGCGACAACGACCCTCCGGAACGTCGTCGGCGGGCTGAACCTCGAAGAGGCGCTGACCTCACGCGACGAGATCAACAGCAAGCTCCGCATCGTGCTCGACGAAGCCACCGGCAAGTGGGGCATCCGGGTGGGCCGGGTCGAGCTCAAGGCAATCGATCCGCCCCTGTCCATCCAAGACTCGATGGAGAAGCAGATGCGCGCCGAGCGTGAGCGCCGCGCCGTCATCCTGACCGCCGAGGGAACGAAGCAGTCGGCCATCCTCTCTGCGGAGGGTCACCGCCAGTCGGCCATCCTCTCCGCCGAGGGTGACGCGAAGGCGGCCGTGCTCCGGGCCGAGGGTGAGGCGCAGGCCATCACGACGGTGTTCGAGGCGATCCACCGCGGCAAGCCCGACCAGATGCTGCTCGCCTACCAGTACCTCCAGACGCTGCCGAAGCTCGCGGAGGGCAGCGCGAACAAGCTCTGGGTCATCCCGAGCGAGCTCACCGAGGCGCTGAAGGGTATCGGGCAGGCGTTCGGCGACCGGGGAGCCGCTGCGGCCGCCGCAGCAGGGTCCGGCTCCGGAACCGGTGCAGCGACCGGGGGCCCGGCCGCGCCGGCCACGCTCGCGAAGCCGACCATCGAGACCACCCCGGGTGCGTAGACCCGCTCCCGGCTACTTCACTCCCGCGCTCCCCCGGCTGCTCGCGCACCGCGGGTTCAGCACGGAGCACGTCGAGAACACACTCCTCGCCTTCCGCGCTGCGGTCGACCGGGGAGCACTCTACGTGGAGTGCGACGTGCACGCCTCCCGGGACGGTGTTGCCGTCGTGGCGCACGATCCTGACCTCAGCCGCCTGCTCGGGGTCGAGGGCACGATCGAGACCTTGACGGCTACCGAGCTGGCCGCGCTCGACCTGGGTGGCGGTCACGGCTTCTGTACGTTGCTGGATGCCCTGCGGGAGTTCCCCGAAACCAGATTCAACATCGACGTGAAGTCCGCGGCCGCCGCCGTCCCCGCAGCGCGCGCCATCGCCGACGCAGAGGCTGCGCATCGGGTGCTGCTGACCTCCTTCTCGGATCGCCGCAGACGGAGCGCCCTGGACGCGGTTCCCGGCGCCCTCCGCCCGGCGACGTCCGCCTCCGCGCACACCATCCTGTTCACCCTGCTGGCCGGCACGCTCGGCCTCGCGCCTGTGGTGCGCCTGCTGCTCCGGAACGTCGACGCCGTGCAGGTTCCCGAGACGGCCCTGGGGCTCCGATTCCCGACGAGACGGATGCTCCGTATCATCCATTCGGCCGGTGTCGAGATGCACATCTGGACCATCAACGATCCCCGGAAGATGGCCGAACTGCTGGCCGCAGGCGTCGACGGGATCATCACCGACCGCATCGATCTGGCCCTCGATCTTGTCTCCCAGACCAAACGGAAAGGCGGGTGACTACGAACACGAAGTCAAGGGCAGACGCACGATCCGAATATCTGGGAGTGTTCTGGGAATAGACATCGCTCCGAATGATCGGGACGGGCAACGGGTTTATACCTAGGTAAGCAAAGCGGGAGGAGACCACACAATGGCAGATCGCAGCTTGCGCGGAATGAGACTCGGGGGCCAAAGCCTCCAGAGTGAAGAGGGAGTCGTTTTCTCTCCGCGCATGACACACACATACCTGTGCAGCACGTGCGGCAAGGAGACCGAGATGGTCTTCTCAGCCGAAGCAGAAGCGCCCGAGACCTGGGAGTGCAAGTTCTGCAGCAACGAGGCGGTTCTCATGATCGGTTCCGAACCGATGGTGCTCGACCGTGCCGAGGCCAAAGTGCCTCGCAGCCACTGGGACATGCTGCTCGAGCGCCGCACCCGGCCCGAGCTCGAAGAACTCCTCCAGGAGCGGCTCGACTACCTGCGGGCCCGACGCGGCCAGCACAAAATCGGCGCGTAGCTCGCCGCCTCATCCAAACCCCGAAAGTTGCCGTAATCCACCCCGATTACCGGCAAATTTCGGGGTTTCGGCCGTTAACGGGGGCGGCGGCGGGTGCGGGCTGCCGCGACGAGGGACAGGGCGAGGCCCGCTAGGCCGAGGCCGGAGACCAGCCACTCGATGCCGCGACCGACGAGGCTGGCGGGGGTGATCGTGGTCGACAGCGGCACGTCGTCGACCATCGCTCCGGGGGTGTAGGGCGCGATCGCATCGAGGGTTGAGCCGTCGGGGGCGATGATCGCGCTGTGGCCGACGGTCGAGATGTTCACCACGCTCCGGCCGGTCTCGATGGCCCGGAGGCGTGCGATCGCCAGCTGCTGAAGGTTCTCGTCGGTCTGGCCGAAGTCCGCATTGTTGGTCTGCGCGAGGATCACCTGGGCCCCGTCATCCACCATCGCCTGCACCGCGCTGTCGTCGGTGATGTCGAAGCAGATGGAGATGCCGGCCACCACGCCGTCGACGTTCATCACGGTATCGGTCGTGCCGACCTGGTAGTCGCGCGTCACGAGGTCGACGAGGTCGGGAACCAGCGCGCGGAAGAACGGCCGGGCCGGCATGTACTCCGCGAACGGAACGGGGTGCCGCTTGTCGTAGAAGTCCGCTACGGTTCCGTTCTCCCAGAGCAGCGAGGTGTTGTAGAACTTGCCGTCACGCTCGGCGATCGTACCGACAACGAGTGGCGCCTTCATGATGCCGCTGATGAAGTCGAGGTCGGCAGCGGCGGCTCTGGATGCTTCGGGGTCGACGTCCGACGCGTTCTCGGGCCAGACCACCATGTCGACGTTGTCGCCTTCGAGTTTCAGCGTCTCGGTGATGTGCGCGTTGAGGTTGTCGCCCGCCTCGACCCGATCCAGCAGTCCGGATTTGGTGTTGCCCTGCACAGCCGCGATCCGCGTGGTGCCCGTGGTCGGCGCGGGCCAGGCCGGCACGACCAGCAGGAGCGCGACAGCGCCCACGGCCAGGGTGACGCGGGAGAGAACGGAGACGCCCACCTCGCGGCAGAGCTGGATGACGAACGCCACGAGCCAGACCAGCAGGAAGCTGAGCCCGGAGATGCCGACGAAGGCGACGAGCGAGGCGAACGGGCTCATCGACTGCGAGAACGCCACGCGCCCCCAGGAGAAACCACCCTCCGGGGCGACAGCGGTGAAGGCTTCGCGCGCCGTCCACAGGCCGGCGACCACGATCGGCAGGATGCCCAGCCGGCCGAGCCGCGTCGGCCAGACCCGTGGCGCGAACCGGTACACGATCGCGATGGTGACGGCACCGATGGCGAAGAAGGCGGCCTCGACCACGGCCAGAGCGAGCCAGGGTACCGGCCCGAGGTAGAGCGTGAGCCAGGAGATGTGGGCGCACCAGAACGCGAGGCCGCCGATCAGGCCGATCAGCAGGGCCCGGTTCCAGCGCTGGCCGATGAGGCTCACGAGGATGCCGGCCACGCCGACCAGGGTCAGCGGCCAGATGTCGGCGCCGGGAAATCCGGTCATCAGGCTGAGGCCACCACCGAGCGCGGCGAGGCAGGCGAGCCAGAACGGGAGCAGGGGTCCCGCGACCTCCGCAGCCACGGGGAGGGCCCCCGGTGCGGGCGGCCTGGTGGCGATGCGAGACAGAACAGCCGTCATCATGCCACCGAGGAGTAGGCGACGATCCCGCGTTTGACGAGGTCGAGGGCCAGGCGGGCGGTCGTTGCCACCTTCGGGTCGTACTGGTTCTGCAACTGGTCGAGCAGATCGATCGTCTGCTTGGTCCACCGTACGAAGTCCCCGGCGGCGAGGTCGGCGTCGTAGAGCACGGTGTCGAGGCTCGCTCCACGCGCCCATTCGTTCATCGGTTTGGCGAGCCCGACCGAGATCGGTGAGGAGCCCGGCAGGCGGTGCCGCGTCTCGAGCTGCTGCAGGTCTTCCCAGATCTTCTGCGTCGCTTCCAACGCCCCGCGGAAGGCGCCGCGCGGCAGGAACCGCTCCGGCAGGTCGTTCTCGTCGCGCCGCGGTTCGTAGACCAGCGAACAGGCCATCGCGGCGAGCCCGGCCGGATCGAGGTTCGCCCACGCGCCGTGGCGGATGCACTCCGCCACCAGCAGGTCGCGCTCCCCGTAGATCCGCTTCAGGGTCTTTCCGGAGTCGGTGAGCGTCAGCTCCCCCGCCGGGTCGGCCTTCAGGTAGTCGAGCTGCATCAGCACCTCGGTGATCCGGTCGAAGACCTTCGCGATCGCGCCGGTACGGGTGTTGATCTGCTGCACGAGCTGGTCGGTCTCCCGGCGGAGGCGGAACCAGCGTTCGGCCCACCTGGCGTGGTGCTCGCGCTCAGGGCAGACGTGCACCGGGTGCGCCTTCATGCGTCGACGCAGGTCGGTGATCTTCTTCTGCCGACTGTCGCGTTCGGCCCGGGTCTGGGTGTCGGCCCGGCCGGCACCGGAGCGTTCGACGTCGCTGAGTTCACGCCGGAGCGCCGCATACTCCGAGAAGTCCCCGAGGTGGCAGCTCATCGCCTTCTGGTAGCCCTCCAGCGTCTCCTCCTGCGACCGCACCTTCCGGGCGAGGTCGACGACGGCGCGGTCGGCCTGGAACTGGGCGAACGACAGTTCGAGCGAGTCGCGGGTGCGGGCCCTACCGAACTGGTCGATGAGGTTGACCGCCATGTTGTAGGTCGGCCGGAAGCTCGAGTTGAGGGGATAGCTCCGACGGGAGGCCAGCGAGGCGACGGCCTGCGGGTCGATGCCGTCACGCCACTGGATGACCGAATGACCTTCCACGTCGATACCGCGTCGCCCCGCCCGCCCGGTGAGCTGGGTGTACTCCCCCGGCGTGATCGGAACGCGGGCTTCGCCGTTGAACTTCTCGAGGCTCTCGAGCACCACGGTGCGCGCGGGCATGTTGATGCCGAGTGCGAGGGTCTCGGTCGCGAAGACGACGCGCACGAGCTTCTTCTGGAAGAGTTCCTCCACGACCTCCTTGAAGGCGGGCAGCAGGCCCGCGTGGTGAGCGGCGACGCCCCGTTCTAGGCCTTCCAGCCACTCCCAGTAGCCCAGCACGGCGAGGTCTTCGTCGAGCAGGGTGCGGCAGCGCTCATCCACAATGCGCCGGATCTCTTCGCGCTCCTCGGTCGTCGTCAGGCGGACGCCAGCACGCAGCACCTGCTTCACGGCCTGGTCGCAGCCGACCCGGCTGAAGATGAAGAAGATGGCGGGAAGGAGGTTGTGCTCGTCGAGCAGGTCGGTCAGTTCCGCACGGTCCATCCGCGGAGCCTGCGTGTGGTTCGGCCGGTACTTCGACGAGTTGCGGCCCCGGCGATCGTTGCCGCCCGAGCGGTTGCCGTTCCGCGACTGGGGAGCGCCCGTCGACCGCGCGATGCGCATCAGCTCCGGATTGACCCGGCTCGTCGTGGCCTGCCCCGTGCCGTCGAAGAGGTCGAGCAGCTTGTGACGCACGAGCATGTGCTGGTCGAGTGGGACGGGCCGTTCCTCCGACACGATGACCTCGGTGTCGCCGCGCACGGCCTGCAGCCAGTCGCCGAACTCTTCGGCGTTCGACACGGTCGCACTCAGGGAGACCAGTCGCACGGAGGTCGGAAGGTGGATGATCACCTCTTCCCACACCGCACCCCGGAACCGGTCGGCCAGGTAGTGCACCTCGTCCATCACGACGAAGGCCAGGTTCGCGAGCAGGTCGGAGCCCGCGTAGAGCATGTTCCGCAGTACCTCGGTGGTCATGACCACGATGCGGGCGGTGGGGTTGATGTTCGTGTCGCCGGTGAGGAGCCCGACCTGGGCCGCGCCGTACTCGGCGACGAACTCCTGGAACTTCTGGTTGCTGAGGGCCTTGATCGGCGCGGTGTAGAAGACCTTCGACGACGTCGACTGCATCGCCATGAAGACCGCGAACTCCGCGACGATCGTCTTGCCCGCTCCGGTGGGGGCTGCGACGAGCACACTGTTGCCGGCTTCGAGGAGCTGGCAGGCCGCGATCTGGAACGGGTCGAGGTCGAACTTCAGACCCTGGCGGAAGTCATCGACGACAGGGTTCGTCGCCCTGGTGCGGCTGAGGGCGTACCGCTCGGCCGGGGACAGCGCCTGCGTCATTACGGCACAACCAGTTCGGCGTCGAACTTCTCCTGCGCTCGGGCCTTGCGGCGATCGTGGATCCACGAGATGAGCGCCGCTGTGTAGAACAGGACGACCATCGGGATGGCGAGCAGGAACATCGAGAACACGTCCGCCGACGGCGTGGCGATGGCGCAGAACAGCACGATCACCAGGATGGCGATCCGCCAGGACTTCAGGATGGACTTCGAGCTCAGGATGCCCGCGAAGTTCAGCAGCACGAGCAGGACGGGCAGCACGAAGGCGATACCGATGGCCACCACGAGTTTGAGCACGAACGAGTAGTAGGTTCCGGCACTGATGATGTTCGTCGTGTCCTGGGGGGCGAAGCCCGTGAGGATCGACACCATGTGGGGCAGCACGTACCAGCCGGCGGCACAGCCGGCGAGGAACAGGGGCACCGCGGTGAGCACGAAGCCTACGGCGTACTGCTTCTCGCGGCGGGTCAGCCCCGGGACGAGGAAGGCCCACATCTGGTAGAGCCAGATCGGGGAGGCCAGTACGATGCCGACGGTGATGGCGATCTGCAGGCGCAGGTCGAAGGCCTGCGAGACATCCGTGAAGTTCAGGGAGGCGGCTCGCCCCTGGGAGCTCGTGATGGCACTGACGGGTGCACTCAGCGCGAGGAGGATCTGGTCGGAGATCAGCCAGCCCACCACTGCCCCGATCGCAACTCCGAGGAGTGCGCGGAACATGCGCTTGCGAAACTCGACGAGGTGCTCACCGAGCGACATTCGCCCGTCGCGGTTCGCACTCTTCTTGGGGCGAGCGGCCGCCTTGGAGCGAACGGCCACTTACCTGGAGGCGGTGTTGTGGTCCGAACCGAGGTCCGTGGGGGTGACGTTCGCCACGTTCACGTCGGCCGGCTTGTTCAGCGTCGTCGGCTCGGCGATGTTCGAGGCGGTCTCGGCGGAGGCCGGCTTGGCCTCTGCGCCGCTCGGGTCGTCGGACTTCATCGTCTTGACTTCGCTCTTGAAGATACGCATCGACTGGCCGACGCTCCGGGCGAGACCGGGGAGTTTGGGAGCACCGAAGAGAAGGAGCACGATGGCGAGGATGACAATGAGATGCCAACCCTGAAGGTTACCGAGCATGGGGCCACGTCCTTTGTCTGTAATCGGATGTTGTGAGGAGTTTACCCCGTTCCAGCCGTTTCTCCCTGCGAAGCTCCTTTTCGTCTGCACGGCGTTGCCTCTGGATGTCGCGGCGGCGGTACATCTCGGCGTAGCCGAGCAGGATCGCGTTGTCGCTCGGCTCAGGGGTGAGCTGCTCGACGTTGTCCTGGACGCTGCCCACCTGAGCGCCGAGCTGGCTCAGTTCGCCGAGCACGACGCTGGCCTTTCTGAACAGCCGCCAGCCGAGGAGGGCGTACATGCCGAGCATCGCGAGCACCAGAACGGCCCAGATCACGATCCAGCTCCACCAACTCATGAAGCGAGTCTAATCAGTCGGTTCGGCGTCGTAGGCCGCGAGGGCCTCGGCCGCCCACTCCTCGACCGCACGCCGCGCCTCCGGAGGATCGATGACCCGCACCACGCCCGGAAGGCTCGCGACGAGCCTCTTCAGCCCGTGGATGTGCGCCACCCGCACCGTCGTCTGCACGAGGGCCCCGCGCTCCAGCTGCGGCGCGCCCTCCGCCAGGTACTCCCCCAGCAGGCTCACCGCCGCCGGATGCACCTCCAGCACCACCCCGAGGGTCTCACCTGAGCCATCGAAGAGGTTGTCGCTGAGGGCGAGGTCGCCCGGGCTGTAGAGATTCGGGTTCGCCGTGACGGTCAGGTCGGCCATCCGGTCCAGCCGGAACGTGCGGATGCCCTGCCTGGTGTGGCACCAGCCGCGCAGGTACCAGTCCTCGTTGTTGGAGTCGATCCGGAGCGGATCCACCACCCGGTGCTCACGGGCCCCGCGCGAGCCCACGTAGTCGAACTCGATCTGCACTCCAGCGGCGACGGCCGAACGGATGATCACCAGGGAGTCGTTCGCCTCGGAGCGTGCCACGGCGACCTGGCTCGGCACCTCGGAGGCCCCGCGGGCCAGCTTCGCCATCAGCGACGAGTGCACCGCGCTGTCGAGCGTCTCGGGAAGTGCCTGGAGGTACTGCAGGCCGGCGATCAGCGCGGCCGCCTCCCGGGCGGAGAACCGCGGTGAGTCGTCGAGAGCCACACGGTGCGTGATCTGGATCTCGTCGCTCTGCTCGAAGTCGTCCCAGGCGATGTCGAAGAGGTCGCCGTGCTGGTACTGGCTGGTCTCGCCGGGAACACCCGACACCGCGATCAGGCGCACGGCCTCCCGCACCTGCTCCTCACTGACCTGGAAGTGGGTCGCGGCATCCGTCACGGAGACCCGGTCGCGGTCGAGGAGGTAGGGCACCAGCGCGAGCAGGAACGCGAGCTTGTCCTGCGCGTGCACGAAATTCGACCTCTCAGGCGGTCTCTTCGGCATCGTCACCTCCGTCGGGGGCCGGGCGGTCGAGCGGCTGGTGGGTGGCGACGGTCAGTTCGAGGCGGCGGCGCACGGCCACCCGCAGTTCGGCCGGCGAATCCACGAACACCTCTGGCCCGAATCCGGCGAGTTCGTCGGCCAGCAGGTGCAGGTCGGTGAAGTGCAGGGTGAGGCTGTCGTCGGGGTTCCGGATGCTCCCCCGCCGGTTCACCAGCCGGGTCTCCGCATCGGAGCCCTGCCGGGCCCGCACCACCGCGGTGTTCGCGGCCCAGATCTCGTCGAGCTGGCGGAGGGCGGTCTCGGCGGAGCCGACGGAGTCGCTCACGAACGGCGTGCGGGTGCGATTCACCGGGCCGACGATCCGGGAGAGCAGGAAGGTGCGCGGTTCTCCCGCGTGCTGGTCGATGCCCGTGATGTGCCACCGGCCTTCGTGCTGCACGAGCGCGAGCGGGGCGACCGTGCGTTCGCGCGGCGAGAGGTCCCCGGGCTTGAGGTACGGGAAGCGCACCAGCACCCTCCGCGTGAGGGCGTCGGTGAGCGGGTCGAACGCCGCATCGCGGGTGCGGATGCGCGGGGCGTAGCCGAGCACGGGCTCGACCGGGTCGACCCCGAGCGAGCGCAGCTTCAGCAGGGCGTGCCGCGACTCCCGGGAGAGCGAGCCCTCCCGCCAGGCCATTGCCGCGAGGTTCAGCAGGGCGATCTCCTCCGGCGAGAACGAGATGTCAGCCGGCAGGTCGTAGGAGCCCTTCGGGATCCGGTAGCGGAGGTTGTGGTTGCTGCCCGACTCATCGAGCGGCTCGCTGGTCTCGAGCGGCACCCCGAGTTCGCGGATGTCGTCCTTGTCGCGTTCGAACTGGCGCTCGAGGGTCGCGTTGTCGCCACCGAAGACATAGCGCTGGCGGTAGCCCTGCACCGTCGAGAGGATCTCGTTCTTCGTGAGACCCGCCTCGGTCGCGAGCAGTGCAAGCACCAGGCTGAACAGCCGCTCTTCGACGGGTACGGGCGCGGGCCCCCTGGTCTCAGTCATCAGGACACCATTTTACGGGTGCACCGGCACGTTTCCGGCGCGTGGTGGGCGTGCAGATTTATTGCGCGGGCGCGGCGGGGAGGATGCCGAGCACGTCGACGACGTACACGAGCGTCGAGTTCGCCGGGATCTTCCCGTCGGTCGAGGCCGTGTCCCCGTAGCCGGAGGCGGGCGGAACGACTGCGATGTACTGCGACCCGACCGTCTGGCCGACCAGCGACGGCACGATGGTCGTCGCCAGCGGGTCACTCGAGGAGGCCTGCACGAGCTTCGGCGTGCCGTCGGCCCAGGTCGAGCCAGCGATGGACTTGTCGGCCCACACGACGGCGGTGTACTGGACGATCACGTTGTCGCCGTCGGCCACGGCGACGCCGCTGCCCTTCTTCAGGTCGGCGACCCGCAGGTCGGTCGGCACGCTGCCGGAGGGGATCGTGATGCCGGGGCGGCCGTCGGGCGCGAGGGCGACGCTCGGGAATCCGGCCTCGGCGGGCTGGATGGCCCCGTCGGCCGAGGTTCCGAACGCGTTCGTGATGTCGAAGACCATGACGAGCGAGTCGCTGGCGCCGACACCCGCCTGGCTGTTGCCCTCCGTGCCGAAACCGTCGGCGGGGGGCATCGTGATGGCGACGCGCGAACCCACCGTGGCGCAGGCGAGGCCCTTCTGGATGCCCGGGATGCCCGCTGTCGAGATGGGGAAGGTCGAGGCGGTCTTGCCGTCGTAGGCGGTGGCCGTGACCGTCGCGCCGGTGGTGGCATCGAGCAGCGTGTAGTCGCCCGAGACGATGCCGTTGGCGGGGAGTGTCGCGCCGCTGCCCGTGATGAGCACGCTCACCTCGGTGTCGCTGCCGGCGTTCAGAGGTGTGCCGAACGTGATCTTCGGCGCCGTGCCGAGGTCGCCGGTGGCCGTGACGAGGTCGGAGGCGGCTCCCGAGGAGGCCATCGGCGTGCATCCGGCGGCCGAACTGCCACCCGACGAGCTGCACCCTGCGAGGGCGACGAGCAGGCCTGCGGCCACGATGAGCGCGACGGACTTACGCACGGATCCTCATTTCAGGTATACAACGGATTTCGGTGACTACGGCGGTTCACAACCGCGAGCCGCCCTAGTCTAACGGGTCGGTTTCGAGCGGGTTTTCAGCTTCGCGCGCGAGGGCAGCGTTCGCACTGGCGCTGGCCTGGCGAACCCGTTTGCGGAGGCTCTTGGGGCTGATCCCGCGTTCGCCGAGAGCCCCGGGGGTCCACGCCTCGACGTCGTCGTCGGAGTACTCCGACTTGGAGGCCCGGCGCTTGAGCTCCGGCAGCACCGAACCGGGCGCGAGGCGGCGCGCGGTGACGAGGAACCCGGTGTGTCCGATCATCCGGTGGTCCGGCCTGACGGCGAGTCCCTCGACGTGCCAGGTGCGCACCATCGTCTCGCTCGGATCGGGGTTCGTGAAGAGGCCGGAACTCCGGATCGTCTCGGTCACGCGGGAGAGCTGGGTGACGGTGGCGACGTAGCAGAGCACGACTCCCCCGGGCTTCAGCGCGGCGGCGAACGCCTCGATGCACTCCCACGGGGCGAGCATGTCGAGGATGACGCGGTCGACGGTCCCGTCGGCGTGCACGGTCGGGAGGGCCTCCGTCAGGTCGCCGACAGTGACGGTCCAGTTCTGCGGTGCGGCGCCGGTGAACGCGGCGACGTTGGCCCGGGCCACATCCGCGAACTCCTCGCGCCGTTCGAAGGAGGAGAGCTGTCCGCCGGACCCGAGTGCACGCAGCAGCCAGAGCGAGAGCGCGCCGGAGCCGACGCCCGCCTCCACGACGGTCGCGCCGGGGAAGATGTCGGCCTGGGCGAGGATCTGCGCGGCGTCCTTCGGGTAGATGATCGCGGCGCCCCGGGGCATGGCCATCACGAAGTCGGTGAGCAGCGGCCGGAGGGCCAGGTACTCGATACCGATCGAGTTCTCGACGACCGAGCCGTCGGGCAGGCCGATCAGGTTGTCGTGCTCGATCCAGCCCTTGTGGGTGTGGAACGTGGCGCCGACCTCGAGGCTGATGCTGTTCATCCGGCCCTTCGGCCCGGTGAGCTGCACCCGGTCGCCGGCCCGGAACGGTCCGCTGTACTGGGGGGTGGGCACCGAGGGGGTGGGCACCGAGGGGACGATCGGCTGCGGGGAAGTGGTCATCTGTGGGGTGTCCTTGAATCTGAGAGAACTCGAACCACGTCGGCCGCCTGGCGGCCGTCGAGGGTCGGCCAGAGCACGTGCGCTCCGCTGTCCTCGAGGGAGAGGTAATGGGGTACGCCGATGGTGACGACGCCGGCGGCGACGGCAGACGCGGTGCCCGCGAGGCTGTCTTCGATGGCGACGCAGTCGGCTGGGGCTGCACCGAAGTGCGCGGCCGCGGTGAGGTACGCCTCGGGGTGGGGCTTCGGATGCGTGACGTCGTCGCCCGAGACCACGAGGTCGAACGCGTCGAACGGGATGAACGACCGGACATGCTCGGCCATCCGACCGATCGACATGGTGACCAGGGCCGTCGGGATGCCGGCCCGACGGAGATCGAGCAGCAGTTCCTTCGCACCCGGGCGCCACGGCACGGCCACGGAGATCTGCTCCATGACCCGGTCGCTCAGCAGGTCGACGATCGCGTCCTCTCCCATGTCGACACCCTTGGCCTGCATCGTGCGGGCGGTGCGCCAGAGGCCGGAACCGACGAGATCGAGGGCTTCCTCATGCGTCCAGGTGCCGCCGTAGGCCTCGATGAGAGTGGTCTGGGCGGTCATCCAGTACGGCTCGGTATCGACGAGCGTGCCGTCCATGTCCCAGAGAACGGCGGCAGGAATCTGTTCGGTCACGGGATCGAAGCCTACCGTCTGCCCGGGGCGACCGCCCGGGCACGACGGCCTATCCTTGAGGAACGCTTCCGCGCGGGTCGCCCGCAACGACCCACCGCAACACCCACCGCAGAGACCCACCGCAACGACCAGAGAAACACGAGGACTTCCCCGAAGTGGCTGAGAGCAAAGATTTCCTGACCGGCCGACTGATGGTCGTCGCCTTCGAGGGCTGGAACGACGCC